>NZ_JBVVOU010000004.1:0-395661 GCF_055807635.1 Bradyrhizobium sp. Kon56 | reverse complement strand
GCAAACCGCGGCAGGCCATTCCTCACGGAACAGGTCGAGAATAACTGATCGCGCTATTACAAGGGTGGGCAAAGGCGTCGCAGCGCCGTGCCCACCATCTTTCCGCGATTGCATTCGAATGGGTGGGGCACGCTTCGCTTTGCCCACCCTACGGCACACTTTCTTACTTCGCCAATTCCTTCGACCGCTTCGTCGCCGCCGCGATGGCGCGGATCATCAGATCGCGCAGGCCGGGCTCGCCCATCAGCACGCCGAGTGCCGCGGCCGTGGTACCGCCGGGCGAGGTGACGTTCTGGCGCAGCGTGCCGGAGGCAAGCTCCGACTGGTGGAGAAGTTCACCCGAGCCGGCGACGGTTTCGCGCGCGAGTTTTGTCGCGAGCGCCTCGGGCAATCCCGCCTCGACACCGGCGCGCGCGAGTTCCTCGGCCAGCAAAAACACATAGGCCGGACCCGAGCCGGACACCGCAGTGACCGCGTCCATCAGGCTCTCATCGTCGACCCATGCGACCGAGCCGGTGGCGCGTAGCAGCGCATCGGCCACCGCGCGTTGCTGTGCGCTGACATTGTTCGCGGCGACAGCCACCGTGATGCCGCGACCGATCGCGGCCGGCGTGTTCGGCATCGCGCGCACCACCGCGCCGCCGCAGACCTCCTCGAGCGAGGCGATCGTGGTTCCCGCCATGATCGACACCACCGCGGTCTTGTCGGAGACGAATGGCTTCAGCTTGGCGCCGGCCTCGCGGAACATTTGCGGCTTCACCGCGACGACGAGCGTCTCGACCTGGCCTGCCGTCGTCACATCAGGATTGAGCGCAATCCCCTTGGCGGCAAGTGCGGTGATCTCGGCCGAGATGTGCGGATCGATCACCGCGACGCGGCGCGGATCGAGCCCGCCCGAAAGCCATCCGGTCAGCATCGCGCCGCCCATCTTGCCGGCACCGGCGAGCAGGATGGTGCCGGTGATGTTCTCGAGAGTGTTGTTGCTCGTCATAGCCGTTGCCACAAACTCAGTGTCGTCCCGGCGAAGGCCGGGACCCATAACCACAACTGGTTTTAATGGATGGAGGTGTTGGCAACAAGCAGCGTGCCACAAGCGAAATCACGCGGTATGGGTCCCGGCCTTCGCCGGGACGACGGCGAGCAGGGAGCGACGCCTTCCTCACGCGCTGGAGAGCTGAGTGCGCTTACGCCTCGCCCACCGTGTCGAACATGGCCGCGTCCATGGCTTCCGTCGTGGACTTGCCTGCCCACACCACGAACTGGAACGCCGGGAAATAGCGTTCGCAGGCGTGGATGGCGCCTGCGAGCATGGCTTCGCACTGGCCGGTGGAGGCGATGAGCCCGCCCGGCAGCACCAGGGCCTGCCGGTGCATGATCATGCCGGTGGTGGTCCACAGGTCGAAGTGCCCGACCCACAATTGCTCGTTGACCGCGGCCACGAGCCGCTGGACCTCCGGTCGCCGCGCAACCGGGATCTTCATGTCGAACGCGCAGGCCAGATGCAGCGCCTCGATCTCGCCCATCCAGGTGAAGGAGATCTGGTAGTCGGTCCATTGTCCCTTGGAGACAATCGTGAGTTCGTCTTCGCCGGAGCGTTCGAACGGCCAGTTGTTGCTGGCAGCGATATCCTCGACCACCGCGAGCGGATGGTTTTTGGAATCGATGGTGCCTTCGAGCAGGGACATGCCGTCTCGACCTCTTGCCTTTTTGTTGTCTTTGATACGCACGCGGTTGGTCCGGCGCGCGCTCCCTTAAATCTTGCTAAGGCGATCCATTCGGATCAGCGCGGGCTTGTCGCGGATCAACTGATGTGATTTGCGGAATCTGCGCAACTGGCTGCCGAGTCCGTCCACAAGTCAGGACTCGTTCGTCCACAGCTCATCTCCGCCACAATTATTAACGGGAAGAACAAATCGGAATCGGATTCGATGGCCCGCCAATCGCTAATTCCGTCGCGTGCCCCCTGGACCGCCATGGCGGCATGGGACCATGCGGTTTTCCCATGCGGAACCCGCTTGCCGCGGCCCCGAACCGGCGTCATATTTGCAGTCAGGCCGTTCATCCCGGGCGGCCGATGTTCTCAGGGCGGGGTGAAAGTCCCCACCGGCGGTAAGGGCCGTAAGGCCTAAGCCCGCGAGCGCCTTCCTCAAAGCCTTGCTGAGGGGAAGGGTCAGCAGATTCGGTGCAACTCCGAAGCCGACGGTTAAAGTCCGGATGAAAGAGAACGGTCGGTGGCAGACGCATCGCAGGATGCGGCTGTTTGTCGTTCCGTGTGCCCTGATTCTGGTCCTTAACTGAGGAAAGCCATGAATCAGATGTTGCAAGATCCCCAAGCCGAAACGTCCCAACCAACTCAAACGCCACCGCCGGTTCCGCAAGATCCGGTGCCCGACCATCCGCGCTTCGCGAAACCGCAGCGGGTGGCCTTCGTGCAGGCATGCTGGCACCGCGACGTGGTCGAGGAGGCCCGCATCGCCTTCGCGAAGGAGGCAGAAGCGCGCCACCTCAATCATGTCGACGTGTTCGAGGTGCCGGGCTCGTTCGAGATCCCGCTGCATGCGCAGATCCTGGCCAAGACACGACGCTACACCGCGATCGTCGCGGCCGGCCTCGTCGTCGACGGCGGCATCTACCGCCATGAGTTCGTCGCCGATACCGTGATCAAGGCGTTGATGGACGTGCAGCTGCGCACCGAGGTGCCCGTGTTCTCCGCGGTGCTGACGCCGCAGCAATTCCACGAGACCGAGGTGCACTACGATTTCTTCCGCAAGCATTTTGCCATCAAGGGCGTCGAAGTGGCAGCCGCCTGCGCGGAGACACTGCTCGGGCTCGAACGCCTGCGCGGCCAGGTCGCCGCGGGAATCGTGTAACGCAGCGCAACGACCATCCCTCATCCCGAGGGGCGCGAAACGCGTCTCGAAGGATGAGGGCGATCGCCGCCGTCATCACCCCAGTGACACCCCCGCTTTGGCGCGGCTGATCCCAAGCGTCAGGATGCGCTGCAGGAGAGCCGGATATTTCAGTCCGTCATGTAGAGCGGCCGTGGCGAACTCCTGGCTCTTGGCGATCTCGGGATTGGGATTGGCTTCGATGAAATATGGCGTGCCGTCGGCAGTGAGACGAAAATCGATGCGCGCATAGCCGTCGAGGCCGAGCACCCGGTAGATGCGTTTCGCGGCCCGCTGGATCCTGGCGGTCACTTCCGGCGCCAGATCCTTCGCAGGCCCGTCGACGATGCCGACCTTCTCCTGATAGTCGGTGTCGTGCTTGGCCTTCTCCGTGGCGATATGCCGTGACGAGCGGCCGCCCATGCTGCCGAATTTCAGCTCCCAGACCGGCAGAACGCGCAAGCGATTGTTGCCGAGCACGCCGACGTAAAGCTCTCGCCCCTCGATGAACTGCTCGGCAATGGCGGCGGATTCGACCCGCTCATGGATGAAGGCAACCCGCTCCGCCAGCTTCTCATCGGTGTCGACGATGGATGCTTGCGAGATGCCGAACGAGCCATCCATGTTCAGGCTCTTGACGATCAGCGGCAGCGCAAGGCGTGTCGGGCGTTTCACCTTGCGGCGCATCGGGAAGACCGCAAAGGCCGGCGCGGCGATCCGGCGGTGATGCACCAGCGTCTTGGACAAATCCTTGCCGCGGGCGAGGGTCAGGCCGCGCGGATTGCACCCGGTATAAGGGACCTTCATCAGCTCGAGATAGCTCGCGATGTGCTGGTCGAAGGCGACGTTGTTGTGGAATTCCTCCAGCAGCGTGAACACCACGTGCGGCTTGAATTCCTCGATAGCTTCGCGCACCGGCTTGATTTCCTCCTGCGCGCCGAGTGGGCGAACCTCATGGCCCGCCGCGCGCAAGGTACTCACCACGTCGTATTCCGTTTTCCACGCGTTGATTTCCTGCGCGGTGTGCCCGTCGCTGGAGTCCGGCGGCACGAAGTCCGGATGCATGAGCACCAGAATGCGTAGACGTCTCATAGCGCGATCCATTTTCGTCGAGACGGGCCAAACATCGTGTGCATCGTCTTGGCGGTCACGAGGACGATGAAGTCGAGAACAAGCTTCTGTTCAGGGCCGACGGCACGCAGATCGAGCTCGCGACAACGAGAGATCATCTCGTCAAGCACGGCATCGAGCGTAAGCTGATTCTCGCCGGTCCATCGCGAGACCAATTGCCTGATCTGGGAGCGGTGGCGCCTGATCAGGGCTGAAGCCGGCTTTGAGCGGTGGTGCCTTGGATCGGCTGAAAACAGCCGGGAGAGATCGCGGTCGTAGGTCTTGGGGGGCGTGAAGGCGTAGAACGCCTGCTTCTTCTTGTAGTGCTCTTCGAGCGTCTGGCTGAGCCGACCCAGCGTATCGACACGCTCCCGCGTCGTGATCGGCGGCCGCTTTCCCGCGATCTCGCCCATCAGCTCGTCGACATATTCAAGCTTCTTCAGTGCCGGCCAGCCCGCATATCGCGTTCGCCAGTTCGAGCGCGGCCGCAGCCACACCGCAAAGGTCTCGGCGAAATCCTCGTCCGGATGGCTCTGCGCGTACCACAGCCGCAGATGCTGGACGTAACGCCGGCTGGCCGGATTGGGCCGGTAATAGCGCGGATAATGTTTCGACGACGGGCCGAACAGTTGCTGCCAGCGCCGGCGGCGCTGCAACTGGTAGCCGTGCTGGATCGCATGGCCCGCTTCGTGACGAAGGATGGCCATGCATTCGCGCCAGGTTCCGCCCTCGACGTCGAACATCATCTTCTTCTCGAGCTTCATCAGGCGGGGATGAGCGAGATAGAACGGAATGGCGATGCCGGGAACGCCGCCCGGACTGAACCATTCGCTCGACATCCAGGTGTGCGGCCGCAGCCGGATGCCGCGCTCCTCGAGTTCCTCGTAGAGCGTTCTGACGCAGTCCTCGAGCCAGGTGCCTTCGACCGTAACCCTCAGGCTGGAGAGGCGTTGCTTGAGCAACTCATCATCCGACAGCTTCTCCCAGGCAAATTTCCGGCGTGGCATCGGGCATCCAGAGGGCAGAGATGACTCGGGATTCGGATGATGTCATGGGCGCTCGTTGGCAACAACCCGGGGGGCGGCGGCGCGTGAGGCCGTAGGGGGCAAAGCGACTTGTCCGCCGGAGCTCGACGAGCGAAGGCGGAAGCGTGCTCACCGTCTTCATGGCCACAAAAAAGGTGGGCACGGCGCGTTGCGCATTTGCCCACCCTACGATTTTCCGCAAGCGGCCAGAGGCGAAAACCTCAGTCAAACAGGCTCGACACCGACTCTTCCGCCGCGGTGCGCGCGATCGCGTCGGAGATCAGGCTGGCGATCGGCAGCGTGCGGATGTTCGGGGCCTTGCTCACCGCATCCGTCGGCAGGATCGAGTCGGTGATCACCAGCTCCTTCAGCCTGGAGTTCGTGATCCGGGCCGCCGCGCCGCCGGAGAGCACGCCGTGGGTGATGTAGGCGTAGACGTCCTTGGCGCCCTTGGCGATCAGCGCGTCAGCGGCGTTCACCAGCGTGCCGCCGGAGTCCACGATGTCGTCGATCAAGATACAAGTGTAGCCGGCGACGTCGCCGATCACGTTCATGACCTCGGATTCACCCGCCCTCTCGCGGCGCTTGTCGACGATCGCGAGCGGGGTGTTGATGCGCTTGGCGAGGCCGCGTGCGCGCGCCACGCCGCCGACGTCGGGCGAGATCACCATTGTCCTGGAGAGGTCGAACTTGTCCTTGATGTCGCGCACCATCAGCGGCGCCGCGTAGAGGTTGTCGGTCGGGATGTCGAAGAAGCCCTGGATCTGGCCGGCATGCAGGTCGAGCGTCATGACGCGGTCGACGCCAGCCTGGGTGATCAAATTGGCGACGAGTTTTGCCGAGATCGGCGTGCGCGAACCCGATTTGCGGTCCTGCCGGGCGTAGCCGAAATAGGGCAACACCGCGGTGATGCGGCGCGCCGAGGAGCGGCGCAGTGCGTCGGTGATGATCAGCAATTCCATCAGATGGTCGTTCGCCGGAAACGAGGTCGACTGGATGACGAAGGCATCCGAGCCGCGCACGTTCTCCTGGATCTCGACGAAGATCTCCATGTCGGCGAAGCGCCGTACCACCGCCTTGGTCAGCGGCAGGTCGAGACCTTGCGCGATGGCCTGAGCGAGAGCCGGATTGGAGTTGCCGGCGACGAGCTTGATGGAGCCGTTCTTGGCCGACATGGACGCTTCCTCCCGCGCTTTGCTGGACACGATGTTCAACATCAAACAATACCCACTGGAAGCACGGTTACGACGGGCGAGGAAATATCAGGCCGGGGGCTGCAATGGCAACCCGGGGCACTACGTTTTCCCTGCGAAATCCCGAGTCCGGCCAACGGTTTGGCCGGAAAATGGGGCCGTGGTTTCGCGGGGGTTAGCGCTCGGCATAGCCCAGCGCCGAGGCCGGCATGTCGGCCAATGGAGCCTCCGGGATCACGCTCGCCACGGCCGGCCCGCGCAAGCCGGGAGCCGAGTTCGGCGCATCCGGCGTGCCGTTGATCATGTTGGAAAGTCCGCTGAATCCGGCCTGGGCGATCTTCCGCAGCACGAGGTCGTCGGCCGCGCCCCAAGGATCCCGGCCGCCCTTGGCCGCGGTCGGTTCCTCGCCTGAAAGGCGCAGCGCCCGCTGCTGGTTGGCGTCGTAGACGTCCCAGACCCAGGCGATCACGGTCTTGCCACGAACGATCTGGGCGGAGAGGTAGCTGCGCACGCGGTAGGCAGCCGTCCCCTCGCGGGAGACCACGGACAGGCTGCGCAGCTTGGATTCGCTGTCGAGCACGCCGACCATGCGGTCGAACACTTGCGGCGGCGGCCCATCGATCGATTCGAACGCGACTGTCGCCCCCGAGCCGGCGCTCGGCGCCATCGCATAGGAGTTCGCGGCACCACCGCCACCGGCACAGCCGCCAAGCGCGGCCGCCGCCGTCAGCAGCATGATCGCCAGCACGCGCGAACCCGCGCGGCGCAAGATGAATGACGCGTCCCTCATTATGGAGGGCAGCGATATCGTTAAAACGCATTAACGTCTAGGGCGGGAGCGCCACAGGCCACCATCATCGCGCGCAGGCATCGCCCCGGAATGACACGGGGTTGCCTTTGTGTTCACGCTTCGAGCGCGATCGCGTGAACGTGGCGGCCGTAATCCGGCTCCTTGCGATGTACCGAGCGGCGGTAGCTGAAGAAGCGTTCGTCGGCGTAGGTGTCCAGACCAAGATCGTCGATCATCAGGATGCCCGCAGCCTCCAGACGCTTGCGGATGAAGCCGGCGAGGTCGAACATCGCGTGGCTCTCTCGCACCGACGGGATGAAGAACACGGCGTTGTCCGCATCCGCCTCGATGAAGCGCGCCACGAACTCGTTGCCGACTTCATAACTGTCCTGGCGGATCAGCGGGCCGATCGCGGCGATGATGCGGCTCCGCGAGGCGCCGAGTTTTTCCATCGCCGAAATGGTCTGCTCCAGCACGCCGGTGAGCGCGCCCTTCCAGCCGGCATGCGCGCCGCCGATCACGCCCGCATTGGGATCGACGAACAGCACCGGTCCGCAATCGGCGGTGGAGACGCCGAGCGCGATGCCGGGCACCTTCGTCACCAGCGCATCGCCCTTCGCGCGCGGCCCGCTCGGCCACGGAGCGTCGGCCACGAGCACGTCGGGCGAATGGATCTGGTGCAGGCTGAGAAAGCGTTCGGGTGCGACGCCGACGTGCTCGGCCATGCGGCGGCGGTTCTCCGCGACAAGGGCCTGATCGTCGTTGGAGCCGAGCCCGCCGTTCAGCGCGGAATAGATGCCGCCCGAGACGCCGCCCTCGCGGGTGAAGAAGGCGTGGCGCAGGCCGGGCACCGCGGACAGCAGCGAGGAGGCAAGCGTCATGAATCGTCTCCGGCGCGTTCGAGATCGCTGAGTCCCGCAAGGCCCGTCAGCCGCGGCTCGGAGATGCCGAGCACCTTGAACATCGAACCCATGCCGCTGCGCCCGGTTTCGGTCAGGCGCTTGAGCGCGATCGAAATGTCGGTGGCGACGTCAGGTGCCGCCTTCTGCATCAAGGCGGCTGCACGGGTCTCGATGCCGACGCGTTTGAGGAAATCGCCCTGCGTCACCGGCCCGTGCACGCGGGCGCCCACGTCCTCCGCCCCGCGCGCGAGCGCCTGGAAGTCGACATGGGCTGTGACGTCGGCCTGGCCCGGCGCCTTCAGGGGATCGGTGAAGGTGTGGCGCGCGATCGCCTGGAAGGTGTCGCCGGCATCGCTGCGCAGATGACCGTAGTCGATGATCAGCGCCGCGCCGTCCTGGTCGCGCACGCGGCTGGCGAGCTTCATGATCTCGGCATCGGGCCGCCATTCGAACACGGCCCCGACGGGCGCGGCGCGCACCAGAGGCGGCAGCAGCACCTCGAAGCGTGGCGTCGGCTCGGCCGCCGCGCCGAATTGAAGTTTTCCGTTGGCGTCGACCTCGATCACGCGCTCGTGCCAGCCGTTCTCGTGACGGACCATCTGGTGGATCGGCAGCACGTCGAAATATTCGTTGGCGAGGATGATGCTCGGCCCCTCAGGCACGTCGTCGATGCTGTCGTGCCAGGCGATGTTGCGCACGGCCGACAGCGTCGCACTCTGCCGCTCGCGCAGGACCGGATTGACCTCGACCATGTGAATGTGGAGTGCCTGATAGAGCGGCGGCAGCACGCGGAGCGCACGCAGCGCATCCGCCATCATGGTGCCGCGGCCGGGACCGAGCTCGATCAGCCGCAGGAATTGCGGTGACCCCATCTGCTTCCACACCGAGGCGGTCCACAGGCCCAGGAGCTCGCCGAACATCTGGCTGACCTCCGGCGCAGTGGTGAAGTCGCCTTCTCGTCCCAATGGATCGCGCGAGACGTAGTAGCCGTAGCGCGGATGCATCAGGCACAGTTCCATGTACCGCCAGACCGGCATGGGGCCTGAGGATTTGATCAGCGCCTTGATCTCGTCGAGTAACGGCTGGTCGGTCACGGCCTATCTTCTCAATAGGAATTAACGAATAGCCCCTGCGGGCCTCGGCGCATCGCGCCTCACTGCCAATACAATAAGTATGAGGCCTACAATAAGCATCGGGATCGACAACAGCATGCCCATGGTTAATCCGCCCCAGAGGAAGCCGAGCTGGACATCCGGTTCGCGGAAATGCTCGCCGGCGATCCGGCTCAAACCATAGATCAGGATGAAGGCGCCGAGGATCATGCCCGGCCGCTTCAGGGCACCGAAGCGGATCATGACCGCGAGCACTGTGAACAGCAAAATGCCCTCCATGCCGGCCTCGTAGAGCTGGCTCGGATGGCGCGGCAGCTGGGCGGGATCGTTGGGGAAGATCATCGCCCAGGGCAGCTCCGGGTCGGCGGCGCGGCCCCACAATTCGCCATTGATGAAATTGGCGATGCGGCCGAGCAGCAGCCCGACCGGGGCGACGGCGGTGGTGATGTCGCCGAGCGACAGGATCGAGATGCGGTTGCGATAGGCGAACCACATCACCGCGACGACGCAGCCGAGGAAGCCGCCGTGGAAGGACATGCCGCCTTCCCACAGCCTGAAAATCGCGGCGGGATGGTCGATGAAGAAGGGCAGGTTGTAGAACAGCACATAACCGGTGCGGCCGCCGAGGATGATGCCGAGCGTGACCCACAGAATGAAGTCGTCGATCTGCACCAGCGACATCGGCGCCGGGCCGCCCCACAGCCGCTCCCTTTTCAGGAGCGAGCGCGCATAGAGCCAGCCGAACACGATGCCGCAGATATAGGCCAGGGCATACCAGCGGATCGCGAACGGGCCGATCTCGATCGCGATCGGCTTGAAGGCGGGAAAGTCGATGAGAAGAAGTTGCATCGCGCCTTCTATGTCTGGACGAGATTGCGGCGATAGAGCGCCAGCAGACGCTCCCAATGCCGCTCGGCGGCGTCGCGGTGATAGACCGGACGCTTGGGGAAGGCGAAGCCGTGATGGGTGCCGGGATAGATCTCGACTTCGGCTTTGGCGCCGCTCATGCCCTGCTTCACCTTCTCGATGATCTCGGCGGGCGCGTAGATGTCGGTCTCGGCGCAGGCGAAGTAGAGTTCGGCCTTGGTCTTGGCTGCCGCCAGATGCGGGCTGTCGTCCTGGTCGGTTGCGAGCTGCGTGCCGTAGACCGAAGCGGCGGCCTTGACGCGATCGGGGAAATGCGTGGCGGCGTTGACGGCGTAGCGGCCGCTCATGCAGTAGCCGACTGTACCGATCAGCTTGGTGTTCGCGGCCGCCTGGCCCTCGGCATAGGTGAGCAACGCCCGGGTGTCGTCCATGATCATGGGGATCGTGAGCGATCCCATCAGCGCGAACATGCGCTTGCGCTCCGGCGCGTTCGGATCGGCCGGCAGCGCGCCGAGCTCCATCACGCCGGAGCGGTAATAGAGGTTCGGCAGCATCACGTAATAGCCCGACGTCGCGAGCCGGCGCGCCATGTCGCGCAGCTCTTCGCGGATCGCCGGCGCGTCCATGTAGAACAGGATGACCGGAAACGGCCCGCCGCGTTCGGGATGGCTGATGAAGGTTGCGGTGTGACCGTCCTTGGTGGGGATCGCGATCTGCTGGTCGATCATCTCGAGCGCCTTTTGTGATTCTTCTTATGCAGGGACGTTGAATACGATTGCAAGGAAACCGGGGCATGACAAGGATACCGCCGATCGGCCATTGAACCGGCCCAAACGGATTGCCATTGTCTTCCCGCGCGTTCGCGCAGAGTTCATCGAAAGCCGCCAGGAGACCGACATGACCCAGACCAACAACCGGTTTTTCGACGAGATCGGCCGCCTGATGAACGATGCCGCCGGCGCCGCGCAGGGCGTCAAGCGCGAGTTCGACACGGTGATGCGCACCCAGGCCGAAAAATTCCTGCGCGATATGGACCTGGTCAAGCGCGAGGAGTTCGAGGCGGTCAAGGATATGGCGCGCTTGGCGCGCGAGGAGAACGAGGCCCTGAAGGCGCGCATCGCGGCGCTGGAGGCCAAGCTCGGCGGGTAACTCCGCCGGCTCCGTCCGGGCGATCCGGTTCCTTCCGGCCGCCCATTCTCCTTGTTATTTCCGCGTCTTCCGGGTAAAAGCCCGCCACGTCCGCAGCCCCCGCACCCCTGGAGGCTTGCTGCGGCGTATGCCATGGGCCGCGTTGCGGCCCATTAACTTTTGCAAAAACAAGGACTTAACGTTATGGCGACCGTCAAGGAATTGAAGGCGACCGCACGTCCGAAGAGCGGCAAGGGGGCCGCCCGGGCTGAGCGTCGCGCCGGGAGAGTGCCCGGAGTGATCTACGGCAACAACCAGCCCCCGCTGACCATCTCGGTTGACGATCGCGAACTGCGCTCGCGCATCCTCGCCGGCCGGTTCCTGACCACGCTGGTCGACATCGACCTCGAAGGCAACAAGCACCGCGTGATTCCGCGCGACTACCACCTCGATCCGGTCAAGGATTTCCCGATCCACGTCGACTTCATGCGGCTCGGCGAAGGCGCCACCATCCGCATCAGCGTTCCCTTGCACGTGGTGAAGGCTGAAGGTTCGCCCGGCGTGAAGCGCGGCGGCGCCGTGAACATCGTTGCGCACGCGATCGAGCTCGAGTGCGGCGTGGAGAACATCCCGCAGTTCATCGAGGCTGACGTCGGTTCGCTCGAAATCGGCCACTCGCTGCATCTCTCTGACATCAAGCTGCCGGCAGGCGTAAAGGCGCTGACCGCCGAGGACGCGACCCTCGTCACCATCGTGCCGCCGTCCGGCTACGCCGAAGAGCTGAAGGCCGCGGCTGCTGCTCCGGCTGCAGGTGCTGCTGCTCCGGCGGCTGGTACTGCCGCTCCTGCTGCGGGTGCTGCTCCGGCAGCGGCTGCCAAGGCCCCGGCTGCCAAGGCTCCCGCCGGCGGCGACAAGAAGAAGTAATCTCTCAAAGCTGGCGCGCGGTCCCTGATCGCGCGCCGAGCGAGGGGCGCGCCGCGTCATGCGACTGTTTGTTGGGCTCGGCAATCCCGGCCCGAAATTCGCACGTAACCGGCACAATGTCGGCTTCATGGCCGTCGACGAGATCGCGCGGCGTCATGGTTTCGCACCCTGGCGCCGCAGGTTTCAGGGCGAGACCTCGGAAGGCACGCTCGGCACCGAGCGCGTGATCCTGCTCAAGCCGATGACCTACATGAATGATTCCGGCCGCAGCGTTCAGGAAGCGGCAAGCTTCTTCAAGATCGCGCCGGGCGACGTCACCGTATTCCATGACGAACTCGAACTGCCGCCGGGCAAGGTGCGGGTGAAGATCGGCGGCGGCATCGCCGGCCACAACGGCCTGCGCTCGATCTCCGCCCATATCGGCAACGAGTACCGCCGGGTGCGGCTCGGCATCGGTCATCCCGGCGTCAAGGAATTGGTGCACGGCCATGTGCTGTCGGACTTCGCCAAAGCGGACAACGACTGGGTGGCGACGCTCTGCGACGCGGTGGCCGAGCACGTGGCATTGGTTGCCAAAGGCACGGACGCGACCTTCGCCAACAGGGTGCACCTCGCCATGCAGGCGAAGGGATTTTTGACCAAGGACGACAACGGCAAGGAATAACGCTCGTGGGATTTAAATGCGGGATCGTCGGGTTGCCCAATGTCGGCAAGTCGACCTTGTTCAACGCGCTGACCGAGACGGCCGCGGCGCAGGCCGCGAACTATCCGTTCTGCACGATCGAGCCGAATGTCGGCGAGGTCGCGGTGCCGGATCCGCGGCTCGATAAGCTCGCAGCGATCGCCAAGTCGGGCCAGATCATCCCGACCCGGCTGACCTTCGTTGACATCGCCGGCCTCGTGCGCGGCGCGTCCAAGGGTGAAGGCCTCGGCAACCAGTTCCTCGCCAACATCCGTGAGGTCGACGCCATCGCGCATGTCGTGCGCTGCTTCGAGGACTCCGACATTACCCATGTCGAAGGCAAGATCGCCCCGCTCGCCGATATCGAGACCATCGAGACCGAGCTGATGCTCGCCGATCTCGACAGCCTCGAGAAGCGCGTCGACAATTTGTCCAAGAAGGCCAAGGGCAACGACAAGGACGCCAAGGAGCAGCTCGACCTCGTCAATCGCACGCTGGTGCTGCTGCGCGAAGGCAAGCCCGCGCGCCTCGTCGAGCGCAAGGCGGAGGAGGAGCGCGCCTTCGGGATGCTCGGCCTGCTGTCGTCCAAGCCCGTGCTCTACGTCTGCAACGTCGAGGAAGGCTCGGCCGCATCAGGCAATTCGTTCTCGAAGGCGGTGCAGGACCAGGCTGCCAAGGAAGGCGCCATTGCGGTCGTCATCTCGGCAAAAATCGAATCCGAGATCGCCACCATTTCGCGCGACGAACGCGCCGACTTCCTGGAGACGCTGGGTCTCGAAGAGGCCGGCCTCGATCGCCTGATCCGCGCCGGCTACACGCTGCTCGACCTCATCACCTATTTCACGGTGGGCCCGAAGGAAGCGCGCGCCTGGACCATCTATCGCGGCACCAAGGCGCCGGGCGCGGCCGGCGTGATCCACACCGACTTCGAGAAGGGTTTTATCCGCGCCGAGACCATCGCGTATGAGGACTACGTCGCGCTGAACGGCGAAGCCGGCGCCCGCGATGCCGGCAAGCTCCGCCTCGAAGGCAAGGAATACGTCGTCGCCGACGGCGACGTGATGCATTTCAGGTTCAACACGTAAGACGCTGGAGTTCGTGCCCCGGAAGCGCCCTACCGCACCCCGCCGCCTTGATCCCTGATCGCGCCAAGATGCTCGTTGATGCGGAAGATGATCAGGATCAGCTCGGCGAGAATGCGCGAGAACACGATTCCGACGACGACGCTCGCGATCGACGACAGCAGCATCAGGAAGCCGCCGAACGGGCTGATCGCCATCATTGCGAGGCCGGAGAAGATGCCGGAGAGGCCGAACAGGCAGATCAGCGCGATCACCAGCCAGTAGAAGGTCTTGATGATCGTCGGCGTGATAAAGCGGTCCCATTGAAACAGGTCGCTGAATGAAAACATTGCTCTCCCCAGGGCAATTCAGGTGTTGTCGGGCCTTGCAAATGGATCGTGGCCCCTGCTCGATCCGACTCAAGACCGACGCCGGCGCGCCGAATGTAGCACGAGCCATGCGGGCCGGCGGGTTGAGATTGCCGCAAAGTGCGGCCACAATCTGTCGTTCCCTCAAACCTTTCCCAAGATGACCCTGACCTTCGAAGATTTCCCGCCCGGCCGGTTCGGAACATTCGGCCCGCGCCATGTCACGCGCGACGAGATCGTGGCCTTTGCCGCCGAGTTCGATCCGCAGCCGATGCACCTCGACGAGGACGCCGCCAGCAAAAGCATGCTGAGCGGCCTGTCCGGCTCGGGCTGGCATCTCTGTTCGCTGATGATGCGGATGATGGCCGACGGTTTCATCACCCGCGCCGCTTCGCTGGGATCTCCCGGCGTCGACGAAGTGCGGTGGCTGTCGCCGCTCAGACCCGGCGACGATCTCATGCTCGAAGTCGACGTCGTGGAGGCCCGCACCTCGAAGAGCCGCCCGGAGCTCGGCATCGTCAAATTCAAATGCACCGTGCGCAACGCCGGGGGTGATGCGCTGTGCGAGATGACGTCGCCGATCCTGATCAAGCGGCGCGAAGGGGCGGTCTGATGCCGTTTTTCGAGGAGATCGAGATTGGGCATCGCCGTGAGATCGGCGCCTATACGTTCACGGCCGAGTCGATCAAGACATTCGCCGCAAAGTTCGATCCGCAGCGTTTTCACCTCGACGAGGAGGAGGGCAAGAACTCCTTGTTTGGCGGGCTCGCGGCCTCGGGCTGGCACGTCGGGTCGGCCTGCATGAGCCTGCTTGTCGCCGACGGCCAGCGCCTGGCGCGGGAAGCCGCTTCGCGCGGCGAGGAGGTCGCGGTGTGGGGCCCGTCGCCGGGCTTTCGCGACCTGCGCTGGATCAGGCCAGTGCTCGCCGGCGACATCGTCACCTACGTCAACGTCGTCATCGACAAGCGCAGCTCCGCCTCGCGACCCGGTTGGGGCATCCTGACCGCGCGCACCACCGGCACCAACCAGCGCGGCGAGGACGTCTACGCCATCACCGCAACCGCCTTCGTGCCGATGCGTGTGAACGGCGGTTAGATTCGTTCCAGGATGAACGGCGAAAACAGCGCGCGAGTGTTGCCCCCGCGCTATGGACGCGATTCCGGGTGGCTGCCATAAGCCTGCGCAACATGGTTTTCCCGCGAAGCAATGCGCGGAACCATCGAGTTGCTAACCAATTATGAACCTGTCGCTGTCTATTTGAACGAACTGGGCAGAGTACAGGGGACGAGGACCATGGCAGACCGCGGCGCACTCAAGCTGGTCGGATTCATCTTTGCTACCGCGACGCTGGCCGTGATGCTGGTGGCCGGCATGGTGGTGAAGGGCTATGCCGACGGCGCCTACACCCTGGAAGCTTCGACCGTGGAAGCCGCCCGGTAAGATTTCGTTAACTCCGCGGCCTCCGCCTCAGCGGCTATAGACGAACGCCAATATCGCGATCGCAACCGCCAGCAATCCGACAAAACGCAGCATGATCGTGCCGAACTGGTTCGGCGCGGGTCGCAGCGGTATCGGGTCGGTGGTGTCGGGCCGAATGCTTTCCATGAAATGTCCCCAGGCCCGGCCGCGATGGCAAGAGCGCTTGGCGTTAGTCGCCGGATGGATGCGGGAAGTTCAAACCCCTCCGCTGTTATGCCCCGCCAAAGCGGGGCATCCGGTACGCCGCGCGTCACAGTTCTAGCCTCGCTGCCTCTGGAATACTGGATCACCCGCTTTCGCGGGTGATGACACTTTTCGTGGGGCGCGTGCGCACCGTCACACACCCCACGAATCAAAACCGCCGCGCCCCTTTCGGAACGCGGCGGCTGGTGATGCGGGATGCAGCGATCAACTGTTGCGCAGGCCGTCGGCGGCGCGCTTCCACTGCGAGACGTTGTCGGCGATCATGCGGGTCGACTTCATCGCGGCCTGGCTGAGCTGGGCGTAGCCGGAGATCTCGCGCTGGACGCGCTGGCCTTCGGCGTGGAGCAGGTCGCGCAGGCTCTCGAGCTCGGAGATCAAATTCTCGATCTCGGCGAGGGAGGTGCCGGCGACGCGCTGGATCAGCGAGTTGACGTTGGTGACGGTGGCCTCCGCGCTCGGATCGAGCGGCGGCGCGTCCGCGGCGGTCGCTGCCGGACGGCGCAGATAGGCGATGTCGTTGCGGACGAAGTCACGGATGCCGGCTTCGACTTCCGTCACTGCGGCAAGGTTGGTGTCGATGGTCTCGGTCTCGGTGGCTTCGGTCTTTTCCGGACGCATGGCGTTCATCGTTATTCCCCTGTTCGCGTTGAGCGCAGCGCGAGTGTCCCCCGCACGACGACGTCGGTCTGGGACTAGGGCGCCGGATTTTGGCCGCAACTTGGCCGAGGTGCGGCAAGGGCGGTCCATTCGGGGGCTTTGCCGTGGCGTATGGTTACCGGAGTCTGAACGCGGCCGCCGCGCCGAAGTGAATGCGCGGCCGCTCGGTGCTCGACTCCCTCGCCCCGCAGGGGGGAGAGGCGAAAACAGCTACCAGCTCTTCTTGAAACCCGCCGTCAGGCTCTTGTTGATCGCCCCTTGCGAGGTTTCGCCGACCGAACCGGAGACGGTGACGTTGTCGAACAGCTTCTGTTCCGCGCCGACCTTGCGCAGCCATTTGTCGTCCGTGGTCGACAGCGACTGGCCCGCGGTGATGCTGGTGCCGGTATCGGTGAGAGTGACCTTGGCCGACTGCTCGGTCTCGTAATTGCGCGTGACGTGACCGCCGACGCCGGGGAGCGCCGTGGTGCCCTGCTGGTTGACGCTGTAGCCGTTCTGCAGCGTCAGCGACGTGTCGCCCGACAGCGGCACCGACTTGATCAGCGAGGCCCCGAGCTTGCTCTGCTCCGCGCCGGGATCGACGCGAGCCTCCACCGCGGTCTTGTCCCAGATCGCGCCGGCGCCCGGCGCGGTCGCGGCCGCCCAGGCGCTGCCGGACGATTGAGGCACGCTGCCGCCATTGCTGGCCTTCTGTGCCAGCAGCTCGGACATCGTCCGCGGCTCGCTCGTCACCGTCATGTCGGCGCCGATGCGGGCGTCCCAGAATGAGGATACCGACTGCTTCACCGTCACCGCCGAGGAGCCGTTGGCGTTGGCGTTCGTCGCCCAGTTCAGCCCGTCCTTGGCGGCGGCCTGCGCGCGCTTCTTGGCGGCGATGATGTCGTTGAGCGTGCCGGCGTCGATCGCGAGCTGGCCCCAGTCGAGCTTGTCAACGTCGATGCCGCTCAGCACGTCGGGGTCGTTGACGTCGGGGGCCTCCGCCGCTTCGGCGTCGTCGTCGGGCGCTGCGGCCGGGCCGGGGGAGAAGGGCGGAATGATCTGCGCCGAAACCGTCAGCACCGATCCCAAGATCAAAGCGGCCGCCAGCATCGGCAGCCTGGTCCAGCCAAACCCTGTCGCGAATTCCATCGTCCTGCCCGTCAGCCCAGTTCCCGCCGAGGATGCGGAACCATCATTGCGAAATTGTGGCGGTTCCATCAGACGCGAACCAACGGGCCGCGCGAAAGGCGCGCGCCCGATGACGAGCTTCTCCACGATTGCATCGGCGGGGCTGGAGGCCAGGACGCGTCGTGGGGTGCTCAGCCATCGGTCCCGAAGTGCGGGGCCCGTTGGTGTTCCGTTCAGCCGACGCTGGTCATCTTCGGCAGATGAATGGCGCGGCCAAGTGCCTGCTCGACCAGATCAAACGTGTCGATCAGCACGCGCATGCTGGTGAGCTTGCCCGCCCTGAACTGGGCAAACTGCGCCACCCGCAAGCTGATCGGCTTGCTGGAATCCAGTGCGGTCAGCGAATAGCGCAGCATCGAGGCGGCGGAATCGACACCGAGCATGATGCTCTCGCGGTCGAAGCGGCGGACCTGGAAATTGTCGGCGAATTGGCGGATGACGTCGAGCACGGCGTCCTTGCCCTGGCGCGCGCCGAGGAACGGAAACATGTCGATCGGCCCATAGAGCGCCCACTCGACGTCCTCGTCGATCAGGGCCTCGATGTCCTCGAAATGCCGGTCGTTGATCGCGCGGTGCAACGCACGCGAGAAACGCCAGAGGCTGTGCTCTGTCATCTTGGGCAGTCCTGAAGCTGGCTTGCGAAAAAGCGAAAAACAACCCCAAGCGCACAGGAAAGATGCCGCGGGGTCGCTCAACTCATTTGTATACGAACAAAATACGTCAATTCGGCCAAAACGCAATTCACGTTTTCGCAATGCACAATTGATTCCGGCGTGTGAGATTTACAATAGAACCCCGTATTTTCCCGGTCCGGGCCGGTTTGGGAGAGAGCTAGCCCCCGTCCACCCGCTCGCCCACGATCAGGGGGCCGATCTCACGTTCCAGCACCTGCTGCACCAGGTCGTAGGAATCGATGATCTCGCGGATCTGCGCCACCTTGCCGCGGCGAAAAGTGTAGAAGACGGCCATGTCGACCTGAATGATGCGGTCGTTGCTGCGCTTCCTGAAGAACACGCGCAGATAGGCCGCGACCGTGTCCCCCTCGGCGACGATCTGCGGCACCTCGTAGCGGATCTCGGCGTATCGCTCCTGCACGGTGCGCCAGAATTCGCCGAGCTCCTGCTTGCCGTGGCAGGGGCCCATGTGCGGCAGCACGTCGATCGGCGCGTGGGTGAGGAAGTCGACGTCCTCGGTGCAGCACGACAGCGCGGCCGCGAGATCGCTGCGCGAGATGGCGTCGAGCAGATGCAGCACGCGCTGGCGATTGAGCTTCTCGACCGTCATTCCGCCCGCCCTCATCGGCCGTGTGGAGTTCGCGCAAGGCTAACGCGCTGCCTCGGACACCGGCAATCCGCAAACCACAGGGGATATTGCTGACGTATGACGCGCCAGCGCAATGCCAGGTTCATGGCTGCAATTTATGATTGAGCGAGCGCGAGCCTTCACGAATTCGTGCAGGCGTTCGGCTGCATGGTCTAGCGAAGCATCGCGTGCGCGCGGGAACCGGGACGGGCCCGTGCCTGTTGAGAGTGCGACACCGCATCCGGAGACATCGATCCATGAAATCCCTCGCCGCCATCGCCGTACTTCTCATCTGTGGCGCGACGTCCGCCGCCAACGCCAAGGGCTGCATCAAGGGCGCCGTCGTCGGCGGCGTTGCCGGCCACTATGCCGGCCATCACGGCGTCCTCGGCGCCGCCGCCGGGTGCCTCTACGGCCGCCACCATGCCAAGGAGCAGCAAGAGCAGGAGAGACAGCGGCAACAGCAGAGCCAGGTGAACGGGCAGGGCAAGCTGTAACCCCTGGTCATTCGGGAGGCGCGCCTTGTTCCCGCAGAGGAAATGGACGTGACGCATCTCACATCATGCCTCCCTGATGGCGGCTGGATTCATCTGCATGTCCTCAGGGAGACGTGCCATGGCCGCCATCGCCAGAGTCAGAAATTCCAGCCTGCATAACGCGCTCCTAGGCCTCGCGCTGACCGCGACGCTGCAGAGCTTCCCGACCTTCGCCGCCGCCGCCTTCCTGCTCAAGCTGGTCGGCAATCACGACCTGGTCGGCGATCGGCGTCGCCATCTTCGACGCCATCGCCTCGCTCGCCCATGCGCTGCTTGCGGTGAGCTTCCCGCATTTGTTCAAGACCGTCTACGAACCGAAGTTCTTCGAGGCCCATCTGTCGCTCGCCGACAAGATCACGGCATGGCGCACCCAGCCGGTCGCCTCGCTGCAACTGATGACAACCGTGCTGCTGCTGTCGGTGATGGCGGTGGTGACGGCGAGCCTGGGGTGAGTTCGCGTTCTCATGATTCTCCGACGCCGCCATGAACAACCATGGGCGGCGCCGGCGCTCCGCGCCCCCTTACCTCTTCTTCCACCCACCCCTATGCCCCGGCGCCCCACCGCTCGACCTCGGCGATGGCCCGAACTCCGGCCCTGACTGCCTTGAATCCGTCGGCTGGATGATGCGGCTCTCGCCACCGAACGGCTTCGACGGCAGCGCGCGGTCGCCCCGATATGGCAACGATTCCGGGCCGTGCATCTCGTCGAGATGCGGCTTGTGGATTCGCGAGCCCTTGCTGCCGCTGGCCTTGAGCGCTGTGGCGGCGCTCTTGTTCTTCAGCGCGCTGACCGGCAAATTGGCGGCGTCGCCGTATTTCTTCGCGCCCGCATAGGCTCCGGCCTTGCCCTGCACCGTGCGCTGCTTGACGGTGGGATCGTCGACCACCGCGAGCTCGGTGGCGCGCAGGCGCTTGACCTCGTCGCGCAGGCGCGCGGCTTCCTCGAAGTTCAGATCGGCGGCGGCCTCGCGCATCCTCGTCTCGAGATCGCCGAGCACGGCTTCAAAATTGTGGCCGATCGAGATGACGTCGTCGGTCATGTCGTGGCCGCCGATCTCGACCAGCACGTGATCGCGCTCGTAGACGCTGTTCATGATGTCGCCGATCGACTTCTTGATGCTCTCCGGCGTGATGCCATGCGCCGTGTTGTACTCGACCTGCTTCTCGCGGCGGCGGTCGGTTTCGGCGATGGCGCGCTCCATCGATCCCGTCATCTGGTCGGCATAGAGGATCACCTTGCCGTCGACGTTGCGCGCGGCGCGGCCGATGGTCTGGATCAGCGAGGTTTCGCTGCGCAGGAAGCCTTCCTTGTCGGCGTCGAGGATCGCGACCAGCGCGCATTCGGGAATGTCGAGGCCTTCGCGCAGCAAATTGATGCCGACCAGCGCGTCGAACGCGCCGAGCCGCAGATCGCGAATGATCTCGATGCGTTCGATGGTGTCGATATCGCTGTGCATGTAGCGAACGCGAATGCCCTGCTCATGCAGATATTCGGTGAGATCCTCCGCCATGCGCTTTGTCAGCACCGTAATCAGCGAGCGATAGCCGGCCTGCGCCGTGGCCCGGACCTCGCCGACGAGATCGTCGACTTGGGTGCGGGCCGGGCGGATGTGGACCGGCGGATCAATCAGACCGGTCGGGCGAATCACCTGCTCGACGAACACGCCGCCGCTCTCGTTGATCTCCCAGGCGCTGGGCGTCGCGGAGACCGCGATGGTCTGCGGCCGCATCATGTCCCATTCCTCGAAGCGCAGCGGGCGGTTGTCCATGCAAGAGGGCAGCCGGAAGCCATATTCGGCGAGCGTCGCCTTGCGGCGGAAGTCGCCGCGGAACATGCCGCCGATCTGGGGAACGGTGACGTGGCTCTCGTCGGCGAACACCAGCGCGTTGTCGGGCACATATTCGAACAGCGTCGGCGGCGGCTCGCCGGGCAGGCGCCCGGTGAGATAGCGCGAATAGTTCTCGATGCCGGCGCAGCTTCCGGTTGCCTCCATCATCTCGAGGTCGAAGGTGGTGCGTTGCTCCAGTCTTTGCGCTTCCAGCAGGCGGCCCTGGTCGTGGAGCTGGTCCAGCCGCATCTTCAATTCGGATTTGATCGACTTGATCGCCTGCACCAGCGTCGGGCGCGGCGTCACATAGTGCGAGTTGGCGTAGATCTTGATGAATTCGAGCTCGTCCTGCTTGTGGCCGGTGAGCGGGTCGAACTCCTCGATGGTCTCGACGGTGTCGCCGAACAGGTTCACGCGCCAGGCACGGTCTTCATAGTGCGCCGGGAAGATGTCGATGACATCGCCGCGCACGCGAAATGTGCCGCGGGTAAAATCGGCCTGGGTGCGCTTGTACTGCAGCGCGACGAGGTCGGCGATCAGCTGGCGCTGGTCGATGCGCTCGCCCTTCTTCAGGGCAAAGGTCATCGCGGTGTAGGTTTCGACCGAGCCGATACCGTAGATGCAGGACACCGAGGCAACGATGATGACGTCGTCGCGTTCGAGCAGCGCGCGCGTCGCCGAGTGGCGCATGCGGTCGATCTGCTCGTTGATCGAGGAGTCCTTTTCTATGTAGGTGTCGGTGCGAGGGACATACGCTTCCGGCTGGTAATAGTCGTAATAGCTGACGAAATACTCGACCGCGTTGTCGGGGAAGAAGCTCTTGAACTCGCCATAGAGCTGGGCGGCGAGCGTCTTGTTCGGTGCCAGGATGATGGCGGGCCGCTGCGTCGCCTCGATCACCTTGGCCATGGTGTAGGTCTTGCCGGAGCCGGTCACGCCGAGCAGCACCTGCGAGCGGTCGTTGCGGTTGATGCCCTCGACCAGCTCGGCGATCGCGGTTGGCTGGTCGCCGCGCGGCTCATAATGCGACTTGATCTCGAAGCGCACGCCGCCTTCGGACTTTTCCGGGCGCGGCGGCCGATGCGGGGTCCACACCCTGGTGGAGCCGTCGTCCTTGCGGAACTCCGGCCGGCCCTCGCGGATCAGCGATTCCAGCGCGTCGGCGGTGGCCTTGACGCCGAGCGCCTCCATCTTGCTGCGCGGCGGACGAGCCAGGGCTTCGGCATCGTCCTCTTCCGTCGGGAGGCCGAGCTGACGCGCCAGTTCCGGATCGAGCGTCGGTATCGTGGCCGCGGTTCCGTAATTGGCCTGCGGCGCCTCGTCGAAACCCGCGTCGCGGGCGCCGGGCGGCTGCGGATTGGGCCGCAGCGGCATTGGCCTCGTATTGTCCTGCGGAAACTCTTTCGGCGTCGAGGCCCGCGCGCGATGCGCGGCGGCCTCGCCTCCGGAGCGGCGGTCGCGCGAATTGTCCGGCGGCGGCTGCAGTCCGGTGCCCGATCCGAGCCCGGCATCGCCGCGATTGATCGCGGGATTGAGCAACTCGGCCAACGCCGGCCCGATCGGCTGCACGTCGGGGCGAGACGCCTTGGAATTCGGCGCCTTCGCGTTCGGAGCCTTGGCCTTGGGGGATTTGCCGGATTTTTCGAAGGATGCAGGTTTCTTCGCCATGCTCCGAATATGGGGCGAGTCCGCCTCGCAATAAAGAGCGAATGCCCGGCAATGCTCAGACTGCTGACAGCAGGTTGGCAGCAGGCCTTGGGATCTTGCGATCAGGCCGCCGGCAGCGGTCCCTCATCGTCCCCGGCTGCCTGACGCGGCTCGAGGATGTCGAGATGGATGCCGCCGCAATCGGTGCAGCGCATGGTCCAATACTCGCATCCGGCACGGCCGCCGATCACGCGGAGCACCGTGAGATCGCCCTCGCATTCCGGGCAGCTGGACAACACATTGCGGGTGTAAATCCTCGGCCGCGGCGTGTCTTCGAATTCGATGACTGACATGACCGATTTCCCCCTTTGACCCTGCGCCGTTCCTTGGTTCGCCTGCAGTCCCGCTCGCTTATTCGTCGTCGCTGTCGTCGGCCCGCCGGCGGAAGCGATCGATGTGGTGCTTGGCATGGGCAATCGCGGCATCGGGATCAGGCCAGGCGAAGCCGACTTCCATGGCCGGAAACAGCACGCCGTCGATGGCAACCGGGCTGAAATCGGCACGCCGGATCCGGGCGTGCCACAGCCCCTGGCCAGCTTCGAAGGATTCGATGTCAAAGCCGTCGTAAAGGGTCGTCATTGCAGTCCCCAAAATGTTTTATTCGAGCGCCTTGTTGGAGGGTCAGGGGACCACGTTTGCGGATTTCAGGATGTGAAGCCGTTCACAAGCGGCGGGCTTTTTTGCCAAAGTCCGATAGCAGCGTCAGTTCCGCGCGCTGGTGCGGCCGGGCCGCCGGACGGGACGGGCGGCGGGTTCCGACGCCGCGCGCATGATCCACCGGCGGAACGCGGCAAAGTCGCGCTGCTCGGTCTGGAAGCTGCGATAGAGCAGGTACCAGCGCATGCCCTTGGGCACCGAGAGCTCGAATGGCGCCACCAGCCGGCCGGCGGCGAGGTCGTCGTCGATATAGGGTCGGATGCCCATGGCGATTCCGAGCCCGTCGGCGGCAGCCTGAAGCGCCTGGCCGTAGAACTGGAACTCCGGTCCCCGCGCGTTGACGCGCGCGAGGTTTGCGGCCTTGAGCCAGATCGGCCAGTCCTCGGGCGAATGCGCGACGCGGATCAGGCTCGGTGCCTTGAGATCGGCCGGGCGCTTCAGCGAGGAGGCGAGGCGGGGCACGCAGACCGGCGTGAGGTCGCCGGCGAACAGCGGCTCGGCCACCAGCCCCGGCCAGTCGCCGGTGCCGAGCTGGATGCCGCAGCTCCAGTCCTCGCCGAACGGCACCGACGCGCCGCCGGTGGTGAAGCGCACCTCGATGTCGGGCTCTTCGCTGCGAAACTCCGACAGGCGCGGGATCAGCCAGCGCATCGCAAAGGTGTGGCCGATGCCGATGGTGAGCACGCGGACGCTCGAGGGCGCCGTCACCTGCGCGGTGAGGCTTGCGAGCGCATCGAAGATCGGCGTCAGCCCGCTCTGATAGGCGCGGCCCGCCTGCGTCAGCAGCAGCTTGTTGGCCTTGCGCTCGAACAGCGCGACGCCGAGCCGTTCTTCCAGGATGTGCACCATGCGGCTGACGGCGGCTGCCGATACGCTCAGCTCGAGGCCGGCCGCGGCAAAGCTGCCGGCCCGCGCCGCGGCCTCGAATGCCTTGATGCCGTTGAGAAACAGCAAGCGCCGCAAATGATCGACCCTCAGGAAAGCTGATGCCGGGCCAAGATAACTCAGTTTGCGTAGACGGGGCAAGCGGGGCACGTTTCCTTCGCTTCGCGCCGCGAGCGGGGAGAAGGCCGGGAGATTTTTACGTGACGCCCATCATGATCGCTGCCCTTGGATTGCTGATGGTCGGCACCGCGTTCCTGTCGGGGCTGTTCGGCATGGCGGGCGGGCTGATCCTGATCGGCGTGCTGCTGGCCTTGATGCCGCTGCCGACCGCGATGGTGCTGCATGCGATCACGCAGATGGCCTCCAACGGCTGGCGCGCCTTTCTCTGGCGGACGCATATCCGCTGGCGCCCGGTCGCGAACTATATGGTCGGCGCGGCCGTCGCGCTCGCGGCGTGGTCGCTCACGCGCTACGTACCGGACAAGCCGGTCGCGCTGCTGCTGCTCGGGATCACGCCGTTCATGGCGCGGCTGCTGCCCGCCAACATCAAGCCGGATCCCGACCGTCTCTGGCAGGGCACCGTCTATGGCACGATCTGCATGGGCCTCATGCTGATGACCGGCGTGTCGGGGCCGCTGCTCGACACCTTCTTCCTCGGCGGCGATTTCGGCCGGCGCGAGAAGGTGGCGACCAAGGCGATGTGCCAGCTCGTCAGCCATTTCAGCAAGCTGATCTATTTCGGCGGCGTGATCGACCAGGCGGCGACGCTCGATCCCGTGCTCGCGGCCGTCGCGATCGCAGCATCCATGCTCGGCACCACGCTGGCGCGGCGCATCCTCGAAGCCATGACCGACCAGCAATTCGTGGCCTGGTCGATGAATCTGATCACCACCATCGCCTGCTACTATATCGCCTATGGCAGCTGGCTGCTGGTCCGCACGCCGGTGCTGGCAGCCTTCGACAAGGGAGGTTTGCAATGAGCGAGACTGCCGACCCGCTGGTGCTGGACTTCGTCGAGTGGGTTGCGCGCGAGCCCCGCGCCTATGCCGAGGTGATCGCGACCTGGAAGACGTCGTGCCCGCGCCTCACCATCTGGGAAGACGCCGCCGACCGCGGCTATGTCGCGCGCGAGACGCTGCCCGGAATGGGGCTGGTGATCGCGGTGACGGAGCACGGCGAGAGGCTGCTGCGCACGAACGGGCGCTAGCTCTCCACATCCGTCGTTGCGAGCGCAAGCGAAGCAATCCAGAATGCTTCCGCGGCGGCAGTCCTGGATTGCTTCGCTTCGCGTGCAATGACGGAATACCGGGAGACCCTTTCATGTCGCTCAAACTCTTCGAACTCGTCGGCACAGACGCCTCGCGACCGTTCAGCCCGTTCTGCTGGCGCACGCGAATGGCGCTGGCGCACAAGGGCCTTTCGGCGGAAACGTTGCCCTGGCGCTTCACCGAGAAGAGCGCGATCGCGCCACATGGCTCGGAGAAGGTTCCGGTGCTGCTGCATCACGACCAGCCGGTGGTCGATTCCTGGACGATCGCGATCTATCTCGAAGACAAGTTTCCGGATCGTCCGTCGCTGTTTGGCGGCGAGGGCGGGCGCGCCATGGCACGCATGCTCAATGTCTGGGGCGACATCGCCATCGTCGGCGGCATCTTTCCATTGATCATCGCCGACATTCCGAACAATCTGGACGAGGTCGACGCCGCCTATTTCCGCCAGTCGCGCGAGGCCCGTTTCGGCGGCAAGAGGCTGGAAGAGATCATGGCCAGCCGCGATGCCGGCGTGGTCGCCTTCCGCAAATCGCTCGAGGTGATGCGGCAGACCCTCAAGAAGCAGCCCTTCATCGGCGGCGCCGCACCGAACTATGCCGACTACATCGTGTTCGGCGGTTTTCAGTGGGCGCGCGCGACGAGCCCTTTCAAGCTGCTGGAAGCGGACGACCCGGTTTACGCCTGGCGCGAAAAGCTGCTGGATGCGTTCGACGGCATGGCACGGAAGTCCCCGGGGCATCCAGTGTAGTTGTCGCGAGCCGTCTCTCCTCAACGTCGTCCTGGCGAAAGCTAGGACCCATACCGCGGACGCGGAGGGTTATGTTGCCTCCGCCGCCGCACGCAAGCACGCCCGGCACAAGCAATCCTCGCCCTTGACCGGCATCGGCAGCCGCGCCGTTTCTTCCGCGCACCAGCAGGTGCCGGAGAGGTCGCAGCCGAACTCGGCGCCGCAACGAGAGCAGGCGAGGCGGCGGGGTTGCTGCGCCGGAATGTCTTGCCGATTTGTCATGATTTGCGCAAAAGCCGGGCTGTCGTTTTCATGCCGGGTTCATCTCCCGCTGCGGTATATTAGGCCTCGCGCACGTATCGGGAAAGCGGTTGGCAGCGCGCGAAGGACATATCGATGGCCCGCGATTCGCAAGCCGCGCTCGTCGCGCTCAACCGTTTCGGCTTCGGCGCCCGCGGCGGCGCATCCGGCGATCTCATCAACGCGGCCTCCGATCCTCGCGGCTTTGTGAAGGCGGAACTCACTCGTCCCAACGGTGTGCTGCTGGAGGCGCCGGGCCTGCAATCCGCGCCGCAGCTCGGGCAGGCCGTGTTCGCCTATCAGGATCAGGTCAATCAGGCGCGCGAGGCCGCCGCGAAGGCCGGCGCGCCGACTGAAGCGCCGTTGCAAGCGCCGGCCGATCAGAGGCCCGGACCGCGCCGCAATCTCTCGCTGAACGCCGTGGCAACCGAGATCGCCGGCCAGATGGCCGAGGCCAAGCCCGGTAACAATAAGCCGGCTGACAACAAGCCGGCTGACAACAAGCCGGCGGACAATATGGCCAAGCCGGACACTATGCAGCCCAACGCGGCCGCGCCGCCTGCCGCAAAACCCGCCCCGCAGCCGCTCAACGTCATCCAAAAAACCTTTCGCGCCGAGGCACTGGCGCGGTTGCAGCGCGCGACGCTGGTCGAGTGCGGCTTCACCGAACGGCTGGTCGTGTTCTGGTCCAACCATTTCTGCATCTCCGCCAGCAAGGGCGAGCTGGCGCGGATCTGGGCCGGTGCGTTCGAGCGCGAGGCGATCAGGCCGCATGTGCTCGGACGTTTCGCCGACATGCTGAAAGCGGTGGAGCAGCATCCGGCGATGCTGTTCTTCCTCGACAACCAGCAATCGCTCGGACCGGACTCGCGCGCGGGCCAGAACCGCAAGCGCGGGCTGAACGAAAATCTCGCGCGCGAGATCATGGAGCTGCATACGCTCGGCGTCGGCGGCGGCTATACGCAGGACGACGTCACCTCGCTCGCGCGCATCATCACCGGCTGGACCTTTGCTGGCCGGCAGGGACAGCTGGGAGCGCCCGGTTCGTTCGTGTTCAACGTCAATGCGCACCAGCCCGGGCCGCAAATGCTGCTCGGCAAGACCTACGAGCCGACCGGCCTTGCGCAAGGCGAAGCCGCCCTCGCGGACATCGCACGCCATCCCTCGACCGCGAGCTTCATCGCCACCAAATTCGTCCGCCACTTCGTCGCCGACGATCCGCCGCCGGCGCTGGTGGCGCGACTGCGCGATGTCTTCATCAAGACCGACGGGGATCTCAAAGCGCTGGCAACCGCACTGGTCGATTCCGACGAGGCGTGGAAGGCGCCACTGACCAAGATGCGCAGCCCTTATGATTTCCTGGTCGCGAGCGGCCGGCTGCTCGCGCGCGTGCCGGAGGATCCCGGCGCCTATCTCAACAACCTCAATCTGCTGGGCCAGCCGCTGTGGTCGCCGGCCGGCCCGAATGGTTTCGCCGACACCAGCGCCGCCTGGGCTGCGCCGGAAGGCATCAAGCTCCGGCTCGACATTGCCGCGCAAATGGGCGCGCGGCTTGGGCCCAACATCGACCCGCTCGATTTGTTGGAATTTGCCGCCGCGGATGCGGCCTCGATCGAAACGCGGCGGACCATCGAGCGCGCGGAGTCGCGGCAGCAGGCGCTGGCGCTGCTGTTGATGTCGCCCGAAATGCAGAGGAGATGATGATGATCGACTGCGTCGAGAACCGGCTCCTCACCTCGCGGCGCGGCCTCCTGCTTGGCGGCGCCTCGTTCGCGGCCTGGGCTTACTTGCCGAAATTCGCGCGCGCCGCGGATGGCCGCGATCCTCGCCTGATCGTGGTGATCCTGCGCGGCGCGCTTGATGGGCTTTCGACCGTCGCG
The DNA here is from genome assembly GCF_055807635.1 of Bradyrhizobium sp. Kon56. Classification (NCBI taxonomy): domain Bacteria; kingdom Pseudomonadati; phylum Pseudomonadota; class Alphaproteobacteria; order Hyphomicrobiales; family Nitrobacteraceae; genus Bradyrhizobium; species Bradyrhizobium sp. Kon56. The sequence continues at coordinate 367,010 of NZ_JBVVOU010000004.1, read as the reverse complement.
CCCGTCGGCGATCCCGATTATGCCGGCCTGCACGGGGCGATCGCGCTCACGGCGGACGGTGCGCATCCCGCGATCATGCTCGATACTTTCTTTGCGCTGCATCCGGCGATGCCTGAGTTCGCACGCATGTATCGCGACAGGCACGCCGCGGTGATCCACGCGGTCGCGACGCCCTATCGCGACCGCTCGCATTTCGACGGCCAGGACGTGCTCGAAAGCGGCTATGCCGGCCCGGGGCGCGTGCAATCCGGTTGGCTCAACCGCGCGCTGGAAGCGCTGCCGCGCGGCGAGCGGGTGTCGAGTGCTCTTGCCGTCGGCCCGACCACGCCGCTGGTGCTGCGCGGCAATGCGCCGACCGTCGGCTGGGCGCCGGTGGCGCTGCCGCAAGCCGATGACGACACCGCAATGCGTCTGGTCGAGCTCTATCGTCACCGCGATCCCGCGCTGGCGGCTGTGCTGTCGCAGGGCCTTGCGCTGGAAAAGGCCGCGAGCGGCGACGACATGAAGCCGAAGCCGGGCAACGCGGTCGCGCAGATGCGGCAGGTCGCGCGCGGCGCCGCAAAACTGATGGCGTCGGACGACGGCCCGCGCATCGCGGCGCTCGCGTTCGATGGCTGGGACACGCACGCCAATGAAGGCGGCCCTGTCGGTCGCCTCGCATTCCTGCTCGGCGGGCTCGACGGTGCGCTCGCCGAGTTCGAAAGCGGCTTAGGGGAACGCTGGCGCGACACCGTCGTCGTGGTCGCCACCGAATTCGGCCGCACCGCGCGCATCAACGGCACAGACGGCACCGATCACGGCACGGGAACGATCGCGCTGCTCGCCGGCGGCGCGGTGAAGGGCGGCCGCGTCATCGCCGACTGGCCCGGCCTCAAGCCCGCCAACCTTTTCGAGGCCCGCGACCTCAAGCCCACCACCGATCTGCGCTCCGTGATCAAGGGCGTGCTGCAGGGCCAGTTCGGCCTGTCGGATCGCGTGCTGGCCGAGACGGTGTTTCCAGATAGCGCAAGCGCACGTCCGATGAAGGGGTTGGTTGCTTAACCTACGATTCCGGGGCCCGCACCTTGCGGCGCGTCCCGGAATGACGACATGATCGGCCGAACGTCAGGAGACCATCACCCATGTACATCGCCATGAACCGCTTCCGCGTCGCCAAGGGCTCCGAGGCTGCTTTCGAACAGGTCTGGCTTTCGCGCGATACTCATTTGGACAAGGTGCCAGGCTTCGTCGAGTTTCATCTGCTGCGTGGCCCCGAGCTCGAGGATCACACGCTGTACGCCTCGCACACGGTGTGGGCGAACCATGCGGCGTTCGAGGCCTGGACCAAATCGGATGCCTTTCGTGCCGCGCACGCGCGGGCCGGCGACACCAAGCCGACCTATCTCGGCCATCCCCAGTTCGAGGGCTTCGAGGTGATGCAGACGGTGGGGCGCGGCGCCAAGTAGCGCGCGCCGCCGCAAAGATCAGCCCAGCGTGATCTTGTCGATCTCCGCCATCTCCTCCGCACCGAGTTTCCACGCAATCGCCTTCACGTTCTCCTCGACCTGCGCGACGCGGGTGGCGCCGGCAATCACGCTCGACACTTGCGGGCGCGCGGCGAGCCAGGAGAAGGCGAGCTCGAGCATGCTGTGCCCGCGCGCTTTCGCAAATGCCGTGAGCTTCTCGACGATGTCCTCGTTGCGCGGCGTGACATAGCGGTCGCGTAATGCCGGTACCTTGCCGAAGCGCGTATCGGTCGGGGCGGCCGCGCCGCGCTGGTACTTGCCGGTGAGCAGCCCGCTTGCGAGCGGGAAGAACGGCAGCAGGCCGAGCTTGTACTCTTGTGCCGCCGGCAGCAGATCCTTTTCGATGTCGCGCACCAGCAGGCTGTATTCGTCCTGGCAAGAGACGAAGCGGCTGACATTCATCGCGCGCGCGGTGAACTCGGCCTCCGCCAGGCGCCAGGCCGGAAAATTGGAATTGCCGATGTAGCGCACCTTGCCTTGACGGACGAGATCGTCGAGCGCGCGCAGCGTCTCCTCCATCGGAGTCAGCGGGTCGTAATCGTGCTGCTGATAGAGATCGATGTAGTCGGTCTTGAGCCGCGTCAGGCTCGCCTCGACTGCGTTCATGATGTAGCGGCGCGAAGCGCCCTGCTTGGTTCCGTCGGCCGCCATCGGCTTGGAGAATTTGGTGGCGAGCACGATCTCCTTGCGGCGGTCGCCGAGCACGGTGCCGAGCACCGTTTCCGAACCGCCCATGCCGGCATAGATGTCGGCGGTGTCGAACAGCGTGATGCCGAGATCGAGCGCGCCGTGGATCACCTTGCGCGAGGTCTCCAGGTCCGTGCGCTGGCCGAAATTGTTGCAGCCAAGCCCGACCGCAGACACGCGCAGGCCGGAGGCGCCGAGATTGCGAATTTCCATGGGAGATCCCCGTCGGAGATGGGCAGGGGCGCATTGTGACCGCGGTGCCCCGCCGCAGCAAGCCGTGCGCCGCGTTGCTGCCATGCTGACAAGGCTGCCGACAAGGACTGCCGACAAAAAAATGCGGCCCCTGTCAGACGCGGCGACTGACGGGGACCGCTTTGGGGCGCTTGATCGGTGACGGGGGGCTGACCAGACGCAGCTGCAGCCTAGTCCCGCTATGTTACGCGCAGGTGACAGACAGAGTTATCCACAGGCGGCGCGATCGCGAGGATCAGAAGATCTTGCGATAGACGATGAACCCGGAACGCTCGGCGACCTTGTCGTACAGGCGCTGCGCCGTCACGTTGGTCTCGTGCGTCTGCCAGTACACGCGCGGCGATCCCACGAGCTTTGCGCGCTCGTAGACGCCGTGGATCAGCGCCGAGCCGACGCCCTTGCCGCGCGCGGCCTCGGTCGTGAACAGATCCTGCAGATAGCAGGACGGCTCGATCGCGGTGGTGCTGCGGTGAAACAGGTAATTCGTCATCCCGAGCAGGCGGCCGTCACTCTCGGCGACCAATCCGTGCACCGGCTCATAGGCATCGAAAAAGCGCTGCCATGTCACGCGCGTGATTTCGGGCGAGAGCGCGGTCGGACCGGAGCGGCCGTAGAAGGCGTTGTAGCCGTCCCACAGCGGCAGCCATTGATCGTAGTCCTGCCTGGTGACGGGGCGAATGGTGAGCGACATATGAAATTCCCGCGATCGATGAGGCGTCATTCATACGTGATGATGGACGTGCTGATCAATCGCGCATCACTCCGCGACGCGCAGATACCGGATCAGCTTGCGGCCTGCGGGATCGCGCAGCGAGCGGTAGTAGTCGGCGCGGGACGGCGCATCGGTGTGGCGCACGAGGTCGGTCACCGGCGTGTAGCTCAGCATGCGGCCGCCGTCGGGCAGCGCGGCACAGACGAAGCGCAACACCTCGCCATTGCGCAAGGCGATGTTGATCGGCGTGGCATCGCCGATCCGGACCATCTCCATGCGCTGAGCGATGAAGGTGCCGAGTTCGTCCTCGGGCAATTCGAACGCGCCGGTGTCGCGGCCGTGATACATCAGCGCGACGAACGGCGGCTTGCCGTCGGCGATGTCGTCCGGCACCGCAAAATAATCGCGGAACGCGCGGTTGATGAATTCGGCGCGCGTCTCGGCGTCGAGCAGCACGATGCCGATGTCGACCTGGTCGAGCGCGGCCGACAGCCGCGCGGCGATGGCGTGACTCCGACGCTCGGCGGCAAACGTGCCGAGCAGCCGCTGGCGCATCAGGCCGGTGATGCCTGCGGTGCCCGCGGCCGTCGCGGCCAGGAGGCCGAGCTGGATCATATCCGCCGTGGTAAGGCCTGCAACGCCGTGCCGGCTCAGGAGCAGCAGTGCCGCGCCGATGACGGCGATGGCTGCGCTGGCGACGGCGGAAGCGGGACCCGAGAGCGCGCCGGCGAGCGCCACGATGCAGACGAGCAGCGGCGCGGGGGAGGAAGCGGGGACGAAGCGATCGAAAAACATCGTCAGCAGCAAAGTCGCTGCGGTCAGCGCCGGACCGGAGATCGCACGCCATCCCAACCGCATGGGCCTGTCTCGCTCCTTCGTGAACGAGGTAAGGCGGCAACACTGACCGAAGATTGCGCCATTGCGATGCGGTTTCGCGCGGTGTGCTTAAGGTGCGCTTTGGGTCTCGCGCAAAGCTTTCGGATGATTTTAGACCAAGTGCGCGTGCTTGAGACGTTGTTGCAGCGCGGGCGCATTCAGCTTCGATGTCCCCTGGCCCTTGCGCGTGCCGACGAAGATCAACAGCGATGCCGCGACCAGGATGGCCGCGGTCAGGGTGATTGCAACGATGACCACAGGTGATTTCATCGACGTCCTGTCGCGATGCCGGTCGGCGCGGGCCATGCGGCGCCTTGAAGGCGGGTCCAGGATGAAGCGGGAATCAGACCGGCAGACCCATCGCCATGGTCGCCTTGGTCGACAGCACCGTCAGGGTGACGATCAGGCACAGCGAGAGCGCGGCGACGGCGAGCGAGGCCGCGACCGCGTTGGTCAGCCGGGAAGACGAAACGGTAGCGGGTGGGCCCTGAAAGCCTGCCGTGCCGGACGCCCGAATCATGGTCTAAATCCTTCAACGCGCGAGCGAATCACCCGCGACATCGAACAATTTCACTGTTGCAATCGGCAATATTGCGGCGGCCAATCGAGCGAAAATGGCGAGATTGCGGCAATGGTGACCTTTATGCCCGCTATTTGCCAGAGCGTGATCGCCCCTCAGGCACCAGCAGCGATGCTGGCGGGGTCCTCGATGTCGGCCGGCCGCCAGTCCATTGCGACGTAGCCGGGGGCCGCTTCCACGCGCTTCAGCCAGTCCCGGATCGCCGGGAAGGTCGAGAGGTCGAAGTCGCAGCGGTCGGCGAGGTGGGTATAGCCGTACAGCGCGATGTCGGCGACCGTGAGCTGGCGGGCGGCGAAATAGGCGTTGGTCCTGAGATGATTCTCCATCACCTGGAGCGCGCCATAGCCGCGCTCCATCCAGTCCTCCAGCGAATGAGTCTGGAGGTCGCGGCCGCCCCTCACCAGCGACAGCCAGAAATAGGCCGCGCCGATGTTCGGCTCCAGCGCGTGCTGCTCGAAGAACATCCATTGTAGCGCGTCGGCGCGATCGATGCGGTTCTCCGGCGCGAGCGGCGTGCCGACGGCGACGTACCAGAGAATGGCGTTGGACTCGGCGAGATAGCGGTCGTCGCCGACCTCGAGCAGCGGCACCTGGCCGGATGGGTTCTTGGCCAGGAAGTCCGGGGTGCGGCTCTCGCCGCGCAGAATGTCCACCTCGACCGCTTCGTAAGGCAAGTTCAGCAGCGCCAGCGCAAGGCGGACCTTGTAGCTGTTGCCCGAGCGCTGCATCGAATAGAGCTTGTACATTCTGGGGATGATTCCGGACGACGGGAGGGCGCGGCGCTTGTTGCCCCGCAACGCGGCTAAACAATGATGCCGATGCGAATCCGCCGCAAGACCCGGCCAATAGAAAAACTCGAAAACCCTACCGCATTGCAATGCGGCGGAAGATCATTTCCGTGCGACCATCCAACTCAGTTCACGCTTGCGTCAACGCGCAAGTGCGTTGCTCGACGCGATCGTGTGCGAGCACCGCGGTCGCGTTTTGGGCACTGAAGCTTCCGCATCGTCATGGCCCGGCTTGTCCCGGCCATCTACGCGCTGCACACGGCACGAAGAACGTGGATGCCCCGGGCCTTCGCCTCGCCGAAGCGGCTTCGGCCGCGCAGGCGAGACAGGCCCGGGCATGACGACGTTCTCGTTTCATAGCCCGCGAAGGCCGCAAAATTGCTCCGAGGACACGCGTTGTCGGATATGAGGGGTTTGCGCGGCAAAGTTACGGAATATTGCGGGAAATCGCGGCTCGAAACGCCAGACACGTAAACTTTTGCGGGATCGGACCGAAGTTTCTTGCGGTGCAACGGCACTCGTTTTAGGGTGGTTCATTCCCACAATCGGAGTCGTGAAGCCAAAGGGTTCACGACGCTTGTCAGGAGATGACGATGTCCTTCCTTGCCGCTGCGCTCGACCGTGTGAAGCCGTCCGCGACCATCGCGGTCACGGATAAAGCACGTGCGCTGAAAGCGGCGGGCCGCAACGTCATCGGTCTCGGCGCCGGCGAGCCCGACTTCGACACGCCCGCGAACATCAAGCTGGCCGCGATCCACGCCATCGAAGCCGGTAAGACCAAGTACACCGCGGTCGACGGCATTCCCGAGTTGAAGGAAGCCATTATCGCCAAGTTTCAGCGCGAGAACGGCGTCGTCTACAAGGCGAACCAGATCATCGTCGGCACCGGCGGCAAGCAGGTGCTCTACAACGCGCTGATGGCAACCATCAATCCGGGCGACGAGGTGATCATCCCCGCGCCGTACTGGGTCAGCTATCCCGAGATGGTGGCGCTCGCCGGCGGCGAGCCGGTGCCGGTGGTCTGCACCGCCGCGACCGGCTTCAAGCTCCAGGCCGAGGCGCTCGAGCGCGCGATCACGCCGAAGACCAAATGGGTGATCCTGTGCTCGCCGTCGAACCCGACGGGAGCTGCCTACACCAGAACCGAGCTGAAGGCGCTCACCGACGTGCTGGTCAAGCATCCGCATGTGTGGGTGATGACCGACGACATGTACGAGCACCTCGTCTATGACGACTTCCAGTTCACCACGGTCGCGCAGGTCGAGCCGAAACTCTACGACCGCACGCTCACCGTGAACGGCGTGTCGAAGGCCTATTGCATGACCGGCTGGCGCATCGGCTATGCCGGCGGTCCGGCGCAGCTCATCAAGGCGATGTCGACGATCCAGTCGCAGTCGACCTCGAACCCGTCGTCGATCGCGCAATGGGCCGCGGTTGAGGCGCTGAACGGTCCGCAGGACTTCATCCCCGCCAACAACAAGGTCTTCAAGGAGCGCCGCGATCTCGTCGTCTCCATGCTGAACCAGGCCAAGGGCATCGAGTGCCCGCGGCCCGAGGGCGCCTTCTACGTCTATCCGTCCTGCGCCGGCACCATCGGCAAGACCGCGCCGTCGGGCAAGGTGATCGACAATGACGAGACGTTCGTCACTGAACTGCTGGAGACCGAAGGCGTCGCCGTGGTGCAGGGTTCGGCCTTCGGCCTCGGCCCCGCGTTCCGCATCTCCTACGCGACCAAGACCTCGGACCTCGAAGACGCCTGCAAGCGCATCCAGCGCTTCTGCGGCAATCTGCGCTGAACTCACAGACATGAAGTGACATCAAAGGGCCCGCGCAATGCGGGCCCTTTTTCTTTCAAGTCTGCACGATCTGGCGCCACCGGAACTGTTGTGGCATAGACCATCGCGCGGCGTGTGCCGCGCCTCCATGCTCGCATCACATTCATCGCCGGAGATATTCATGCGCCGTTCACTCCTCCTCGCCGGGCTTGCCGTTGCGAGCCTCGTCGCCTCCGTTGCGGGCGCCAGCGCGCAATCGCGGATGGTGCAGGTGGGCGTGCTCGAATGCCGCGGCGGCGCCAGCGTGGGCTTCATCGTGGGATCGGTGACCCATCTCGGTTGCGTGCTGCGCGTCGATGGTTTGCCGGACGACCGTTACGTTGCGACGATCCGCAAGGTCGGTCTGGATATCGGCATCACACAGGAGACGGCTTTGGCGTGGGGCGTGTTCGCGCCGGTGAACCGGCTCGGCCCGGGCGACCTCGCCGGCAACTACGCCGGTGCGCAGGGCAGCGCCTCGGTCGGTGTCGGTCTCGGCGGCAACGTGCTGGTCGGCGGCTCCAACAATTCGATCGCGCTCCAGCCGCTCAGCGTGCAGGGCCAGGTCGGCCTCAACGTCGCCGCCGGCCTCGAGAGCCTGGAACTCCGCCCGGGACGTTGAGACTCGGCGCCAGCCGAAGCGCTCCTCCTCAACCTCTCTCCGGGAGAGGAGGAAATACCGACGACGCACCGCAGCGATTTTTGATGCTTGCCAAATCTCGGGGACGGGCAGAGCATCAGCGTTTGCCGACCCAATCATGGGCCGAGCTCCACACCAAGGAGGCGGCGAATGGGACAAGACGTCAGAAGTCCCCGAGGTCCACGGTGCATCGCGCTGGTGGGCCCTTTCCAAAGCGGTAAAACCACACTTCTCGAAGCCATCCTGGCGCGAACGGGCGCAATCCCGCGCGCCGGCAGCGTCGATGCCGGAACCTCCGTCGGCGACGCCACGCCAGAGGCCCGTCATCACAAGATGACCGTCGGGCTGACTGCCGTCACCACGAGTTTCATGGGCGACAGCTACACCTTCCTCGATTGTCCCGGTTCCGTCGAATTTGCCCACGACATGCGCGCCGCGCTGCCTGCGGTCGATGCCGCAATCGTGGTCTGCGAAGCCGACGAGAAGAAGCTGCCGCAGCTTCAGATCATCCTGCGCGAGCTGGAGGAGCTGGAGATCCCGCGTTTCCTGTTCCTCAACAAGATCGACCGCGCCAACAAGCGCATCCGCGAGACGCTCGAGATGCTCCAGCCCGCCTCGCGCGTACCGCTGGTGCTGCGCCAGATCCCGATCTGGAAGGACGAACTGATCGAGGGCTTCGTCGATCTCGCGCTGGAGCGTGCGTTCATTTACCGCGAGCACAAGGCCTCCGAAGTGGTCGCGCTCCAAGGCGGCGATCTCGATCGCGAGAAGGAGGCCCGCTTTTCGATGCTGGAGAAGCTCGCCGATCACGACGATGCGCTGATGGAGCAGCTGCTCGAGGACATCCAGCCGCCGCGCGATGCCGTGTTCGACGATCTCGCCCGCGAATTGCGCGACGGGCTGATCTGCCCCGTGCTGCTGGGCGCCGCCGCACGCGAAAACGGCGTGCTGCGTTTGATGAAAGCGTTGCGCCACGAGGCGCCCGGTATCGCGGAAACGGCAAAACGTCTCGGCGTTCCCGAAACGAGGGACGCCCTCGGCTTCGTCTTCAAGACGTTGCATTCGCAGCACGGCGGCAAGCTGTCGCTGACGCGCATGCTCACTGGCCATCTCGACGACGGTGCCACGCTGCAAGCCTCCTCCGGAGGGGCCAGCCGCATCTCCGGCATCCTCGCCGTCACCGGGGCCTACGACACCAAGCGTACCGCGGCGGAAGCCGGCGATACGGTGGCGCTCGCCAAGCTCGACCCGATCAAGACCGGCGACACGGTCTCGAGCGGCAAGATCCAGCCGGCAGCGCTAACCGCCGTAGAACCCACTCCGCCGGTGCTCGCGATCTCGGTTGCGGCCACCGACCGCAAGGACGACGTCAAGCTCGGCCAGGCGCTGATGCGGCTGCACGAGGAGGACCCCTCGCTCGTCTTCGTGATGAACGCGCAGACCCACGACACCGTGCTGTGGGGTCAGGGCGAGATGCACTTGCGCGTCGCGAGCGAGCGGCTGCGCGATCGTTTCGGCGTCAAGGTCGCTTCGCATCCCCCCGCGATCGGCTATCAGGAAACCATCCGCAAGCCGATCGTCCAGCGCGGCCGCCACAAGAAACAGTCTGGCGGGCATGGCCAGTTCGGCGATGTCGTGCTCGACATCAGGCCGCTGCCGCGCGGCGAGGGCTTCAAGTTCGCCGAGAAGGTGGTCGGCGGCGCGGTCCCGCGCAACTACATCGGCGCGGTGGAAGAGGGGGTCATCGACGGGCTCGCCCGCGGCCCGCTCGGTTTCCCGGTCACCGATTTGCAGGTGACGCTGACCGACGGCTCCTATCATAGCGTCGATTCCTCCGACCTCGCCTTCCGCACGGCGGCGCGGGTCGGGCTCACCGAGGGCCTGCCGCAATGCCAGTCGGTGCTGCTGGAGCCGATCCATGTGGTCGAGATCGTCTGCCCGACCGACGCCACCGCCAAGATCAATGCGATTCTGTCGGCACGGCGCGGCCAGATCCTCGGCTTTGACACCCGCGACGGCTGGAGCGGATGGGACTGCGTCCGCGCCATGATGCCGGAAGCCGAGATCGGCGAATTGATCGTTGAGTTGCGCTCGGCCACGGCAGGCGCCGGCAGCTTCACCCGCCAGTTCGACCACATGGCCGAAGTCACGGGGCGCGCCGCCGACCAGATCATCGCAGCGCATCAGCACGCGGCGTGATCGGTCTGCCGAAGTAAGGGACGCATCACTGTCTCACTCCCTCTCGCCGTTCTTACGGGGAGAGGGGTGGGGTGACGGGCTTCACAATGGGCGTGGCGAAGGTTGGACTCACGCTGCTCCTCCCAACCGTCATTGTGAGCGCAGCGACTTGTCCGCCGAAGCTTTAGCGAAGGCGGAAGCAATCCAGTCTTTCCCCGGAGGAATTCTGGATTGCTTCGTCGCTTCGCTCCTCGCAATGACGGTGGAGACGGATGGCTCGCATGGCGAGCTTCCCCTTGCGTTCGGTCGTTTATGATGTATTTTACATCATTGTGCATGCTCCAGACATCATTTATAATCTTTCATAGGTGAGGCCAAGGTGATCACGTCGTTCCAGATGCGGGCAGCGCGTGCGCTGCTCGGCATTGACCAGAGGGCCTTGGCGGAGCTCGCAGGCGTTTCGCTGCCGACCATTCAGCGGATGGAGGCGAGCACCGGCAATGTCCGCGGCGTGGTCGAGACCTTGATGAAAGTGGTCGAAGCCTTTGATCGCGCCGGCGTCGAGCTGATCGGCGAACAGGCGCGCAGCGAAGGCGGCGGACGTGGCGTTCGGCTTAAGGAGCCGGGGCCGCCGCGTCGGGTGGGAGCATGATCCCGCAATGATCATGCTCGGGAGCAGTCTTAACTAACGCACCGTCGCGCCCCGATACGCGGCCGCACGATGCATCGGAGCGTTGTGGGCAGCGGAGCATTTTGCTGAAATGAGCATCACAGGCGAACACGCAGGCAAGCTGCACCAGCCTCGTCGGCCGACCTTTACCGAACTCTATCTGCCAAAGCTCGTCACCGTATGGCGCGAGGGCTATGGCTTATCGGATTTCCGTGCCGATGTGTTCGCGGGCCTCACGGTCGCGATCGTCGCGCTGCCGTTGTCGATGGCGATCGCGATCGCCTCGGGCGTGACGCCGGACCGCGGACTCTACACCGCTGTTGTCGGCGGCTTCATTGCGTCACTGCTCGGCGGCAGCCGATTCCAGATCGGCGGTCCGGCCGGCGCCTTCATTGTGCTGGTTGCGGCGACCGCCGACCGTCACGGGGTTGACGGCGTGGTCCTGGCCACGCTGATGGCGGGCCTGTTCCTGATCGCTGCGGGCTTCCTGCGGATCGGCACCTATATCAAGTTCATTCCATATCCTGTGACGGTTGGCTTCACGGCCGGCATCGCCGTCATCATCTTCGCCAGCCAGCTGCGCGATCTCGGCGGGATCACGCTCCTCGCGAAGGAGCCCAGCGAATTCGTCCCGAAACTCGTCGCGCTTGCCGGGGGCCTGCACACCGTCAATCCGTCGGCGGTCGCGGTTGCGATCGTCAGCATTGCCATCATCGCCGGCCTGCGACGCTGGCTGCCGTCCTGGCCCGGTATCCTGATCGCGGTCGTGCTCGCGGCGGTCGCATGTGCCGTGCTGTCGCTGCCGGTCGAGACCGTCGGATCGCGCTTCGGCGGCATTCCGCGGGAACTGCCCTCGCCAGCCTTGCCTGCATTCTCGCTCGCGAAGGCGACCGCCGTGCTGCCCGATGCGATCTCCTTCGCACTGCTCGCCGCCATCGAATCGCTGCTGTCGGCGGTGGTGGCCGACGGCATGACCGGACGCCGTCACCGCTCCAATTGCGAGCTGGTGGCGCAAGGTGCCGCCAATGTCGGCGCGGCGGTGTTCGGCGGCATCTGTGTCACGGGGCTGATCGCGCGCACGGCGACCAACATCCGCGCCGGCGCGCGGGGGCCGCTCGCGGGCATGCTGCATTCGGTTTTCCTGCTGCTGTTCATGCTGATCGCAGCGCCGCTCGCGAGCTACATCCCGCTGGCCGCGCTCGCCGCCGTGCTCGTCGTGGTGGCCTGGACCATGGCGGAGAAGCACGAATTCGCGACGCTCCTTCGCTCGTCATGGGGCGATGCCGTCGTGCTGCTCGCAACCTTCCTGCTCACCATCTTCCGCGATCTGACCGAGGGCATTCTGGTTGGCTTCGCGCTTGGCGCGGTCCTGTTCATCCATCGCATGGCGGAAATGACGGGCATCGAGGAACGATCGCCACTGGTGGCCGCCGATCGTCCCGATGACGATAATGGCGGGCGCGTGCCTTACGACCCCGCACTCGCGGTCGATCGCGACGTGCTGGTCTATCGCATCACCGGCGCGTTCTTCTTCGGCGCGGCCTCGGCGATCGGCAGTGTGCTCGACGGCATCGCCGACAAGCGCAAGGGTTTTGTGGTCGATTTCGCCGACGTGCCGTTCCTAGATTCGACCGCGGCCAACGTGCTCGGCCGCGTCGCCGCCAAGGCCCACCGCCAGGGCATCCGGCTGTTCATCACAGGGGCGTCGCCTGCGGTCCGCCGTGCGCTGCTCACCCATGGCGTCACGCCGCCACGCGCGCGCTATCGCGAGACCATCGCGCGTGCGGTCGCCGACATCAAGGGCGGCGCGGCGCTGCCCGCGGGTGGTGAGGCGGGCACGACCTGACGTCGAGCCTCTCCCGAGACGCCCCGCGCGCTTGACAGCGCCTGCGGGACACGAAATGGATCGCCTCCGAAACGACCCCAGGGGAGGACGACCGTGACCAAGGCTCCCGCAGCCTGTCTGATCGGATGGCCGGCCGCGCATTCGCGCTCGCCGCTGATCCATCGATACTGGCTGCGCACGCTCGGGATCGAGGGCGGCTATGTCATCGAGGCGGTTCCACCCGATAATTTGCGTGACTTCGTCCTGCGGCTGTCGCTGCGCGGCTTCGTCGGCGCCAACGTCACCATCCCGCACAAGGAAGGCGTGCTCGAGCTGTCGACGCCCGATGCCCGCGCGCGAGCGGTCGGTGCGGCCAACACGCTGTGGTTTGCGGACGGCGAGCTGCGCTCGACCAACACCGACGTCGAGGGCTTTATCGGCAATCTCGATGCCAGCGCGCCCGGCTGGGACGCAGCCGAAGAGGCGCTGGTGCTCGGCGCCGGCGGCTCCTCGCGCGCCATCGTGTTCGGGTTGCTTGAACGCGGCATCAAGCGCGTCCATCTCGCCAATCGCACCGTCGGCCGGGCCGAGATGCTTGCAAGGCAGTTCGGGCCGAAGGTGCATCCTGTTGCGTGGGATGGCATCGACCACATTCTGCCGCGTGCAAAACTTCTCGTGAACACGACCTCGCTCGGCATGCACGGTCAGCCTTCACTCGACCTTAAAGTGGCGCGCCTGCCGGATGGCGCCGTGATCGCCGATCTCGTCTATGTCCCGCTGGTGACGCCGCTGCTGGCGGCCGCACAGGCGCGCGGGTTGAAGACCGCCGACGGGCTCGGCATGCTGCTGCATCAGGCGGTCCGCGGCTTCGAGCTGTGGTTCGGCCAGCGGCCGCAGGTCACGGCCGAGCTGCGTGCGCTGGTCGAGGCCGATCTCACAAAGACTTGAGAGAATAGCGCGTAATCTCCGGAGTTCTATGTCCGTAGGGACAATAGGGCGCAATCGGAGACCATCATGTCTGTTCAACGTGCAACTTTCACACGTCCGCTCATCGCCGTCGCGATGGTGGCCGTCTCGACCCTCTCGGCCCTTGCGCAAAGGGCGCCGGTGCCGACGCGCGTGCGAGGCACGATCGAAAGCGTCAATGGCGACACGATGCAGGTCAAGGCGCGCAGCGGCGAGGATGTCAAGCTGCACATCGCCTCCGACGTAAACGTGTCGGGCATTACCAGGATTTCACTTGCCGACATCAAGCCCGGCTCCTTCGTCGGCGCCACCACCGTGCCGGGACCGGACGGAGGCGCGAACGCGGTCGAGGTGCACGTGTTTCCGGAGAGCATGCGCGGCACCGGCGAGGGCTCGCGACCCTATGACCTCAAGCCCAATTCCAGCATGACCAATGCGACCGTGTCGGAGAGCGTGGTCGGCAATGACGGCCATACGCTGCTGGTCAAGTACAAGGACGGCGAGAAGAAGGTGTTCGTCGCCGACAATACGCCGGTGGTGACCTTTGTCCCCGGCGACAGATCCGATCTGAAGGCCGGCGCCAAGGTGATCGCCTTCATGAAGCAGCTGCCGGACGGCTCATTCGAAACCAACCGCGTCAGCGTCGGCCGCGACGGCCTGACGCCGCCGATGTAAATGGAGAATAACAACATGTCGAAGAGAACCTGGATATCACGCCTCGGCGTGGCCGCGTTCGCCGCCTGCATCGTCACGTCATCCGCCCTGGCGCAGCAGACGCCGACGGTCCGCATCCGCGGCACCATCGAGAGCGTCGACGGCAACACGCTCGGCATCAAGACCCGCGAAGGAACCGACGTGAAGGTGCGCATGACCGACAACGTCGCCGTCTTCGCGGTGGTGAAGACGTCGTTGTCGGAGATCAAGGACGGCTCCTATATCGGCGTCACCGGCCTGCCCGAGCCCGACGGCACCCAGAAGGCGATCGCGGTGCACATCTTCCCCGAAAACCAGCGCGGCGCGGCCGAAGGTTTTCGTCCCTGGGACGCGCGCGCCAACTCGACCATGACCAACGCCACCGTGGCGCAGACGGTGAAGGGCACCGACGGCCAGAACATCACGGTCAAGTACAAGGACGGCGAGAAGAAAGTCGTGGTGCCGCCGGACACGCCGATCGTCACCTTCGTCGCCAGCGACAAATCCGAGCTCAAGCCCGGCGCCAAGCTGATCATTTTCGGCGCGGTGAAGAAGGACGATGGTTCGCTTGAGGCCAACCGGGTGAATGTCGGCCGCGACGGGGTGACGCCGCCGATGTGAGGGCGAACGCTGAAATCTTAGGGTGGGCAAAGGCGCGAAGCGCCGTGCCCACCCTACGATTTGCGAATTGGTGGGCACGCTTCGCTTTGCCCACCCTACGGCACTGCCGCTGCGGTTCACATCGCGATGATATGTTCGTCGATTTCGTCAATCCGGTTGACGCCGCACAGGCCCATGGTGGTGAGCAGCTCCTTCTGGATGATGTCGATCGCCTTGGCGACGCCGGCCTGGCCGCCGGCGCCAAGGCCATAGGCGTAGGCGCGGCCGATCATGCAGGACTTCGCGCCGAGCGCGAGCGCGCGCATCACGTCCTGGCCGGAGCGGATGCCGCCGTCGAACATGATCTCCATCCTGTCACCGACCGCCTCGGCGATCTCGGGCAGCACCTCGATCGATGACGGCGCGCCGTCGAGCTGACGGCCGCCATGGTTCGAGACGACGAGAGCCTGCGCGCCGGTCTTGGCGGCTTCCTCGGCGTCCTCGACGTCCAGAATGCCCTTGATGATCAGCTTGCCCGGCCAGATGCTGCGGACCCACTCGACGTCCTTCCAGTTCAACGACGTGTCGAACTGCGAGGCGGTCCATTCGGCGAGGCGATTGAGGTCCTCGGTGTTCTTCACGTGGCCGGCGATGTTGCCGAAGGTACGGCGCTTGCCCCGCAGCACGCCGGAGACCCACGCGGGCTTTGTGGCGAAATCCAGAAATTTAGACATCGTCCACTCGGGGGGGATCGTCATGCCGTTCTTGATGTCCTGGTGGCGCTGGCCGATGACCTGGAGATCGACGGTCAGCACCAGCGCGGAGCATTTCGCCGCGATCGCGCGCTGGATCAACTCCTTGATGAAGCCGCGGTCCTTCATCACGTAGAGCTGGAACCAGAACGGCTTCTCGACATTGGCCGCGATGTCCTCGATCGAGCAGATCGACATCGTCGACTGCGTGAACGGGATACCGGCCGCTTGCGCGGCACGGCAGGCATGGATCTCGCCATCGCCATGCTGCATGCCGAGCAGGCCCACCGGCGCGAGGATCAGCGGCATGGTCGAGGGCTCGCCGAGGATCGTGGTCGCGGTGTCGCGTTTGGAGACGTCGACCAGAATGCGCTGGCGGAACTTGATCGCCTGCATGTCTTCGCGGTTGGCGCGCAGCGTTTCCTCGGCGTAGGAGCCGCGGTCGCAATAATCGAAGAACGCCTTCGGCACGCGGCGCTGATGCAGTGTGCGAAGATCGTCGATACAGGTGATGTGCTTCATGAACGTTTCCCGGCCCGTCTTGTCGGAAGAGTCTTGTATGGGAAGACTCTTGCATCGGAAGATCGAGGGGTCATCTAGCATGGTTGGATGCACAGCCAAATCGTTTGCAAATCCTTTGTGGAGAGGAGGGCGCCATGACCAGGCCGCACACCGGACCGACGCCGGAGGAGATCAAGGAGAAGCATGATCTCGAGGAAGCGCTGGAGGAGGGTCTGGAAGAGACCTTTCCGGGCTCCGATCCCGTCAGTGTCACCCAGCCGGCGCCGAGCCGCGCGGACGGCCATGTGAAGCGCTCGGACTAGGTGCCGGTTCCGCCCTGTTCCAGTATCTTCAACGGAAATATAATGTTAACAAGACGTTATTGGGGCCGGGAGCCGCCCGGTTCCGTAATGATTCATCATATTTTTTGAAGCCAAGTTAGCCGTGATGGCTCTATAAGACCTCAGCAAATCAGGGATGCGGGTCCCGCTTGGGCACCCGGAGGTTGCGCTGGGGATCCCTGGTTGTTGCGTGGGGGACGATATGAGCCGCAAATATTTCGGGACGGACGGGATCCGGGGCCGCGCCAACGGACTGATCACGCCGGAGCTCGCGCTCAAGGTCGGCCAGGCCGCAGGCCTGGCGTTTCAGCGCGGTGACCACCGCCACAGGGTCGTGATCGGCAAGGACACCCGCCTGTCCGGCTACATGATCGAATACGCGATGGTCGCGGGCTTCACTTCGGTCGGCATGGACGTGCTGCTGGTCGGCCCGATGCCGACGCCGGCGGTCGCGATGCTGACCAAGTCGATGCGCGCCGATCTCGGCGTGATGATCTCCGCCTCGCATAATCTGTTCGAGGACAACGGCATCAAGCTGTTCGGGCCGCAGGGCTTCAAGCTCTCCGACGACGTCGAGAAGCAGATCGAGCAGCTGCTCGATGAGCCCATCGACAAGCGTCTCGCCCAGAGCGCCAGTCTCGGCCGCGCCCGCCGCATCGACGGCGTGCATGACCGCTACATCGAATTCGCCAAGCGCACGCTGCCGCGCGATCTGTCGCTCGACGGCTTGCGCGTCGTGGTCGATTGCGCCAATGGCGCCGCCTACAAGGTGGTGCCGGAAGCGCTGTGGGAGCTGGGTGCCGACGTGATTCCGATCGGGGTCGAGCCCGACGGCTTCAACATCAACAAGGAATGCGGCTCCACCTCGCCCGAAGCGCTGTCGAAGAAGGTGCGCGAGATGCGCGCCGACATCGGTATCGCGCTCGACGGTGACGCCGATCGCGTCATCCTGGTCGACGAGCGCGGCCACATCGTCGACGGCGACCAGCTGCTCGCGGTGATCGCGCAGAGCTGGAAGGAAGACGGTCGGCTTTCGCGATCGGGCATCGTCGCCACCGTGATGTCGAACCTCGGGCTCGAGCGATTCCTCAATGCGCAGGGGCTCGATCTCGTGCGCACGCCGGTCGGCGATCGCTACGTGCTCGAGCAGATGCTGAACGGCGGCTACAATCTCGGTGGCGAGCAGTCCGGCCACATCATCCTGTCCGACTACGCCACCACCGGGGACGGCTTCGTGGCCGCATTGCAGGTGCTTGCCGTGGTGCAGAAGCTGCGCCGGCCGGTGTCGGAAGTCTGCCACCGCTTCGATCCGCTGCCGCAGATCCTGAAGAACGTCCGTTATAAAGGCGGCAAGCCGCTCGACAATTCCGACGTCAAGTCGGCGATCTCCGACGGCGAGCAGCGGCTCAACGGCCACGGCCGCCTGCTGATCCGCTCCTCCGGCACCGAGCCGGTGATCCGCGTCATGGGCGAGGGCGAGGATCGCATCCTGGTCGAGGACGTCGTCGATACCATCGTCTCGGCGCTCGGGAACGCCGCGGCCTGAGGCGCTACGCGAAGCACGATCGTAGCCCGGATGGAGCGCAGCGAAATCCGGGAATCGCGCAACAAGCGAACGGCCCCGGATTGCGCTGCGCTCCATCCGGGCTACGAACTACTGCAAGGGATGGAGCGAAGCGCATCCCAGCCATCGACGATTGGCGGTGGATCGGTCGCCGCGCGCATCGTAACTAGCTTGTCGCGGCAATCTGCCGCGCCCGCCGGGATGCTCCAGTGAACAAGCCTGTCGTCGTCTCAGAGGAAACACTGACGGAGCCCGTCCTCGTCAGCGACGTCGAGCCCGGCGCCAAAGGTGCCGCGGGGCCGGCCTATGTCGTGCTGGCCGGCATCAGCTTCTCGCACTTCCTCAACGACACCATGCAGTCGCTGATCGCCTCGGTGTATCCGATCCTGAAGGACACCTATGCGCTCGACTTCGCGCAGATCGGCATGATCACGCTGGCCTTCCAGTTCACGGCCTCGCTGCTCCAGCCGGTGGTCGGCCACTACACCGACAAGAAGGCGCAGCCCTATTCGCTGTCGATCGGCATGGCCTCGACCTTCTTCGGTCTGTTGCTGCTCAGCGCCGCCCACCAATATCTCGTCATCCTCGTCGCAGCCGCTCTGGTCGGCCTCGGCTCGGCGGTGTTTCACCCGGAGTCGGCGCGCATCGCGCGGCTCGCCTCCGGCGGCCGCTACGGTTTTGCGCAATCGGTGTTCCAGCTCGGCGGCAGTTTTGGCACCTCGATGGGACCGGTGCTCGCCGCGCTCATCGTCGTGCCGTTCGGGCAGGGCAGCATCGCCTGGTTCTCCTCGATCGCCTTCCTTGCGATCCTCATCCTCTGGCGCATCGGCCGCTGGTACGAACCGCAGATCAAGGCGAAGAAGACGGCGGTGGATCAAGACCATCCCGACGCGCCGAATTCGCGTCGCGTCGTCGTTGCGCTCCTCGTGCTGGTCGCGCTGCTGTTCTCGAAGCAGCTCTACGTCTCGAGCCTGTCGAGCTACTACATCTTCTATCTGATCGACCGCTTCGGCGTGTCGACGCAAGCCGCGCAGATGTATCTCTTCATTTTCCTCGCAGCGAACGCGGTCGGCGCTTTTCTCGGTGGTCCCCTGGGCGATCGCTTCGGCCGCAAGATCGTGATCTGGATCTCGATCCTGGGGGCGCTGCCGTTCACGCTGGCGCTGCCCTATGCCGGGCTCTATGCGAGCGCGGTGCTGTCCGTGATCATCGGCCTGATCATCTCCTCGACGACGTCGTCGATCATCGTGTTCGCGCAGGAGCTGGTCCCGCACCGCTTCGGGATGATCTCCGGCGTGTTCTTCGGTGTCGCCTTCGGCATCGGCGGCCTGGGCGCCGCCGTGCTCGGCAAGCTCGCGGACCACACCTCGATCGCGTTCGTCTACCAGGTTTGCGCCTATCTGCCGGCGATCGGCCTGCTTGCGGTGTTCCTGCCCAAGCTGCCGCGGCACGCGCGTTAACATATCCTGACTTGCTGCAACGCGGCTTCATACATCGTTAGGAAATGCGGCGACGGCGTCGCATTTGGCGCTGCATTTTTGCAACGCTCGCGCCGCCCGCGCGTGCGAGTTGAGAAAAAATCAACCTTAAAAATTAGGGTTAAGTGGCGCTTAAGCATTTGCTGGCATCGTCCGGGCCGTGAGTTTCCAGAACGTGAGGCGCCGTATTGCCTCACCGGCCAAAAGGACGAAGCCAATGCGTAGCGTTAAGTCTCTCCTTGCCGCGGGTGCGGCAACCCTGATCTCCTCGATGGCGTTCGCCGCCGACATGCCGATCGCGGCGCCCCCTCCGATGTACGCGCCCCCGGCTCCGCCCGCCGACTTCGGTGGCTGGTACCTGCGCGGCGACGTCGGCATGACCAACCAGAGCGCCAAGCGCATCGACGGCGCGGTAGCGCCTGGGTTTACTAAAACGACGGAGGGGCTTGGCTTCGACTCGTCACCGCTGTTCGACCTCGGCGTCGGCTATCGCTTCAACAACTGGTTTCGCACCGACGTGATCGGCCAATACCGGGGCAAGGCCAACCTGCACGGTGCTGATAACGTCATTGGGCCGGGCTTCGTTGGCTCGGACAATTATAGCGGCAGCAAGTCGGAGTGGGTCGTCATGGCCAACGCCTATGTCGATCTCGGCACCTGGTGGTGCATCACGCCGTTCATCGGCGCCGGTGTCGGCGGCTCCTACAACAAAATTAGCGGCTTCCGTGACGACGGCGTTGCATATCTCGCCGCGCTGACCCCGACCCCGAGCGCCAGCGTCGCCTACTTCGCCGACAGCGGAAAGTGGAACCTGGCTTGGGCCGCACACGCCGGTCTCGCTTACAAGGTCAACCCCGGCTTCACGGTCGAACTGGCCTACAGCTACATGAACCTCGGCGATGCTGCGCCCGGCAACTACCGCTTGTTCGACAACAGCGCCTCGGGTCCGTCCACAATCAAGATCAAGGAGCTCACCTCGCATGACGTCAAGCTCGGCGTGCGCTGGGATCTCAACAGCCCGCCGGCCTACATGCCGCCGCTCGTCACCAAGGGCTGATCGTCAGCCTGATCGGTTAGGACTTCTTAACGGCGCGGGATCATCCCGCGCCGTTTTGCTTTGCGTATTTTTCATGGCGGGCGGCGACGAAAGCCTCCTACGCAACCATTGGTTAAGGTTAACGAGCCATGATCACGAGTGAAAGTTCGAGTTCGATGGAGCGTTCGATGCGTAGGCTTTTGTTGGCGGCGGCGATGTTGGGGACGGTCTCCGCGGCGCACGCGGCCGATCTCTCCGATCTTCCCATCCTCCGAGGTAGCTTCACCGACGGGCTGTCAAAGACGTCCCACAATTGGGACGGTTTTTATGTTGGCGGCCAGTTCGGGTTTGCCACGACCGATGTTGATTTCAGTCATGCTCCGAAGACGATGACCGACTTCATGCTTCGCAACAGCATCCTTGAGGCGCCAGTCGGCGGCTGGTCGCTGCTGCCGAGTAACCACGTGCAGTCGACCGGGTTTGGCGCCTATGTCGGCCGCAATTGGCAGCTCTACGATGCAGTGTTCGGCGTCGAGGCCAATTACAGCTACATGAAGAATATATCGAGCTCGGCAAGTGATTCCATGACACGCATTCTCGACGGTGAGACGGCGCCAACGGGCCATACCTATACCTACGTCACTTCACTCGGTGGTGGTGCTGCGCTAAAGCTGAAGGATTACGCCACCTTCCGCGGTCGGGTCGGTTGGGACGGCGGCGACTTCATGCCCTATGCCTTCGCCGGTCTGGCGATTGGGCGCGCTGAAGTTTCGCGATTCGCGACCGTGTCCTACATCAAGCATGACGACTATGACGAGTCGATTGTCCTGGGCGGTGTTACGGCGACGATCCATCGACAGGTCACGATTGACACGGGTACGTTTAACAAGACTGAGCTGCGCACCAACAGCTTCATGTATGGATGGACGGCCGGTATCGGTGTCGAGTACGCGATCTGCAACAACATCCTGGTTCGCGGCGAATGGGAGCATGTCGGCTTCTCGGACGTGAAGGACATCACTGTCGGCCTGAATAACTTCCGCGTCGGCATTGGCTACCAGTTCTGAGTCGCCCGCTTTCTGTTGACAGGTTCCTTCTGTCCTGATGCTCTGTCGCCGAATGCGCGGGGGCACCGATGCGGATCTACGGCGATAGCAATTCCGGCAATTGTCTGAAGGTGAAGTGGGTCTGCGACAAGCTCGCGGTGCTCTACGAGTGGATCGAGATCGACACCCGCAAGGGCGAGACCCGTACGCCGCAATTCCTCCAGATGAACGGTGCCGGCCAGGTGCCCACCGTCGCTTTCGACGACGGTCGCACGCTGGCGCAGTCCAATGCCATCATCCGCTATCTCGCGCGCGACAGTGCGCTCATTCCGGGCGACGCCTTCACTGCCGCCAAGATGGACGAATGGCTGTTCTGGGAACAATACAGCCACGAGCCCTATATCGCGGTGTGCCGCTTCCAGCTCGTCTATCTCGGCAAGGACGCCTCCGAGCTCGATCCTGAAAAGGTCAAGCGCGGCTACGCGGCGCTCGATCGCATGGAGCAGCATCTGGCGGCAAACCGCTTCTTCGCCGGTGATGACGTTTCGCTTGCCGACGTCTCGCTGCTTGCCTATACGCGCGTCGCGCATGAAGGCGGCTTCGATCTCGGTCGCTATGCCGCCATCCGCCGCTGGATCGGCGAAGCCGAGACCTTTCTCGGGATACCCAAGGTGCGTTAGGCGCGCTTGAGGCAGGAGTAACTTTATGAACGCCCAATCTGTCTCCATTCGTCCCGCGCGCCGCGAAGATGTTGCTGCGATCGTGACGATGCTCGCCGACGATCATCTCGGGAGCGCACGCGAGCGCGTGGAAGACCCGTTGCATGCGTCCTATTACGAGGCATTCGCGCGGATCGAGCGCGATCAAAATATCCAGCTTGTGGTTGTCGAGAGTGAGGGCAGGGTGGTCGGCTGCCTGCAGCTCGCGATCCTGCCGGGTCTCAGCTCGCAAGGCGGCTTGCGCGGTCTGCTCGAAGACGTCCGCGTCGCTTCCGATTGCCGCAGCCGCGGCATCGGCGAGCAATTGGTGCAATGGGCGGTGACGGAAGCGAAAGCGCGCGGTTGCAATCTCGTCGAACTGCTGACGCATCAGACGCGAACAGATGCGCAGCGCTTCTACAAGCGGCTTGGGTTCACGGCGAGTCACGTCGGCATGACTGTCCGCTTTTGACGCAGCACGCTATGAGCCTTGCGCGATCAGCGAAATCGGATCGCGCGTACGTTCATATTAAGAGCTGATAAACCACCGTCACGGCGTTCACGTTGGTGAAGGAACGAACGGTGCTACGGGGCGTCGAAACCGGGCTCGATCGGTTCGGGGATTTCGATGACAAGCTATTCGATGATCAAGGTCGGCAACGACTACGTCGTGCAGGCCAATGACAAATGCATTTTGAAAGTCGGCAGCCGCCGCCGCGCCGCGCAATTGATCAGCGATGCCACGGGCTTGCTGAACGCGCTGGCGGTGGTCGATTCCCCCAAGATCGCACCGGAGGCGCCATCACCCGCGCGTGAACCGCCGGAACTTCCTTGACGACTCTTCCCGTTTCCCGTATCAGCCGCGGCGGGACACCTCCCCCCAACGGGAGGCTTACTATCTGGAAGGGTAGACGATGACTGTAGCGAAGCCCGCTTCGCGGCCGAACGTGCCGCATTTTTCCTCCGGCCCCTGCGCCAAGCGCCCCGGATGGAATGCCCAAAATCTCAAGGACGCAGCGCTCGGCCGTTCGCATCGCGCGAAGGTCGGCAAGACCAAGCTCAAGCTCGCGATCGATTTGACGCGCGAAGTGCTCGAAGTGCCCGCTGATTATCGCATCGGCATCGTGCCGGCCTCCGATACCGGCGCGGTCGAGATGGCGCTGTGGTCGATGCTGGGTGCGCGGCCCGTCACCACGCTCGCCTGGGAATCCTTTGGCGAGGGCTGGGTCAGCGACATCGTCAAGGAATTGAAGCTCAAGGACGTCACCAAGCTCAACGCGGCTTACGGTGAGATCCCCGACCTCTCCAAGGTCGATCCGAAGTCCGACGTCGTCTTCACCTGGAACGGCACCACCTCGGGCGTGCGCGTGCCGAACGCCGACTGGATCAGCGCGACCCGCGAAGGCCTGACCATCTGCGACGCCACCTCGGCCGCGTTCGCGCAACCCCTCGACTGGGCCAAGCTCGACGTCGTCACCTTCTCCTGGCAGAAGGCGCTCGGCGGCGAAGCCGCGCATGGCATGCTGATCCTGTCGCCCCGCGCGGTGGAGCGGCTCGAAACCTACAAGCCGGCCTGGCCGCTGCCGAAGATTTTCCGCATGACCAAGGGCGGCAAGATCAACGAAGGCATTTTCGTCGGCGAGACCATCAACACGCCGTCGATGCTCTGCGTCGAGGATTATCTCGACGCACTGAACTGGGCCAAGTCGATCGGCGGTCTGAAGGCGTTGATCGCGCGCGCCGACGCCAACACCAAGGTGCTCGCCGACTGGAAGGCTAAGACGCCTTGGATCGACTTCCTCGCCAAGGACGCCGCAATCCGCTCCAACACTTCGGTGTGCCTGAAGTTCACCGATCCCGCGATCACCTCACTCTCCGAGGACGCGCAGGCCGAGTTCAGCAAGAAGCTGGTGGCGCTGGTCGAGAAAGAGGGCGCGGGCTACGACTTCGCCTACTATCGCGATGCGCCCGCCGGCCTGCGTATCTGGTGCGGCGCCACCGTCGAGGCCAGTGATGTCGCGCTGCTGACCCAGTGGATCGACTGGGCCTTCGCCGAGACCAAGGCCGCGCTCGCCAAGGCGGCGTAGTTTTTACCTCTCCCCGTTCTTACGGGGAGAGGTCGGGTCGCGCAGCGATCCGGGTGAGGGGCTCTCTCCGCGAGCACCCCGCCTGTGGCTGCCCCTCACCCCGACCCTCTCCCCGTAAGAACGGGGAGAGGGAGAGCAAAGAGCTTCCGAGCAATTCCCCATTCCGGCCCTCAGGCCGATCTCCCTCTAGGGACGGCGAAGGACACATCTCCATGACCAAACCCAAAGTTCTCATTTCCGACGCGCTCTCTCCCGCTGCCGTGCAGATATTCAAAGACCGCGGCGTCGAGGTCGACTTCCAGCCCAATCTCGGCAAGGACAAGGACAAGCTCGCCGAGATCATCGGCAATTACGACGGCCTCGCGATCCGCTCCGCAACCAAGGCGACCGCGAAGATCCTCGAGAAGGCGACCAACCTCAAGGTGATCGGCCGCGCCGGCATCGGCGTCGACAACGTCGAGATTCCCGCCGCCACGGCCAAGGGCATCATCGTGATGAACACGCCGTTCGGCAATTCGATCACGACCGCCGAGCACGCCATCACCCTGATGCTGGCGCTGGCGCGCGAGATTCCGCAGGCGGACGCTTCGACCCAAGCCGGCAAATGGGAGAAGAACCGCTTCATGGGCGTCGAGATCACCGGCAAGGTGCTCGGCGTCGTCGGCTGCGGCAACATCGGCTCGATCGTCGCCGACCGTGCGCTCGGCCTGCGCATGAAGGTGATCGCGTTCGATCCGTTCCTGTCGCCGGAGCGCGCCAGGGACATCGGCGTCGAGAAGGTCGAGCTCGACGACCTGCTCAAGCGCGCCGACTTCATCACCCTGCACACCCCGCTGACCGAGAAGACCAAGAACATCATCGACGCATCCGCGATCGCCAAGATGAAGAAGGGCGTGCGCCTGATCAACTGCGCCCGCGGCGGTCTCGTCGACGAGCAGGCCGTGGTCAACGCTTTGAATTCCAAGCACATCGCCGGCGCCGCTTTCGACGTCTTTGTCGAGGAGCCCGCCACCGCGAATGTGCTGTTCGGTCATCCCAACGTGATCTGCACGCCGCATCTCGGCGCGTCCACCACCGAGGCGCAGGAGAACGTCGCGCTCCAGGTTGCCGAGCAGATGTCGGATTACCTGCTCACCGGCGCGATCTCGAATGCCGTCAACTTCCCCTCGATCACGGCGGAAGAGGCGCCGAAGCTGAAGCCGTTCATCGCGCTCGCTGAAAAGCTCGGTTCGTTCGCGGGACAGCTCACCGAGAGCGGCATCCTCAAGGTCGAGATCACCTATGAGGGCCACGTGGCCGAGATGAAGATCAAGGCGATCACCTCCGCCGTGCTGTCGGGCCTGCTGCGGCCGATGCTGGGTGAGGTCAACGTCGTCTCCGCGCCCGTCGTCGCCAAGGAGCGCGGCATGGTGGTGGACGAGATCGTCCGCGCCGCCCAGAGTGACTATGAAAGCCTGATCACCGTCACCGTCACCACCGAGCGGCAGGAGCGGTCGGTCTCGGGCACGGTCTATGCCGACGGCAAGCCGCGCCTGGTCGACATCAAGGGCATCCGCGTCGACGCTGAATTTGGCAAGTCGATGATCTACGTGACCAACGAGGACAAGCCGGGTTTCATAGGCAAGTTCGCGAGCCTGCTCGGCGATGCCAAGATCAACATCGCGACCTTCCATCTTGGCCGCGTTGCGCCGGGCTCCGATGCCATCGCGCTGATCGAGGTCGACGGCGCGGTGCCGGCCGATCTGCTTGCCAAGGTGCAGGCTCTGCCGCAGGTCAAGCAGGTCAAGGCGCTGACGTTCTGATCCGCCGACATATTCCGACCCGCGGAACAACGCCGCCCTCTCGCGAGGGCGGCGTTTTTATTTCTCCCGCGACCGCCGGACATTGTGTACCAATGGCGCCGAGAAACCTCGACCGATGCTCCGGTCAAAATCGTTCGAAAGGGAGAAAACAATGCGTGAAGCCGTCATCGTTTCCTATGCACGCACGGGCCTCGCGAAATCCGGCCGCGGCGGGTTCAACATCACCCCGCCGATGTCGCTCGCGGCCCACGCCATTCACCACGCAGTCGACCGAGCCGGCGTCGAGAAGGACTATGTCGAGGATTGCTATCTCGGCAATTGCGCTCATGGCGCGCCGAACATCGGCCGCCAGGCCGCGCTGCTGGCGGGAATGCCGAAATCGACCGGGGGCGTCTCGGTGAACCGGTTCTGCTCGTCCGGTCTCCAGACCATCGCGATGGCCGCCAACTCGATCCGCTCGGACGGTTCCGACTGCATCGTCGCAGGCGGCGTCGAGAGCATCTCGATGCCGGGCGGCGGCACGCCGAAGGAGACGATCGATCCCGAACTGCTCAAGACGGCACCGGCGATCTTCATGGCGATGATTGACACCGCCGATATCGTCGCCGAGCGCTACAATCTCAGCCGTGAATATCAGGACGAGTATTCGCTGGAGTCGCAGCGCCGCATGGCCGCCGCGCAGCAGGCCGGCAAGTTCAAGGACGAGATCGTCCCGATGAAGACTAAGATGAAGGTGGTCGACAAGGCGACCAAGGCCGAGTCGATCGTCGATTACGTCGTCGACCGCGACGAGTGCAACCGGCCCGAGACCACGCTGGAAGGTCTCGCCAAGCTCGAGCCCGTCAGGGGCCCCGGCAAGTTCGTCACGGCCGGCAACGCCAGCCAGCTGTCGGACGGCGCCGCGGCCGTGGTGCTGATGGAAGCCAAGGACGCGGAGAAGCGCGGCCTCAATCCCATGGGCCGCTTCGTCGCCTGGGCGGCCGCGGGTTGCGAGCCGGACGAGATGGGCATCGGCCCGATCTTTGCCGTGCCGAAGCTGTTGAAGCGTCATGGCCTGAAGATCGACGACATCGATCTCTGGGAGCTCAATGAAGCCTTCGCCAGCCAGTGTCTCTATTCGCGCGACAAGCTCGGCATCGATCCCGCCAAGTACAATGTCAACGGCGGATCGATCGCGATCGGCCATCCGTTCGGCATGACCGGCGCGCGGCTCACCGGCCACATCCTCCAGGAGGGCAAGCGCCGCAAGGCGAAGTGGGGCGTCGTGACGATGTGCATCGGCGGCGGCCAGGGCGGCGCGGGACTGTTCGAAATCTACAGCTGAGATCGAGCCTCATGAATGCGGAAGGCACGGCGTCGCAAGCGCCGTGCCTTGTTGTTTGAGCACCAGGTCAGGCGTGTACTCTTTGAGTCATCGGTTTTGTGGGATGAAGCGGCTGAAGGATGGTAGTCTAAGACAAAGCTTGATGATGAGGGGAAGCGCGAGGACCGGGATGACGCACGCAGCGACATAACCTTCCGCCAGCGACGGCAGACCGAAGCTCGCCGCTGCCCACACGAGCGTGACGTTGCGGTTTCCGCTCACGAGACCGATGGTACCGGCGGTTTGCCACCCCAGCCTCGCGAACGTCAGGGCAGCGAGGACGCACAGACCGAAATTGAACACGATCGCCGCGGCGAGCATCACGTCGAAACGCAGGGCGTTGCTGGTCCATTGCGCCCGTATGCCTTGCGAGGTGGCAAGCCCCACGATCATGAGCCCGACAACGGCGATCCCGGTGGCGGCGCTTTGATCGGGCAGAACGGGAATCACATGACGACGAAACCTCATGGCTAAGAAGGCCACCAGGCCTGCAGCGCCGATAATGCTGAAGAGCCGGATTGCCAGCCCGCCCATGTCGAATGCAATTCCAAGCCCGAGCACCGTGGCAAAACTCGGAATCGAGATCGGCGTGAGCAAGGTCAGTGCGATGGAAACGAGCAGTGCAAGACGTGGTCGCAAACCGAGCATTCCGGCGATCGCAGCGGCGCTTCCGACCGGCGGCGCCAGCAGTGAAAGCAGAACGCCGGCCCGCAGCGCAGGATCAAGCGGAGCAAAGGACAGCAGAATCGCAGCAGCGAATGGCAGCACCAGGCCAACCCAGGCAAGTACCACGCCCATCAGGAGCGGACGAATGCTGGCTTCAGAGGGGGCAAGACCCGCCGTAAGAAACGAGCCCAGCGTCAGAAGAAATGCCGAAAAAGGCAAAAGATCGTAGCCGAGATGAGCGAAGGGAGTGATCATCAGCCCTGCGCAAAGCGAGATCACCAGGAGCATAGGTCCTTGTCCGCCAAGCGTGGACAATATCCGGCCAACGTACATCTCAGCTCCTCAGGACTTGCGCATCGACGACGATGCGTCTTCAGATTTCAGTCATGTCGGCCACCATTGCGAACGTCAGAAGAATCCGGCGCTCAAATCCAGGCCGTAGGTTCGTGAGAGCACGAACACAAAGGCGCACGCTGCGCATAACAGGAGGGCGTGCTTCGCCAATTCGGCACCGATGACCGAGAGGACCGTGCGGGAAATCGTGCGTATGATTGCTGGCAATGTTGCCTCCTGGTTTTCAAATCCCATGAACCGGCTGCATGTGGCGGCCGTCAGTCGGTGTGCGAAGCGAGGATCAGGGGCGGATCACCTCGCTCGGTCGACGCGCGCTGAATGAGGATCGCGCCGATCACGTGAACGAGGCCGAATCCCAGCAGAACGAGAATCATCAGGCGCGTCTCGCCGCCTGTTCGCTTTCTGTCGTGCGATGCCGGAGATCTGGCCCGAATTGGAGACGCAGCACGGTTGTGATTGTTCACGATTGTCCTCATATGCTTTGCTGTCGCTCGTCCCGATCGCCTACGGCGCCGGCGGGTTCGAAATGTAGTGGGTAACGAAATCGTCGGAGGCCAGGTTGGCTTGGCGCTCTCGGGGCGCCTTGCTCATTGCCGCGAAGGCAATCACCAGCGCCAGGAGCGAGCCATAGAAGGCGACCACTCCAAGTCTCCACATCGCAACCAATCGCTGTTCTTGATCGGACGCGAGAAACCTCTGCGATTGTCTTCCCTGCTGTGCGATGTCGGTCAATGCGACCTCCTGTTTGATGGCTGTTGTGATGCCAGCGTGCGATCAGTCGCCTCCGAAAAGGAGCGGTGCGACGGGCGGCGCCGACTGCGAAGCGGCCCTGAGTGTCGGGTGTGCAAAGGTCGTCAACGCTGCGTCGAATCCGGCGAGAACCACGAACAAGCCAACGACGATCATGATGAGGTGATGCGCGCGCACGCTGACTTCCGGATGAAATTGCTCCGCGTCGATCAACCAACCGGCATCTCGTCGCGATGCGATCTGAACCCACTGTCGTCGTCGCCGGCGTCACTCGGCCGTCACTGCAGCGTTAATATTGTTCGCTAAGGCGGCAATTCGTGTAGGATGTATATCCGTGAGCGCATCTGCTTATTTTTGAGGCGGAATGACCGAAACTGCACCCGCGCCCAGCCCAAGTTTTACTCTCGCACTTCTTGGACGTTTTGAACTGATCGGGCCGGACGGTGCCGTCAGCTTACCGAACAAGAAGCTCGCGGGATTGCTGGCCTATCTGGCCTGCACGGCACCTCAGCCTCAGCACCGCGAAAAACTCTCGACCTTGCTGTGGGGATCGCACTTCGAAGCGCAGGCGAAGCAAAACCTGCGACAGGCCCTGTTCAAGCTGCGTCAAGTTCTTGGTCAGAGTGCTCTCAGGAGTGACGGCGAATTCATTTCGTTGAATGCCGTTGTGATCACCTGCGATGTGCCGCAATTCGAGCGGCTTGTCAGAAAGGGCAGCCGTGACGCGCTGACCGCGGCGGCAGATCTCTATCGCGGGCGCCTCGTCGATGACATCGCGGTCAACGCTGAGGGCTGGAGCGAGTGGGTGGCCGGCGAACGCGAGCGGTTATCGGAGCTGGCTGTCGGCGCGATGGTAGCGCTCGGCGACCAGGAACTGTCCGACGGACGTGCCGGCGATGCCCTGCTCGCCGGCCAGCGCGCCAATGCACTCAACAGCATGCGTGAGGATGCGCACCGCCTGATCATGCGCGCGTTGTCCGCGGCCGGCCGCAACGCCGAGGCGCTCAAATATTATCAGGCCGTCGTTGCCTTTCTGAAGCAAGAGCTCGGCACCGCGCCCGATGCCACAACCAGCGCGCTGGCTGCGGAATTGCGCAAGGTCCAGGAGCAGAAGATCGTTCTGCCGGCAGCGGACCCGACGGCAGACCTTTCGCACCAGGCGGAGCACGTGTTCGGCAACGACAGGCCCTCCGTGGCGGTGCTTCCGTTCCGCAACATGGGTGATGAAACCGAACAGGACTACTTCGCCGATGGCGTCACTGCAGACATCATCACCGCTCTATCGCGCTTTCGCGAGCTGGTGGTGATCGCGGCCGGATCGAGCTTTGCCCTTCGGGACAAGGGAATGACCAGCCGGCAGATTGCGCAGCAACTCGGTGCGCAATACGTCCTGAGCGGTCATATTCGCAAGGCGGGCAACCGCATTCGCGTCTCGGCCGAGCTCACTCATACCGGAAGCGAGGCCCAGGTCTGGTCCAATCGCTACGATCGCCCCCTGGTCGACATCTTCGACCTGCAGGACGACGTCAGCAGCAGTGTTGCCGCAGTCGTCGATCCCGCCGTTCGTAGCGCCGAGATCGAACGCGCACGCCGCAAGCCGCCAACTGATCTTTCGGCCTATGATCTGTATTTGCGCGGCCTTCACCATTTATGGGGCGGCACCCGCGAAGGTATCGTCAAGGCCATCGATCTGCTTCGGCGGTCTCTGAGCCTCGATCAGGAGCGAACGGCGACGCTGGCGGCGCTGGCTTGGGGACTCGTGATGGCTCCGCCGCTCGGCGCCAACATGTCTGCGGATGCCGCGTCCGAGGCGGTCGGTCTGGCGCGCCGCGCCGTCGAGCAGGATAGTGGGGACGCTTTCGCCCACGCTGTCTATGGCTTCACGCTGTTTGGGCCCGCCGGCGACAACGATCAGGGGCGCATTCACGCCAGCGAAGCCGCAAGGCTCAATCCGAGTTCGGCTTTCGCATGGGGTGTACTCGGAATGATCGACAGCATGGGAGGCGATTATGCCAACGCACTCGCATGCCTGCATCGGTCTCTCGTCCTCAGCCCCGAGGACAGCATGCTCCATATGTGGATGACGGGATTGACCGCGTCCTACTTTGCCCTCGGGCAGTACGAGGAGGGCGTTGCCTGGGCGCGCAAGTCGGTTCGGCACAATCCGAGCAACGGCACCGGACATCGCATGCTCGCGGCCAACCTGGTCGGGGTCGGCCGGCTGGAGGAAGCCCGCGAGGTCACCCGGGTTCGCGATGCGGCACAAAAAACGACGATCCGCGATCTGCGCGCCATGCGCTTTTTCAAGCAGCACGAGGCGCTTGAACGCTACCTTTCGGCCCAGCAGATCGCCGGCGTGGCCGACTGAGCCTCAAGCGCCGAGTGCAACGAGCAGCGTGCGCACGGTCATGAAGACCAGGATGACCGAGCCGACGGTCCACAGCATTGCGCGAATGTCGTGAATTTGCCCGGTGAGATAGGCGAGAAAATGCAGCAGGCGTGAGGCAACGTAGCCGTAGAGCAGGCATTGCGCGAGAAGCAGCGACGGCTTTGTGAGAACATAAAGAAAGCCCGCGGCCAGGAAATACGGCAGGCTCTCGAGATCGTTCATCTGGATCCGGCGGATCCGCTCCACATCTTCGTTGGGAAGAAGCTGCGCCGGATCGGGTGCGGGATTCAGTGGTGTCTTCTTGATGTCCTCCGGCGAACGGTAGCCGCCCTGGGCCCTCACCATCCGGACCACGGTGAGCCACGACATCGCCACGGCCTTGAGGATGATCAAGCTGGCGGCAACGACATAGGTGGCGAAGAGGGGATCGTGAAGATTGATTCCGTCCAATTTGGTACCCCGCTCCGGCAGGGCCATACTACATGTCCGAGCGGGTTGCGCCACTACGTAAAGGCAGCCGCCAGTCCAGTCCCAGCCTGATCTCGCCTTATGCCTTCGCCAGCGCCGATCGGCCATCCGTTCGGCATGACCGGCGCGCGGCTCACCGGCCACATCCTCCAGGAAGGCAAGCGCCGCAAGGCGAAGTGGGGCGTCGTGACGATGTGCATCGGCGGCGGCCAGGGCGGCGCGGGACTGTTCGAAATCTACAGCTGAGATCGAGCCTCATGAATGCGGAAGGCACGGCGTCGCAAGCGCCGTGCCTTTTGCTTTCTGGCGTGTGCTTGGGGATACGCCCGCGGCAACTCAACCGTTCTTCTCGGGCGCGACAGGTCGGAACACCCACTCGCGCCAGACCACCAGCAACGCCGACATGATCACCGGGCCGAGAAACAAGCCCAGAAGGCCGAAGGCAGCCAAGCCTCCGAAGATCCCGACAAACGCGAACAGAAACGGCAGCCGCGCCGAGTCGCCGACCAGGGTCGGCCAGACGAAATGATCGCCGGCCAACATGACGATCGCGCCCCAGAAGAAGACGCCCGCGGCTGCGAAGCCGCTGCCTCCGCCAGAGACCAGCACCACCGCCGCAGCGGTGAAAGCGAGCCAGGCGCCGAACGGAAGCATGGCGAAGGCCGTGGTCAATATCGTGAATACGATGGCATGCGGCACGCCCGCGACGAAATAGGCCACGCCGATCAATAATCCCTCACCCGCGGCGACCAGCACCGTACCGTTCACGGTGCCGCGGATCGCATCGACCATTTGCTCGGCGAGACCCTCTCCCGCCTCACCGAAAAGCCGATCGCAGGTTTCCAGCACGCGGTCCGAGATCGACCGGCCGTTGCGCAGCAAGACGAACAAGGCGATCAGCGAAAAGAACAGAAGAAACAGGCGATGAAGCAGCTGTCCGCCGAACGTTCGAACCAGTTCCGATGCGTTGTCTGCGTTGACGCTTTTCAGCCATGCGGTCGCGGCTTTGGGATCGGAAAGATTGCTGCGCCACCACTGCTCGATGCTCTCTGCGGCGATCGGAAGGCGGGCGAGCCAATCAGGCACTTCGATCCCGCTCTCTCCGGCCTGTTTCATCCAGCCCACGAGCAGATCGCCTTGCTGCGCGATCTGATAGACGGCAAGCGACATCGGTGTAAACAGGATGAGGGCGACGACGAGCGTGAAGACCAGCGGGGCCAGGCTGGACCGGCCGGAGGTCACGCGTGCCGCAAACTTGGTGTAGAGCGGCCACAGGCTGGTTGCGAGAATCGCGGCCCAGATCACTGCGGGCAGAAAGCCCACCGCCGTCCACAACGCGAGTGCGACCAGCGCAAGGGCAAGCACGACCCGTGCGTTCATGCGCGCGCCCGCGCCGGTAGGCAGCGGCTTTCGCTCGGTCGTGGTCGGGCCGCCCTCGCTCCGCGCCGCCTCGCTCCGCTTGGGCGGACGCTGCTTCGATGCCACGGATTTCGCTCGGTCGGTCATTTGAAGTCGCTGGAGTGCGGAGCTGCAGTGTCGAACTGATCAGCAGGAGAAACGCTGGGTCCAGGCTTCAAGCCGCAACGAGGGGCTTCGGTTCCGCTCGGGAAGAAGTCGCAATGAGCTGGCGCCCTTCGTCGGGCGCGGCTCGGCCGAAGCCGCCCGTGCACCGCGGGCAGGAAATCGCGTTCGCCGCTTACGCCTGCGCCAGCGCCGGTGCGAACACCACCTCGATCAGCGAGCCGGAGTTCGCCGCGCTCTTGATGTTGAAGCGGGCGCGGTTGGCTTCGACCAGGGCCTTGGTCAGCGACAAGCTCAGCGCCGAACTGTCTTCGGCGTCGCCGGGCGGCGGCGTGCGGAACGGCTCCATCGCGGCGGCGACTTCGCGCTCGCTGAGGCCGTGACCGGTGTCGCGGATGCGAAGTGCGACCTCGCCGCGGTCGGTGAGCGCGGTCGAGACGATGACCTGGCCGCCGGCGCTGGCGAGCCGGATCGAGTTCGAGATCAGGTTCATGGTGATCTGCCGCATCGCGCGCGCATCCGCGCTCACCTGCGGCAGGGCATGGCCGAGCGAGGTGCGGATGATGATGCGCTCGCGATTGGCCTGCGGCTGCATCACGACAACGCAGGCCTCGACCAGATCGTTGAGGTTGAGGTTGGCGAAGTCGAGGTCGAGCTTGCCGGTCTCGATCCGCGACAGCTCGAGCAGGTCGTCGATGATGGCGATGACGCGCTCGCCGGAGGCGCGGATGTCCTTCATGTACTCGCCGTAGCGCTCGTTGCCGAGCGTGCCGAAGCGTTCCGAGATCATCACCTCCGAGAAGCCGATGATGGCGTTCAGCGGCGTGCGGATCTCGTGGCTGATCCGCGCCAGCATGTCGGCCTTGGCATTGGCCGCGCCGTCGACCAGACGTCGCGCCTGCGTCAGCTCGCTCTCGCCCTGCTTGCTGTGCGAGAGATCGCGGAACACGGCGAAGAAGTTCGGGCCGTCGGGCCGGGTGCGGCCCATGATCATCGCGAGCGGAATGACGCCGCCCTTCTTCTCGCGCCCCAGCACCTCGCGGCCGTGGTCGAGCAGGCTCGCGATGTCCTGGCTCTTGAGGTTTTCCAGATAGTCGATCACGACATGCTGGCTCTCCGGCGCGAACAGCGTCACCAGATTCTGCTGCATCAGCGTCTCGCCGTCATGGCCGAACAGCGCCTCGGCGCTGCGGTTGCAGGCGTGGATGTTGCCTTCGGCATCGAACATCACGATGCCCTCGGCCGTGGTGTCGAGGATCGCGGCGAGATCTTCCGCGGCCGCCTCGCCGGCGTCGGGCTCCGGCGCGGTGGGGAAGGTCTCGGGGACAATGGTCTCGGCGGTGACGGTCTCGGCGATGACGGGCGCAGCGGGCGCTGCCTGCGGCAGCGCGCAGATCAGCGCATGCGCGCTCTCGCCGTCCCAGTCGATCGCGTGCAGATGCGCCTCGGTGGTCGGCAGCGGCGCTTCGCCATTGGCGAGCGTCGCGCTGATCGTGACAGGCGTGCCGGCTTGCGACGTGCTGCTGGCCGCGGACACGCCCGGCTCGACATAGAGCGCATCGAGCCCGCCGGCATTCTCCAGTGCGCTCAGGCTGCCATAGCCCATGCGCGCGAGAAACGCGGAATTGGCGTAGAGCAGGCGGTCGAGCCGATAGATCAGGATGCCGGTCGGCAGCAGGTCGAGCAGCGCGCGGTCGCGCGGGCTGTGGCCGTGCGCGGGCGGCGCGGGCGCGGTCAGCCATTCGGCCGGCGCGTGCGGCGTCTCAGGCTCGGGCTCCGGCGTCGGCGCCTCAGGCGTGATCTCGGCATCCGGCGGCTCGGACGATGCCGCGATGGTTTCCTTGTCGCGTTCGAGGCGCTCGGACAATTGCCGGGCGAGCTCGTTGAACGCGCTGTTCTCGACCGGCGTCAGCGTCGGCGATCGCGTGTCGCCGGGCGCGCGGAACGGCAGGACATTGGGAGGCGTTTCCACTGGCGTTTCCGGATCGGTTGGGTGTGAATTCGCGTCGGTGATGAGTGCGGACAGTTCAGCTTCAGGCTCAGGTGCGGGCGGCTCGATCGGCGGAGGCGGCGGCGCCTCTAGCTCTGGCTCTGGCTCGGGCTCCGGCTCGACCACATCGGCGGACAGGCTTTGCGGCGCCGCCGGTTCGGCCAAAAGCTCAAAACGCCTGAGCGCACCGAGCCGGTTGAGGCCGTCGAGATCGCGGCAGACGCCAAATCCCCTGAAGCCCGCGAAATTGCGGTCGCCGTCATAAACCGGAAGCCCGGCAAGCTCGACCGGCAGATGCTCGCCGCCATCGGCTGGCCAGTTCACGGTGATCCCGGCCCAGGTATCCTTGCTCGCAAGCGCCTGCGCCACGCGGCTCTCAGGATCGAGCGCGAATGCGTCGGCGATCTGGCGCCAGGGGCGGTCGAAGCCGGCCGCCGTGCGCGGGCCGATCAGGTGGATGAACTCGTTGGAGAGCAGCGCAAAGCGGCCCTCTGCATCCACCTTCCAGAGGAAGCGCAGCGGATGCTGACGCGGTGCGGGCGGCTCTTCGTGGCCCGACGGCGGCTCGACCATGCCGGTTACGGTCGGCGCGGCCTGCGGCGACACCATGGCTTCGGCCGAGTTTTCAACCGGAGTTTCTGGCGCGGCTTCGGCCGCTTGCTCGACGGCTTGCTGGATCGAGACGATCTCGGTCGCCGGCTCGCTTGCGGGCGGTTCGTGCGCGATCGTTGCTTGCGGCGCGTCGACCGGCTCGGCGAAGGCGTCGAACAGCGCGATTTCGGATGGCGCCTCGTGCGACGGCGCCGCTTGCACATCCTGCGGCACGGCGGCTGGAGCAGCGGGCGGCGCAGCCTCATGCTGATCGATGTCTTCTCGGGCGATCTCTTCGCGCGCGACCTCTTCAGTGGCCTCGGGCTCGACCTCATCAGTCGCAGCCGCCGCCTGCTGCACGGCAGGCTCGATCAGCGCGACCAGCCCGACATCGGCCCCGCTGCCGACACGCTGCAGCACCATCTGCCCGATGCCGATCGGCGTCTCGGCGCGGCCCTGGCGAAGCGCGTCGCTGCGCGCCTGTTCGAGGCCGCCCTCGGTGAGATCGCGGAAGCCGAGCAGGGTGCGGGCCGTTTCGCTGGCGCCGACGAACAGGCCGTCGGGTGCGAACGCCGCCATCGGCGTCTTGGCGCCGTCGACCAGACGAAGCAGCCGCTCGACCAGCGGCATGGTGCGCAAGCCGGGGTCCATCGCGGTGACCAG
Organism: Bradyrhizobium sp. Kon56; assembly: GCF_055807635.1. Taxonomy (NCBI): domain Bacteria; kingdom Pseudomonadati; phylum Pseudomonadota; class Alphaproteobacteria; order Hyphomicrobiales; family Nitrobacteraceae; genus Bradyrhizobium; species Bradyrhizobium sp. Kon56. The sequence continues at coordinate 330,164 of NZ_JBVVOU010000004.1, read as the reverse complement.
CACGGCGCGGCCGCCATCGGCGAAGTCGAGCCGGGCGCAGGCGCAGGTCATCAGCATGCCCAACCGCGCGCCGAAGCCGCGCAGCCGTTCGAGCCGGATCGCGCCGTTCGGAGGCAGCCGGCCGGCAAGCCGGATGATCTGGCGGCGGTGGCTGTCGGCGGGGCCAAAGGTCTTGTCCGCGAGCGCCGTGGCATGGGCCGCGCCGAACAGTCTTGCCCCGACCGGATTGGCCCAGAGCACGCGCGTGCCGTCGATCGACCACAGCCAGACGGGCAGCGGCGAGGTCGCGTGCACGGCCAGCCGGGGATCGCCCACGCCTCGCAACTGGAAATCCGAACTCGTCATCCGACCGGCTTCGCGTCCCGCTTGTGCGCATCAGGCTGCCGGGAATGACAGCCTTAAGAAAGGGTTAGTATCGCCCGCAGCCGCGGGCAGGTCCACGGCCGAAGCCTAGGCGCCAAGGCCTAAAGCCGCGATAACCTTAATGTCCCTGACCCCGCAAGCCGTAGTCCGTTCGCATCCCCATCCTTCGAGATCCCCGCGTCCGCAGATACCCATGCCGCCCCAGCCTCATCCTGAGGAGACCGCGCAGCGGTCGTCTCGAAGGACGAGGCGCGCGCTCAGGCGCCACCTGATTACCTCAACCACCGGTTCCCCATCCCGGGAACCTCATCCTCCCCGCGATTAAATTTGCGCAATGCACCCCAGAACCCGTTGCGTTGCACAATGTTGACATCTTAGGCAGGCATGGTCTCCGCGCTGGGCGAGCCATCATTCGTTTTGTGTTTCCAGTCTTCGCACCCGTCACCCGGTTGGCCGGCGGGCGCGCCTGAAGGCTCACTCCGTTTTTTCATTAGTGTGAGGGACAAAGCATGACAGGTACGACTGATCCATTCTCCGCCTCCGTCATTCCGTTCGAGGTTCCGGAGCAGATGCGTGCGTTCGCCGAAAAGGGCGTGTCGCAGGCCCGCGAGAACTACGCCAAGTTCAAGGACGCCGCCGAGACCCACAACGGCACCGTCGAGGCCGTGTTCGCGTCCGCCCACAAGGGCGTGAGCGAATACACCGCCAAGCTGATGGAGTTCGCGAAGGCCAACACCAAGGCCCATCTCGACTTCACCCAGGAGCTGTTCAGCGTGAAGGCGCCGCAGGATGCGTTCGCGCTGTGGACCAACCATTCCAAGACGCAGCTCGAGACCTTCCAGGCCCAGGCCCGGGAGCTCGCCGAGATCACCCAGCGCGCGGCCACTGCCGCCGCCGAGCCGATCAAGGCTTCCGCCGCGAAGCTCTACCCCGCCGCCTGATCTGGCGCAGCCGTCTCAATTAAGAAACCCGGGCCTAGAGCCCGGGTTTTGCTTTGGAAATAACCTCGCTTGCGGGACGTTTTGAGGGTGTTGCGGCCTTGCCAAAAACGCCCGTTGCACCTAGTTTCCGCCCCGTCCAGCCCCCTCGGTGACCGGCCCTATCAAGGGCGCCCCTCGGGCGGCTCGCAAGGATGCAGTTGTAGCTCAGTTGGTTAGAGCGCCTGTCTGTGGAACAGGAGGTCGGTGGTTCGAGCCCACCCAACTGTACCAGTGATTTCAGCATCTTGTGGGATCAGGCGTCAGTAGCGATGATGCCTACACACCAACTAGCAACCGGTAGCGCCTGCGCCGTCACAGCGCGCCACCCCTTGTCCTGAACACGCCGGCTCTAGGCGTGCTGAATGTGTAATCTCGATGCGCCGGCACCTGGCCAACGGCCGCCCCTCAGGGGCCGCGCCGCGAAAGCCGCCGCATTGCGGGCAGGGAACGACTCGTGGTTGAAGGAGTGGCAGGGGGCCACATGCCAGTCGATCACGAATTTGGAGACCAGCACACCGAGTTGAAGCTTTCGATTGTCGAGAAATATTTGCACTTCTTCACCACCGCCCTCGGAGGAAAATTCGCCGAGCTTTGGTACATCGACGCCTTTGCCGGCACTGGCTCGCGAACGGTTCGGCACGAGGAACGGCAAGCTGGCCTTTTAGACGCTGGAGAGCCGGAAAGAGTGGAGCGTCGCCGCGGCTCTGCCAAGATCGCCATCGATGTGCGGCCGCCTTTCGACTTTGTCGTCTTCATCGAAAATAAATCGACGTATTTCGCGGCTTTGGAGGAGTTGAGGGCAATCCACTCGGGCCGAAGGATCGCCGTCATCAAGAACGACGCCAACGACGCGCTGCAATCGCTCATCGCCGGCAACAGCTGGCATTCCAAGCGGGCCGTCCTATTCCTTGATCCGTACGGGATGCAGTTGGACTGGTCGACCCTCGAGAAGGTAGCGGCGACGAAGGCCATCGACGTTTGGTTTCTGTTTCCGCTGTCTGGCCTCTACCGCCAAGCAACGCGCGACTTGGCCAATATTGACCAGCATAAGCGCGCCGCCCTCACTCGGATGTTTGGATCCGATGCATGGGAAGAAGAACTCTATCCGAAGACGGTCCGAGACGATCTGTTCGATGGCTTCACCGAGGAACCCCGGCAGCGATCGGCGGACGTCGCGGGCCTCGAGGCCTACGCCAAAAAGCGCCTCGAAACCATTTTCGCGGCCGTGCTCAAACCACTGCCATTGCCGCTACATGACCGACCGCAACGCTTTTCGTTGTTCTTCTGCGTCTCCAACGATGATCCGAAAGCGATAGGACTGGCCAGCCGCGTTGCCAGTCAAATACTCAAAGCAGGCGGCATGGCGTCGTAAGTGCGGCCGTGGAGCAAGCGACCCGCGGCCTTCTTGTTCCTGCCACCCCATTGCTTGAAGAAGAATGCCGTTCCAGCGCGCTGGCACATGGCTTCGATCTCATCTACCCACTCGGGCTTCATCACGCGCGATCGAGGTCCGCTCTCTCCACCTACAATTGCCCAATCGATACCGGATAAGTCGCCGGCGGCGACAGAGCCAATTAGCGGTTCAAAGGATACGAACCGTATTGCAGCCGGCACCGTTCGGAGCGCGTCGAGCCGCGCTAATACCCGCCCATCTTCTACGCTCGCACCAAGCCACACGTTCGGCAAATTGCCAAACCGAGAATCTGAAAGCATCTCCGCCATGATCTCGGGACGCTTTGTCAGTATCTGGTAGGTGTGCCGCGGTGTTTCCCTCATCACCTCCCACACGCGCAAAATGAACGTTTTCGAGACCTTCGGATGAAAAAGGTCAGACATGGAATTGACGAACACTCTTCGAGGCTTCGACCACGATCGCGGAACGTTGAGCGATTTTTCATCGAGGCGAACACTGCCAGTCCAAATCGCTCGGCCTCCGCTTTTGCGGGTAAGACCGTTGTACTTTTTGAGGCCCATCGCTTCTAGCCTGGCCGCCATACGCATGGCGTAGCAGTTTGTGCAGCCTGCTGTCAGCACAGTGCAGCCGGCTACCGGATTCCAAGTCGCATCAGTCCATTCGATGGAAGTTTCGGCCATGGAAGCATTGAATCAGAAGACAGCGAGCCTGTGAATCGAAACTTTACTGTTGCCGATTGCTCCCAGGGCGGGACCCCTGGGCTGGCCAGCTCAGGCATTGTCGATCCAAAGCAGCAGCCGCCAGCATGGATGTCCGGTATGACCGAGCGCAATTAGGTCGTACCTTAGATGCGAAGGTCGCCCTGCGACAATACGCTAGCCGAACAAGCCGCGCTTCCGCGCCGGCTGCGGCTCTTCTTTCTTTGCGCGGGAATGAATGAAGTAAAGTTGGCCGTTATCGACGTAAAGCTTGCTTTCGGGCTTCACATCCCATGCCCATCCCGCGCCTTTATGCTGCATCGGTCCCACCTCGAGCGTGACGGTGCACGAGGTGTAGTTATCGTCGGCCACTTGCCGCCACACCTCGTCATAATCCTCCGGCGCGAGGCAGAACCAGCCTATGATCATCGCCTCGCTGTACTCATCGCTTGGCCGCCTTTCGTTGAACACAAATAGGCCGATGCCGGCCTCGAGCGGCTTCCCGTCGCCCATCGTTGGCTCGCCCGAGTGGATACCGATGTGGGCAACGATGTCTCCCAGCTTCTCGTCTGTATTAAGAAGCTCGATATCCCGCACGTCCGTCATGCGTGCCGACAGTTGCATGCCGCGGCCGGCGTACTTCTTCGTCTCGTCGCCGCGCAACGACTGCCGCCACTCGTACGGTTCCAGGTTGATGAACATCGTGCTTTTCACTAGGTCCGCCTCCCAGAAGCCATGCCAGAGGGCCCCTCTTCTTTCACCAAGGGTACCAGCGCGTCGGCAGTGGTTTCCACGCTGATAACGCTGCCGGTAAACCGGTCTCACACCTTCTGCAAGAGCTCAATTCCGCACGTCAATAGGCGTCGGGCAAAAACGGAGGCGCCGTTCTTTTGGGGTCTTGGATAGTTGCTTATCCAACCTCATCCCCCTCAGGAAATCATCGCCTTGATCTGCGCAGTGTCCGCAAACTCAACCAGCTCGACGATCTTGCCGTCCTGAAATCTGAACAGGTCCAGGATCTCGGTGCTGGAAGCCCGCCCGGTCGGACGGTATCGAACGTCGACGCGGGAATGGACAGCAACGCGATCTCCGTCCACCAACTCGGCCAGGATCTCGCGACCTTCAAAGCCGAATTCATCGATCAATTTACTGAAGGCGCCACGCAGGGTCTCATGTCCCTGCATACTCCCTGTCAGTTCGAGCGCGCTCTTGTCGCCCATCAGGGTGAACAGACCCTCGGGATGAAAGGCTGTCACCAAGCCCTCGGCGTCACTGCCGTCGCGCGCCGCGTAAGCGCTTCTGATCAATGCCAGCATCTCTTCACGCTGTCCCATGTCACCCTCCCTGCAGGACGTATCAAGGCAGCCTAGCGACCTTTGCGTGTAAACGCAAAATCATCGAATTGAGGGGGGCGAGGGCTCAGCACGCCACGAAGCAGGGTCGTTCGCTTTCGTTCCCGAGTTCAGGAGAAAACGGTGTCAGGCTACGCCCGAACCTTTTCACGACCTTGGTGTTTGTGTTGCGGCAGGACGGACAACGCTGAGGAGCTGAGACATGAACGGAATTATCTATCTGGTCGGACTCGTCGTCGTGATTGGTGTGGTGCTCTCGTTCCTGGGCCTGCGCTGATTGGCTATTTGGGCGTTGGTGCGGCGCACTCTCCAGCATTGCGGTGACAGTGCACAAAGCTCTCGACGCGGGGAGTGTCCGCAACGCCGCTCAAAGCCAGTATTGTGCGCGGTCACCGTAGCTCCTCGGTCGGCAATGCGCTATCGGTAGCGAACCAAAGACGTTTACCGACAAGCAAGCCGGGCAAAAAAGATCGTGAGTTTCTTCGAGCGTCTCAAGACAGCAGCCTCCGTCGAATGGCGGGCTTACACCGAGCATCCCTTCACGAACGGATTGGCGGACGGTTCGCTCCCCAAAGCGGCGTTTCGTCACTACCTTGTTCAGGACTATTTGTTCCTCATCGAGTTTGCTCGCGCCTACGCGCTCGCGGTCTACAAGTCGCCTCGACTTGCCGACATGCGTGAAGCTGCGGCCGGCCTTTCGGCCATCCTTGACGTCGAGATGAACCTGCATGTGAAGCTCTGTGCCGATTGGGGTCTGTCCCCGACCGACCTTGAACAGGCTCCTCCGGCGGCCGAGATGCTGGCCTATACACGCTACGTGCTCGACGCGGGAATGCGCGGCGATCTGCTGGCTCTCAAGGTGGCGCTTGCCCCCTGCGTGATCGGGTACGCGGAGATCGCAACGCGGCTCGCCTCGCTCCCCCTCGCGGCCGCTGCGACGAACGCCTACCGCGTCTGGATCGCCGAGTATGCCGGCGCGCCGTACCAGGAGGTCGCTGCTAAAGCGCGGGCGCATATGGAGCATCTCGCCGATCTCTACGCCACACCGGCCCGCGAGGCAGAGCTGATTGCGATCTTCAAGGAAGCCACCCGACTCGAGGCAGACTTCTGGGAGATGGTCTGGCGCGAGGGCCAGCGTGTTCAATAATTCTTTCGGCCGGCCAGCAGCGTGCCCGGAGCCACCGCAACTGACACCGGGTTCACCCGCCGCTGATACTGCACCGCGAAGATGTACGTATTCGCGCAGGTCGGCACCTGCAGTGGCTCGAGCGCGCATCCCGCCAGGATGCTCGGCTTCTCGCCCCCTCGAAGCACGAAGCCACAGCTCCGTCGGGAAATCAGTCTGCCAGCTACCCGCCCCATCACGGCGTCGGGGCGACCACATCCTTGAAGTCAGACAAAGCGCGAATGGCTGCCGTTCTGTTCAACACAAATCGCTTCACTTCCTCTTGCTGGCTCGAACTCAAATCCGTCCAGTGATGTTTTTCAGTTGGGAAGCTGATCAGAAGGCCTTCGCTGCGGTGCTGTGCGACTTGGACAGGAACGACGTCATCAGGTGTGTCGACGAGATACTGGTCTGACGGATGATTTTCGGCTTTGAGTGTTCCGGATTGCACCTGATTGGATACCTCGGGAATACCCAACGAGAAACCGAGCGCCTTCAGATCGAAGACCAATGAGCCGGGATGAGTATCGACGCTGACGAACTGGAGAAAGCTCGTCTGCGACTTGGTCACGCCGGTTTTAAGATGACCGTGAACGACCCGCACGAGCTGGCCTTCCGATCCGTTGATCCAGTCGTCGAAGTCCATGAGCGGCGTCGTGAACACGACCGGCTTGCCCACTTGCGCATCCCGCAATTGTTTGGGATCGAACTTGTCGAAGCTCACGGGCGACACCTTGGGCACCTTCTTGAACATGCCGGCACCGATGGTCAGATCACCGCCGATAATCGGCCCAAAAAGCGAAAGTTCGCGCCCTGTACTCAAGTTCTTGATCTTCACGCGGAGCAAGCTCGATTTGACGCCGATACCCGAGGCGCCAAAGAGCGCTGCGATTTTCATCTCCCAGAAGGTGCTCGGCGCATAAACAAGCCGAGGCGGACGGTGCACCTTCTTGTAACCGCCCGTACCTGTCCAAACCAGGTCGACCATGAGGACGACACTGCGATCGATGGCGGCGTTATCTTCGCCGGCCGTCGGAAACGGTTCCGTGCTCCCGACTGCCTTTTGGCCAAGCGCGACGGGCAATCCCGGCAGCTGCATTTTGACGATGGGATCGACCTGGTCGAAGATCGTTTTCGCCCTGAATTCCGACAGGCGCTGATTCAATGCGGACGCCGCCGCCTTCGTGCGGGCACCTCTCCAGCGTCGGCTGGCGTGACCAACGCATGTGATGCGGACCGAAACCGTCCCATCTTTGGGAATGCCCATGGAACTGCTCCTATATTGCAGATCTCTTTTTGGTCAGCTGAGCGTTTCGACCGGTTCAATGCGCCGAAATGGATTTATCACGCGTGTGCTGTCAGGGGTTCCACGCAGATCACACAGCTTTGGACAGCGACGACAAGGTGTCGCCACGAACGCTGATGTGCGGATTGCGTTCGGTGCCAAACAGCTGGACGACATCAAAGAAGTTTTTGCTCCAAAGCGAGTTATCGCGCACAGCCTGCCTCACCTCGCCACCACCCACACCACCACCGGCAACGTCACCGCCGCCAGCAGCGTGCCCAGCGCCACCGCGCCCGACACCGGGTTCACCAGCCGCTGATATTGTACCGCGAAGATGTACGCATTCGCGCCGGTCGGCATGGCCGCGAACAGCACGACCACGCCGGCTGCGAGCGGCGGCAGGTCGAGCAGTTTTGCCAGCACGAAGGCGGCCGCCGGCATCGCCAGCAGCTTGAGCGCGCTCATCACGACCACGCTCAACATCTCGCCCTTGACCTCGAACCTGAACAGATTGATGCCGAGCGCGATCAGCGCCGCCGGTGATCCCGCCTGCGCCAATAGCTCGACGGTCCGGTCGACGACGGGATGAAGGCCGAGGCCGGTGAGGCGCCAGACGAGGCCGAAGCCGATCGCGAGCATGATCGGGTTACGGGAAAGATCCAGCAGCACCGGCACGATCAGCGACGCGGCCGAGGCGGTCTGCTTGCGGTCGACCAGCTCCATCTGCAGCGTGCCGCAGAGCCAGAGCAGCGGCGTGTTCACCGACAGGATCAGCGCCATCGGGCCTGCCGCCTCATTGCCGAGCGCCGAGAGCGTGAGGGGAATGCCGAGCATCACGATGTTGCCGTAGACCGAGCCGATCGCGAACACGACGCCGTCCTCGCGATCCTCGCGCCGTTGCCGCAGCAGCGCCGACAGGATGAGCGCCGCGATCCAGGTCAGCGCGAGCGCGCCATAATAGGCGCCCCACATCCGCCAGGGGCTGACGCCGGAAAATTCCGAGACGACGATGGTGCGGAACAGCAGCGCGGGAATCGCGATGCTGAAGGCGAATTCGGAGATGCCCTTGTGCGCGGTCTCCGAGACGAAGCGAAACAGCACCGCGGCATAGCCGGCCGCGATCAGCGCAAACACCGGCGCGACGATCAGCACCGTGGTCATGCGCCGCTACGACCCCATCTCGATGATCCTGCGCGCCATCCGCACATTGGCATAGTCGATCATCTTGCCGTCGAGCGTCACCGCGCCCTGGCCCTGCGCCTCGGCGTGCTCCATGGCCGCGACCACCCGCCGCGCGTGCGCGAGCTCGGTGTCGGACGGGACGAACGCCCGCAGCGTCGGCTCGATCTGGTCGGGATGGATCACCTGCTTGCCGTCGAAACCCATCGCAGCCGCCTTGAGCGCGCTGCTTTCAGTCAGTTTGCCGTCCCGGAACGCGCCGCACGGACCGTCGATCGCGCGTAGCCCGAACGCGCGCGCGGCCACCAGCAGGCGCATCATCGGATAGGCGAACAGATCGAGCGGCGCCGAGGCATAGCCGCTCTGGGCGGAGCCCACGTGGCGGTAGCCGTCCGGCGACGCGCCGATTTCCGAGGAGCGGGCGCCGATCGACGCCGCGAAATCGCCGACACCGAGATGAAGGGCCGCGACGCTGTCGTGCGCGGCGGCGAGCGCGTCGACATTGACGAGACCCAGCGCGGTCTCGATCAGCAGTTCGAGCGCAACAGGCGAGGGGCGATCGGGCGCGGCCGCACGCAGCTGATCGGCAATGGCGGCGATGTCGCTCGCCCGCTCCGCCTTCGGCACGATCACCGAATCCAATCTGGGAAGCGCAGCGAGCGTGCCGATTTCCTGCGCGATGAAGGGGCTGTCGACGGCGTTGAGCCTGACCGCGACGACCTTGTTGCCCCAATCCAGAGAAGATAAAGCCCCCGCAGCTTCCTCCAGCGCCGCGCCCTTCTCGGACGGCGGCACGGCGTCCTCGAGGTCCATGAACACCGCATCCGCGGCCGAGGTAGCCGCCTTGGCGACGAGACGGGAGCGATGCGCGGGAACGGCCAGATAGACCCGCGTCGGCCGCTGAGGGGCCATCGTCATGTCTCCTTTGCGAGACCGAGTTCGCTGAGGATGGATTGGTTGTGTTGCCCGACGTCAGGCACGGGATCCATCCGGGGCGACAGGCCGGGAATGGTGAGAGCCGGCAGGAAGCTCATCACCGGGCCGCAACGAGATCCCACCGTTTGCACCCGGGAGCGGGCGCGGAGCTGCTCGTGCTCCAGGAACGCCTCGACCGAATTCAGATGCGCGTTGGCGATCGAGGCCTCGTCGAGCAGCCGCAGCACCTCGTCACTGGTCATCGCTGCAAAACGCTGCTCGATATGGACCTGCAGATCGTCCCTGTTCTGCATGCGCAGCGGATTGCTGCGGAAGCGGGGGTGGTCGGCAAGGGCCGCCTCGCCAAGCACGACGGCGCACAGCGATCGCCATTCCCGGTCGTTCTGGATGCCGAAGAAAATCGTGTTGCCGTCTCCGACGCGGAACGGGCCATACGGCGCTATCGTTGCGTGCCTTGCCCCGGTTCGCGGCAGTGGCCGGCCCGTACTCTGCGTGTAGAAGGCGGGATAGCTCATCCAGTCCGTGATGGAATCGAACAGCGAGGCCTGGAAGGCGGTGCCCTTGCCGGTGCGCTCGCGGCGATATAGCGCCATCAGCACGCCGTTGAGGATGTACATGCCGGTGGCGATATCGACCACCGACAGCCCAACCTTGGCGGGCTCCGCCTCGGTGCCGTTGATGGCGAGAACGCCGGCCTCGCACTGCACGAGGAGATCGTAGGCCTTCTTGTTGCTGTAGGGTCCGCCCGCGCCATAGCCCGACACGTCGCAGGCGATGATCCGGGGAAACTTCCGCAGCAGCGAAGCGGCATCGAGGCCCAGCCGCTCCGCCGCACCGGGCGCCAGGTTCTGGATGAAGACGTCGGCCTGCGGCAGCAGGGCCTCGAGCACCTTCTGGCCATCAGGGCTCTTGATGTCGATGGCGAGGCTCTCCTTCGACCTGTTGGTCCAGACGAACTGGCTCGACATCCCGTTCATCACGTGATCGTAGTCGCGGCAGAAATCGCCGTCGCCCGGCCGCTCGATCTTGATGACGCGGGCGCCCCAGTCCGCAAGATGCCGGCTGGCCAGAGGAGCCGCGATCGCCTGCTCGAGCGAGACCACCGTCACGCCCGACAGCGGCAGGTCCGCCTCATGTCGCTCCATGCAATCGTCTCCGCTCCTGCTCACGCTTTTGTCCAGCGCAGGAGACAAGCCGACCACCCCACGCACGTTCTGTGATGATGGCATCATGCTCCTGTTTTGCCCGACGAGTCAAACGCGATTCGTAAAATCCGCAAAAATGCGATCCGCAAAGTTCAATCGCCACATGGACTTGGCTACTGTGCATGGGGTTGTTTTCGCGTTTTTTGTTTTGGGGGTCCCTGTTGCCGAGACCGCACACGTCCCGCCTTTCGCATCTCCCCTCGGTTGCCAACGAACCCCCGTTCACCCACTATCGTCTCCGACTCGACATTTGGGGGGATCGATGCCGGCGTTCCGTTTCAAGAAAACCTTGGCTGCCGCGATCACGGGGATCGCCCTGGCCGTCCTGATCCAGCCGGGTGAAGGCTTTGCCTACTCCCAGGAGGAGCAGCAGGCCTGCACGCCGGATGCGATGCGGCTGTGCGGCGAGTTCGTTCCGAACGTCGACGCCATCACCGCCTGCATGATCCAGAAGAAGTCGCAGCTCTCGCCGCAGTGCCGCGCGTTCTTCCGGCCGGGACCGGAGCCGGGCATGGCGGCCGCGCCCCGCGCCGGCAAGCCGACCAGCATCGCGCCCAGGAGCTCAGCCCGGACGGCGAAGAAGAACACCAAGCCGGCCAAGAAGAAGAAAGCCAGCGAAGGCTGAACGCGGGCGCCGCGTTCCCTTTTTGAAACTCGATCATGCCCGGGCCACAGCGCGCAGTGCGTTTGAAGTCCCGGGCATTTGCGTGTCTGACTCCTCGCTCGCTGTCTTCTGAGTCAAACTGACCCAGGCATCAGCCCCACACCAGCCCCCCGGACTCCTTTTGTTCGCCTCCGCGCGCAGACGCTTGCGACAAGGCGGGATGGAAACGGCTAGCGGAACGGATTGCGCGGCGAGGTTGCATTTCGCTTCGTCCTGCCAAGGCTGCTCAAAAAACGCACGATTGCTGGCGCGAAAGGTGTTGCGATGCAGCTCGCAGCCGTCGTCGCACGCAGTAGTGTGACTCAAAAGCCAACGCGCTTTGTTATTTCATGGCGCCAGCATAACTTATGATAAATTTTTCTTTCCCGAATCACCGCGGTGATTCATTTTCGCCGCCTGGGGTCAATCTGGAGGCAGAGGTATGAACGTTATTGTTTTTGCATCGCGTAAAGGTGGCTCAGGCAAGAGTACGCTGGCCGCACATCTCGCCGCGCAGATCAAGGCGACCAAGCCGATCCTGCTCGTCGATGCCGATCCGCAAGGCTCGCTCACGCTGTGGCACAAGCTGCGCGGCACCAACGAACCGCCGATCAAGTCCGCGGTGAACTCGGTCAGCGGCATCGTCTCCGCTGCCAAGCGCGACGGTTATGAATGGGTGTTGATCGACACGCCGCCGAACCTGTCGGCCGTCGTCGACGATGCCATCCGCAATGCCACCATGGTGGTGATTCCCGCCCGTCCCGGCGTGTTCGACGTCAACGCGGTGCAGGAAACGATCCAGATGTGCCGTGCGGCGCGCAAGCCCTACGCGGTCGTGCTCAACGGTGCGCCGGCGCGCCGCGACGAGTCCGAAAGCCCGATCGTCACCATCGCCCGCGAGGCGCTGGCGAAGTTCCGTGCTCCGGTGTGGGGCGGCCAGATCACCAACCGTTCGGATCTGCTGATGGCGCTGAGCCACGGCGAGGGCGCGCGGGAATACCAGGCCGAGAGCCGTGCGGCGCAGGAAATCGCAAGGCTATGGGCGGCGATCGAGCGTTCGGTAAAAGCTATTCGCGGGACGGCGTCGGCGTCCGGCGCAATGCACAAGCAGGCGGCGTAATTTTCATAAATCATTCCCCGGACGAAAAACGCGCGGACATCCGCGCGTTTTGCGTTTTTGGGCGAGCACGATCCGGAAAAGTGTGAAGCGGTTTTCCGATAAGATCGTGCTCAAGAAAGTGGATGGAAGTTACGCCACCATCAGCATGTAGAACACGATCACCGGCGACAGAGTGAGGATCACCGACCAGATGCCGGCGGCCCACAGAATGTCCTCGGTGGTAAAGCCCTGCTGTCCAGCGTCGTAATGCGACGCCATCTCGTTATGACTATTCACAAACGCCCCGCGATTTCTTCGCTTATGGGCATGAACGCTACACGGGATATTTTAAAATTCCGGGTCGCAGTTTCGCGCGCTTTTGAACACAGCTGCTACCACGAGTTAACCATCGCGGCGCGCTGGCATCACGCCAGCCAGACTCGAAACACCAGCACCGGCATCAGGCCGAGCATCACCGCCCAGAAGCCGAACGACGACACCACCACAATTCCCCGCAAGAAATCAGCCGACGCGAACGTGTCTGCCGCCGTCGGGCGGATGCGTTGCCCCATGATCATTCCCCCATTGAAAAGACTTTGAATGAAGACGATAGGCGCGTTTGCGTAAACGAGCCGTGGATGCGCCATGCGGCAGCAGCGAAGGCCGTTGGGGCGGGGTTAACCACGGTGCGTCTTCCCTTCTCCCGCAAGAGAGAAGGGAAGCCTGCCGGGAGAGGTGAAGCATCTAAGCCGCGACTTGCATCCGCCGTTCGATCTCGCAATCGAGCTGCACGGCGAGTTCGCTGCCGATCTCGACCATCGGCAGGCGCACTTCGGGGCTGTCGATCAGGCCCGCGCGCCACAGCCAGTATTTTGCCGGGGCGGGACTGGGCTCGGTGAACAACAGGCGCGTCAGGTCCGCGAGCTCCTGCCAGCGCGCCAGCGCTGCATCGTGAGATTGCCGCGCTTCAGCTCTGCATGGACAGCCGCGAACGTCGCGGTCTCGAGATGGGCTGACAGCACGATGCCGCCATCGGCGCCGTCGCTGAGCGCCTCGAAATAATTCGCATCCTCGCCGGTCAGCACGCGAAAGTCCGCAGGCCTGTCGCGCAGCAGCGCGATGGATTGCTCGCGGCTTGCGCCGCAATCCTTCAGGCCGATGATGTTCGGATGCCCGGCAAGCCGCAGCAGCGTCTGGTTGGTGATGTTGACCGAGGTGCGATAGGGGATGTTGTAGAGCGCGAGCGGCCAGGCGGCGTGATCGGCGAGCGCCTCGAAATGCGCCAGCAACCCGCGCTGCGACGGCCGCACGTAATACGGACTCGCGATCAGATAACCGTCAATCGGCCAGTCCGCGGTCTCGTCGAGACGCTCCTTCAGCCGCGAGGTGTCCGCGCCTGAAAGTCCGAGGCAGATCGGAAGCTTGCTGTGGGCGGTGGTCACCTCGTCGCGCACGATGGCGACGAGGCGTTCGAGCTCGGCGTCGCGCAGCGTCATGCCTTCACCGGAGGTCGCCCCCACGATGAAGCCGTCAACGGCCTGTCCGCTGTAATGCCGGGTCAGCCGCCGCAGCGACCTCTCGTCGAGGGCACCGTCGCGAAACGGCGTGATCAGCGGCAGCCAGAGCCCGTGCAAATGTTCCTGTAGTCCGGTCATGTTCCATCTCCTTCTCGGGAAAAATCCTGAGACGGGGCACATGAAAAAACCCCGTCCAGGCGGCGGGGTTTTCGAAGTTTCGGCTCGCGATGACGAAGGCTGTTAGCGCGCGCAAAAATCCGAGGTCCCCGAATGGGGGCCTTTTTTCGAGGCGATTGCCTGCGACGAGATTGCGCACGACTTCGTGATCATTCGCAAATGATGCGGGGTAAGCATGGAACTGTCAATACACGTGGAGGGCGAAGGCCGGATTTGCCAAAAAAAAGCCGGGCTCGATCGAGCCCGGCTTAAGGTATTGGCCACGTGAGGCCGACACAATCACCTTCCAAGAGGGATTACTGAACTCCCGCGCCACTGGAGGAGGGGGACAAATGCGCAACGCGAAGGCTCAGCGTAGAAACATTATGGGCTAGCCTCGCGCCATGCATCAAGCGTCCAAGCCGCATGTCAGACATGCGGAAATCAGGACGGCCAGCGCTGCGCTTTGCTCACTACGAAGTCGCGGAACACTTGCACGCGCGCGACCGTCTTCAGCTCTTCCGGATAGACAAAATACGTATCGAGCTGGATCGAATCCGATTCGCCGAACAGCTGCACGAGGCGGCTCTGTTCTTCGATCAGATAATCCGGCAGCGCCGCGATGCCGAGGCCCTGCTGACAGGCGCGGACGAGGCCAAGAATGTTGTTGACCCTGAAATAGGCTTCGCGCGGACCCGAGCCGTTGCGCCCCGCTTCGACCAGCCAGTTGCGGTTCTGAAGATGCGGCGCGAAGTTGCCGTCGGAGAGCGTGATGATGCGGTGGGAGTCGAGCTCCTCCAGCGTGCGCGGCGTGCCGAAGCGCTTGATGTAATCGGGCGAGCAATAGGCGTGGAAGCCCATCGCGAACAGCTTGCGCTGGATGAGATCCGGCTGTGTCGGCTTGCGGGTGCGGATCGCGACGTCGGCCTCGCGCATCGACAGGTCGAGCTCCTCGTCGGTGACGATCAGCGAGATCCGGATTTCCGGATAGAGCGCGGTGAATTCGCCGAGCCTGGGGATCAGCCAGTTGATGCCGACGCCGGGCGTGGTGGTGATCTTGAGATCGCCGCTCGGCCGCTCGCGGCTGTCGGTCAGTTTCGCGCGCGCCGCCTGCAGCTGCATGAAGACGTCATGGGCGGTGCGGAACAGGAGGTCGCCCTGTTCGGTGAGGATCAGGCCGCGGGCGTGGCGGTGGAACAGCGAGACCGAGAGCTCCTGCTCCAGTGCCGAGACCTGGCGTGACACCGCCGATTGCGACAGGCCGAGCTGCTCGCCCGCGTGCGTGAAGCTGCCCGCTTCCGCCGCGGCGTGAAACACCTTCAGCTTGTCCCAGTCCATATCCGTAAATCCGTCGCGTGTTCTTGCCATGATGTCTATTCCGCTGCCGCGCGCTCGCTGGCGCGCAGGGCCAAAAATCGTTCCGCCTCGAGCGCCGCCATGCAGCCGAGGCCGGCCGCCGTGACCGCTTGACGATAGGTCTCGTCGGCGACGTCCCCGGCGGCGAACAGGCCGGGGACCGAGGTCGCGGTCGAGTTCGGGGCGACCTCGACATAGCCCGACGGTTTCAGCTTGACCTGCCCAGCCACGAGCTCGGTCGCCGGGGCATGCCCGATGGCGATGAAGACGCCGTCGGTCGGCACATCGGTCAACGCGCCGGACTTGACGTTCTTCAGTCGCACATGGGTGACCTTGTTCGGGTTCTCGGTGCCGCAGATCTCGTCGACGGCTGAGTCCCAGACCACCTTGATCTTCGGGTGCTTGAACAGACGCTCCTGCAGGATGCGTTCGGCGCGGAAGTGATCGCGACGATGCACGATGGTGACCTGCGAGGCATGGTTGGTGAGATACAGGGCTTCTTCGACCGCGGTATTGCCGCCGCCGACCACCACGACTTGCTTGTTGCGGTAGAAGAAGCCGTCACAGGTGGCACAGGCCGACACGCCGCCGCCCTGGAATTTCGCTTCGGACGGCAGCCCGAGCCAGCGCGCCTGGGCGCCGGTGGCGAGGATCACGGTGTCGGCGAGATAGACGTCACCGCTATCGCAGGTGAGGCGAAAGGGTCGCTGCGAGGTGTCGAGCTTCGTCACCAGATCGGTCTTGATCTGGGTGCCCACATGCAGCGCCTGCTTCTCCATCTGCTCCATCAGCCAGGGGCCCTGGATCACGTCGGCGAAGCCGGGATAGTTCTCGACGTCGGTGGTGATGGTGAGCTGGCCGCCTGCCTGGATGCCCTGGATCAGGATCGGCTCGAGCATCGCGCGCGCGGCGTAGATCGCCGCCGTGTAGCCTGCGGGGCCGGAGCCGATGATGACGACCTTTGCATGGACAGCGGCGGACATTTCGACAGATGCCTTTCACGGGGGACTGCAGCGCGGGCGCGGAACGTGCCGGGAGGCCTCGCGGAGGCGCTGAAATATCAGAGGTAATCTAAGCCTTCTGGTGAGCTATGCAAGAATTGCATTCCCTATCGGCGGATTTTTCCAACAGGGAACAAAAGTCGATTGCGCTGCACGCGCAATAAAATTGCGCCGGTCGTGCGGTCTGGGCTATGAGGATTGCGACAAAGCCACCGATACCGCCGCAAGACCAGGAGTTCCAATCACGTGTCGCGGAACCTAGACGAGATCGACCTGAAGATTCTCACCGAGATTCAGGCCGACGGTCGAATCACGAATGTCGAGCTGGCCAAGCGCGTCGGCATTTCGCCCCCGCCCTGCCTGCGCCGCGTGCGGGCGCTGGAGGAGGAGGGGTATATCCACGGCTATCGCGGGCTTCTGGATGCACGCAAGCTCGGCTTCGACGTCACGGTGTTTGCCGCAGTGCACCTCTCCAGCCAGGCGGAGGCCGATTTGCGCGCCTTCGAGGAGTTCGTCCGCGCCGAGCCGCTGGTGCGCGAGTGCTGGATGCTGTCGGGCGAAGTCGATTTCATCCTGAAATGCGTCGCACCCGACATGGCCACCTTCCAGGATTTCGTCACCCACCTGACCGCCGCCCCGCACGTCCGCAACGTGCGGACCTCGCTGGTGCTGCACAATTCGAAATACGAGGCGGCCGTGCCGCTCGACGTGAGAGGAAGAAGGTAGTTCGTCCTCTCCCCGCAGGCGGAGCGAGGTGGAGTAAGCCGCACCCCCTCGGCAACACTAGATACAAAAGGCCGCGCATCGCGCGGCCTTTTCAAATCACGCGCGACGGCAAATCGTTACCGCCACTCCACCTTGGTGATCTCATAAGCCTTGGCGCCGCCGGGTGCGTTGACCTCGACTGTTGAGCCCTTCTTCTTGCCGATCAGCGCGCGCGCGAGCGGCGAGGTGATGGAGATGCGGCCCTTCTTGGCGTCGGCCTCGACCTCGCCGACGATCTGCCACACCGTCTTCTTTTCGGTGTCCTCGTCGACCAGTGTCACGGTCGCGCCGAACTTGATGGTGTCGCCGGACAGCTTCGAGATGTCGATGATGTCGGCGCGCGCCAGCTTGTCCTCGAGCTCGGCGATGCGGCCTTCATTGTGGGACTGCTCTTCCTTCGCGGCGTGGTATTCCGCGTTCTCCGAAAGGTCTCCGTGCGAGCGCGCCTCGGCGATATGCTCGATGATCCGCGGACGGTCCTCCGACTGGCGCTTCTTCAGTTCTTCCCCGAGCGCGGCAAAGCCGCCCGCTGTCATCGGTACCTTTTCCATCTCTTCTCTCGTCCTTCGGTCGCGCGCGCCCTGAAAAGTCAGCGCGCACGCAACTTGATTCGTCAGTCTGTCCGGGGGCTCAACGCGCGTGCCGCCGAACGTTCATATGGGCTTGGCACCGGAACAGAACAACCATATGTCCGGACAGTTCCTCCGGCCATAGTGGCTTCACCGCCAATCACTTAACAGAAGGTTGGGCCTTCCGCTCGCGATCAGGTTTCCGAAAAGTAGCTCTGCAGGGTCCGAACCTCAAGGTCCCCGCCCAGATAGGCGCGGATGCCCTGCGCGGCCGCCACGGCCCCGGAAAGAGTGGTGTAATACGGCACTTTATGCAAGAGGGCCGCGCGCCGCAGAGAACGGCTGTCGGCGAGCGCCTGCGGGCCTTCGGTGGTGTTGAAGACGAGCTGGACGTCGCCATTGGTGATGGCATCGACGATGTGCGGCCGGCCCTCCAGCACCTTGTTCACCTTCTCGGTCGGGATCCCCTGGTCGGTCAGGAAGCGGGCCGTGCCCGACGTCGCCAGCACCTTGAAGCCGAGCGAATGCAGCTCGCGAACGGCCTCGGTGATGCGCGTCTTGTCGCTCTCGCGAACCGAAACGAACACCGTGCCCTTGCGCGGCACCCGCGTGCCGCCGCCGAGCTGGCTCTTGGCGAACGCCACCGCAAAGGAGCGGTCGATGCCCATGACCTCGCCGGTCGAGCGCATCTCGGGGCCGAGCACGGTATCGACCCCGGGGAAGCGGGCGAACGGAAACACCGATTCCTTCACGCCGACATGATCGAGGTTCGCCTTCTTCAGCTTGAAATCGGCAAGCTTCTCGCCGGCCATGACGCGCGCCGCGATCTTCGCGACAGGCGTACCGACCACCTTGGCGACAAAGGGCACCGTGCGCGAGGCCCGCGGATTGACTTCGAGCACGTAGATCTCGCCGTCCTTGATGGCGTATTGCACATTCATCAGGCCGACGACGTCGAGGCCGAGGGCCAGCTCGCGGGTCTGCCGCTCCAGCTCCTCGATCATCTTGTCGTCCAGCGAGTGCGGCGGCAGCGAGCAGGCGCTGTCGCCGGAATGGATGCCGGCTTCCTCGATGTGCTCCATGATGCCGACGATGAAGGTGTCCTTGCCGTCGCAGAGGCAGTCGACGTCGATCTCGGTCGCATCGGACAGATAGCGGTCGAACAGCAGCGGATTCTTGCCGAGCACGGTGTTGATCTGGCCGGTCTTGTCGTTCGGGTAGCGCGCCTTGACGTCGCCCGGCACCAGCTCCGGCAGCGTGCCGAGCAGGTAATCGCTGAGCTGGTTTTCCTCGCGGATGATTTGCATCGCGCGGCCGCCGAGCACGTAGGACGGGCGCACCACCAGGGGCAGCCCGAGATCGGTTGCGACCAGGCGCGCTTGCTCCACCGAATAGGCGATGCCGTTCTTGGGCTGCTTCAGCCGCAGCTTGTCGAGCACCCGCTTGAAGCGGTCGCGGTCTTCCGCAAGGTCGATGGCGTCGGGCGAGGTGCCGAGGATCGGCACTTCGGCGGCTTCCAGCGCACGCGCGAGCTTGAGCGGGGTCTGGCCGCCGAACTGCACGATGACGCCGTGCAGCGTGCCGTTGGTGCGTTCCTTCGCGATGATCTCCAGCACGTCCTCGGCGGTGAGCGGCTCGAAATAGAGCCGATCGGCGGTGTCGTAGTCGGTCGACACCGTCTCCGGGTTGCAGTTGACCATGATGGATTCGTAGCCGGCGTCGTGCAGCGCGAAGCAGGCGTGACAGCAGCAATAGTCGAACTCGATGCCCTGGCCGATGCGGTTCGGTCCGCCGCCGAGGATGATGACCTTCTTCTTGTCGGACGGCGAGCTCTCGTCCGCAGGCGTGCCCGCGAATGGCGCCTCATAGGTCGAGTACATGTAGGCGGTGGGCGAAGCGAACTCGGCCGCGCAGGTATCGATGCGCTTGTAGACCGGGCGAACGCCGAGCGCGTGGCGCTTCGCCGTGACCTCGGCCTCCGTCGTCTCCGCGATCACCGCGAGCCGGGCATCGGAGAAGCCCATGGCCTTGAGCGTGCGCATGCCGAAGGCGTTGCCCGGCAGGCCGTTCTTGCGGACCTTCGCTTCCATCTCGACGATGCCGCGCATCTCGCTGAGGAACCACGGATCGATCTTGCAGGAATTGAAGATCTCCTCGTCCGACCAGCCGAGCCGCATCGCCTACACCGTCGTGGCGCGCTCGGCCGGGAATTTGTGGGCAATGCCCCAGCGCGGCGTGCGCGAGACGAAGCCGAGCCGCTCCTGCCAGTCGATGCGATCGACCTTGTAGACGACGCCGTCGATGTCGTAGTCGAGCTTTGCGCGCTGCTCCTCGATCGCATGATGAAACGCCAGCAGCTCCTCGACGGAGTGACAGAGCCTGGTCAGCGGGTTGGTCTTGAATCCGCAGCGCTCGAACCAGCCGATCATGCCGCTCTGCGTGCCCTCCGGCATCGCGCTCATCTCGCCCCAGGCATAGGCGAAGAAGCCGAGGGGGCGCGAGGCGGTGATGGTCGGATCCTTCTGCCGGAGCGAGCCCGCGGCCGAATTGCGCGGATTGGCGAAGATGGTGCTGCCTTCCGCCTTCTGCCGCTCGTTGAGCGCGAGGAAGGCCTTCTTGGTCATGTAGACCTCGCCGCGCACCTCGCAGATATCGGGGACGTTGCGGCCCTTCAGCCTCTTCGGCACGTCCTCGAGCGTGCGGATGTTGGCGGTGACGTCCTCGCCGACCGCGCCGTCGCCGCGAGTCGCCGCGGTGACGAGTTCACCGCCCTCGTAGCGCAGCGACATCGAGAGGCCGTCGATCTTCGGCTCGGCCGAGAAATCGATCTTGTCGTCGTCGAGCTTCAGGAAGCGCACGATGCGGCCGACGAAGTCGCGCAGATCCTCTTCCGCAAAGGCGTTGTCGAGCGACAGCATGGGGACGGCATGCCGCACCTTCTTGAAGCGGCCTGATGGTGCAGCACCGACTTTCTGCGACGGAGAGTCCGCGCTGACGAATTCCGGAAAGCGCTTCTCGATCGCGTTGAAGCGCTGGCGTAGCGCGTCATACTCGGCGTCGGTGACGGTGGGCGCGTCGTCCTGGTAGTAGCGTTCGTTATGCCCCTCGATCTCGAGCGCGAGCCGCATGTGCTCGACCTTGGCCTGCGCCTTGGTGAGATCGGCAACGTCGCGAAGCGGTGTTGGTTTGGATTTTGCTGCTCTGGCCATGGTGCTTGGATACGATGGAGCGGACGGGAGGGTAAAGGCGTGTTGAGGTCTCGCGCCCCGGACGCAGCGCAGCGCTTCTTGAGCGGTGCGCTGCAGAGCCGGAGCCCATCGGGGCGACATTCTGGGTCCCGGCTCGCGCTTGCGCGCGTCCGGGACACGAAATCAAGCCGTCGCCGCCTTGAGCAACCGGTCCGCGGCAGCCCTCGCCTCGGCGGTGATCTCGGCGCCGGCGAGCATCCGCGCGATCTCCTCGCGGCGGTGGTCGGCGGCGAGCGCATTGACGCGGGTGGCGACGCGCTTGCCCTTGTCCAGCGCGTCCTTGGAGATCAGCAAATGCTGGTCGGCACGGGCAGCGACCTGCGGGGCATGGGTTACGGCCATCACCTGAACCTTGCCGGCGAGCCGCGCCAACCGTCCGCCGATCGCGTCCGCAACCGCGCCGCCGACGCCGGTGTCGATCTCGTCGAAGACCAAAGTCGGCGCCGAGCCGCGGTCGGACAGCACGACCTTCAGCGCCAGCAGGAAACGAGACAGCTCGCCGCCGGAGGCGACCTTCATCATCGGCCCTGGCTTGGTGCCCGGGTTGGTCTGCACCCAGAACTCGACGCGATCGAACCCCTGCGGGCCTGGAGCTGCCTCGTCGGTCTGGACCTGGGTCATGAACTTGGCGCGTTCGAGTTTGAGCGGCGCGAGCTCGGCATTGACCGCCTTGTTGAGCTTCTCCGCCGATTTCTGCCGCGCCATCGACAGCTTCTTCGCAGCCGCCGCATAGCGCGCGTCGGCTTCGATCGCGGCCTGCTCCAGCTTTTTCAGCCGTGAGGCGCCGGCATCGATCAGAACGACATCGGCGGCGTATCTGGCAGCAAGCGCGGCGAGCCCGTCGACCGGCGTCGAATATTTGCGCGAGGCTGCACGCAGCGCGAACAAGCGCTCCTCGATGCGTTCGAGCTCCGAGGGATCGAAATCGGTCGCGGCAAGCGCCGCCTGGAGATGCTGGTCGGCTTCCTCCAGCGCGTTGATGGCGATGTCGATCGCCCTCACCGCGGGCTCGACCAGCGCCGGCGCGTTGACGCCGCGACGCTCCAGCCGGCGCACGGCCGCCGACAGCGAGGCGACCGGCGAATGGTGGCCGCCGACCGCCTCCTGCGCCTCGCGGAGGTCGGAGGCGATCTTCTCGCCCTGCATCATCGTGGTCCGACGGGAGGCCAGCGAGGTCTCCTCGCCGTCCTTGGGCGCGAGCTGCTTCAATTCGTCGGACGCGTGGCGGAGGTAATCGGCTTCGCGCGCGGCGCGTTCCATGCCGGCGCGATGCTCCTCCAGCGCGGTGTTGGCGGTGCGGCGGGCCTCCCAGAGCGCCTCGACCGCCGAGACGTCCTTTTCGAGACCGGCGAAGGCGTCGAGCAGGCGGCGGTGGGTGGCGGCATCGACCAGCGCGCGCTCATCGTGCTGGCCGTGGATCTCGACCAGGGCGGCACCGACAGCCTTCAGCGTCTGCACGCTGATCGCCTGGTCGTTGATGAAGGCGCGGGTGCGGCCGTCGGCGAGCTGGACCCGGCGGAGAATCATCTCGCCGGTATCGTCCAGCCCGTTCTCCGCGAGGATTTTGGCCGCGGGATGGTTTTTTGGGATATCGAATACGGCAGTGACCTGCCCCTGCTCCGCCCCATGCCGCACGAGGCCGGCATCGCCGCGGCCGCCGAGCGCCAACGCAAAGGCATCGAGCAGGATGGATTTGCCCGCACCGGTCTCGCCGGTCAAAACCGCGAGGCCCGGTGCGAATTCGATATCGAGCCGTTCGATCAGGACGATGTCACGGATCGACAGACGCGCCAGCATGGAATTCTATTTCCTAGCCGAGACCCATTTTCTTGAAGGTCTTGCTAATCCAGGACCCCTGATTCTCGCTCGGTTCGAGACCGCCTGATTTTACAAGATTATAGGCGTCCTTGTACCAGCGACTGTCAGGAAAATTGTGCCCGAGCACGGCGGCGGCCGTCTGGGCCTCGCCAACGATGCCGATCGCCATATAGGCCTCGGTCAGGCGGTACAGCGCCTCCTCGACATGGCGGGTGGTCTGGTACTGCGTCACCACGGCCTTGTACCGGTTGATCGCCGCCGTGTAGTCGCGCTTCTGCGCGTAATAGCGGCCGACGTTCATTTCCTTGCCGGCGAGCTGGTCGCGCGCACCTTCGATCTTGGCCTTGGCCGAGGTCGCATATTCGGAGGTCGGATATTTGCGCACCACCTCTTCCAGCGAGGCGATCGCCTTCTCGGTGCGGGTCTGGTCGCGGCTGATGTCCGGAATCTGGTCGTAATGCGAGGCGGCGATCAGATATTGCGCGTAGGCCGCATCCGGGCTGCCGGGATGCAGCGTGACGTAGCGGGTGGCCGCGCCGATACAATTGTCATAATCGCCACCCTGGTAGGACGCGTAGGCCGACATCAGCAATGATTTGCGGGCCCAGTCGGAATAAGGATGCTGGCGGTCGACCTCTTCGAACTTCTTGTTCGCCGCCTTCATGTCCTTCTTCTCGTTCATGAGGTACAGGCCCTCATTGTAGATCTTGTCGGCGGGCTCCTCGACGAAGGTGTCGTCCTTGGCGGTGAACTTGTCCCAAAGCGCGCCGGTGCCGCAGCCGGCCAGCGGCAGCGCGAGCACGAAGAGGGCGACAACCTGAAGCAGCCCACGGGCTCGAGACGAGACTTCTCGAGACGGGACTTGAAGATATCCGCGCGTCATACGCTGTGCCGACATGAGTATTGCCCTGACGCCCTGTGGTGCGGTGTCCGCCAGCCCATGAACCCCGTCCTGGGCGCGAAATATAGCCGTGGTGCCTGCCGTGCGACCACGCCGGTGTAACCGAAAAACGATCTTCAACCAACCGGATAGGCAGGCATTCCGCCCGGATTAAGGCGAACGCGCCGCAATCCTAGCCGATCATCGTTACCAGGAGTTTCCCGGGGAAAGCCGCCGCCAAACGCCCGCGGCGACGGGTCTCTTCAGGACGCGTCTCTCGTCTAGGAAACGTCCGCTGCAGGAAACGTCTCTCTTCAGGAAACGTCCGGCCCGTAGACCGCGGCGATCCGGCCACCGACGATGCCGCGACCGGTTTCGGCCACCGGACGCGTGGTGCGGCGGGCTGCCTCGCCCTCGACCACCCGCCAAGCGGTGCGGTCGGCGAGCAGCGCGGTCAGAACGGCGTGGTTGAGCTTGTGGCCGCCACGTACCGAGCGGTAGGCGCCGAGCAGCGGCAGACCCGCCAGCGCGAGGTCGCCGATCACGTCCAGCACCTTGTGGCGGGCGCATTCGTCGGCGTAGCGCAGGCCCTCGGTGTTGAGCAGCCGCTCCTCGTCGAACACGACGGTGTTGTCGAATGAGGCACCGAGCGCATAGCCGGCGCTCCAGAGCCGCGCGACGTCGCACATCAGACCGAAAGTCCGGGCCCGGCCGACTTCGCGGCGGAAACGCTCCGGGTTGAGGTCGAAGGCATAGCTCTGCTGGCCGATGACAGGATTGGTGAAGTCGATCTCGACCTCGGCGCGGAACCCGTCGGCATAGGGCCTGATCTCACCGAAGGAGTCGCCGATCTTGACCGAGATCGGCTTCAAAACCTGGATGAAGCGGCGCTGCGCCGGCTGGGTCACGATGCCGGCCTGGTCGATCGCCGCAACGAAGGCTGCCGCGCTGCCGTCCATGATCGGCACTTCCGGCCCATCGATCTCAATGATGGCGTTGTCGACGCCCATTCCCCGCAGCGCAGCAAGGACATGCTCGGCGGTGGAAACCAGCGGACCGTTGCGATCACCGAGGACGGTGGCGAAATCCGTCGCGATCACCTGCTCGGCGGTGGCCTGAACTTCGCGGTCGCTTCCCTCGAGCCCGGTGCGGATAAAAACAAAGCCCGCGTCGACAGGCGCGGGTCCAAGCGTGAGCGTGACGGGAAGACCGGAATGAACGCCGACGCCTGCCACACTGGCTTGCGCGCGAAGCGTTGTTTGCCGGCTAAATTTCATCAGGAACCGCCCCACTACGACCATCGCGACTTATACTGAACCCGACTGCGGCCTAGACCGCTGTTCCGAATCCGTATCCCCAAGTCACGGCAAACCATAGTCACTGCCCTAAACAGCGCCAACTCACGCTTTTTTACCGATTGTTACCCCAAACCCGCCGTATTCGCGCCAAGGCTTAACCAAATTGGACCGGAGTTCGGGACCGTTTTCGGTAGTTTTACTGAACCATCGAATACGTAATTAATGATTTAAAATCAGTTGTTTGGCCACGCAATCCGGATATGCACGGGGCAAAAGAAAAGGCCCCGGCAAGCTTCCCGCCGGGACCTTTTTTCGTCCGCCTTATTGTAACAATCCTCAGGTCGCCTGCCGCCGCAGGAAGGCCGGGATATCAAGATGGTCATCTCCCTGTGGCGCCGGGGCAACAGGCGCGGGACGGCCGTGCATGTCCAGGCCCTGCGGCGCGGGACGACGTGCATACTCGGACACCGGCTCGGTAGAAGCGATTTGCTGCGCCACGGTCTTCTGGGGGCGGCGATCGGGCAGTGGCGGCATCGCGGGACCGGCGGTGCGGGCCGCGATCGGCGCCTCGGTCTCCTCGTCACGACGGCCGAGGCCGACATTGGCGAGGCGCTGCAGCAGCGACAGCCGGGTCTTCTGCGGGGTCTCCTCCTCGACCTCGCCGCGGGCCTGGCGAAGCTCGGCCTGGGCGGGCATCGGAAGTTCCTCGATCCGCGGCATCCGCGGTGTGCGGACCGGTGCACGCTCGGCCTGCGGAGGGATGAAGGTTTCCGGCGTCATCGGCTCTTGCATGGCCATCGGCGCCTGCTCGGGCTCGGGGAACAGCGTGGGCTTCTGCGCGATCGGGCGCACGGTAACGTCGCCATAGGTCTGCATCGGCGCGGGAGCCTGCGGAACGTCCGCAACGGCGGCGGCGATGGCGGCAAGCGCAGCGCGCTCGACGTTCGGACGCGGAGCCGTGGGAGCGGCGGCAAATTGGCCGGTTCCTGTGGCCGGGGTCTGTCCTTCGAACTTCTGGGCGCGCTCGGCCATGCGCTGATTGTCAGCGCGCAGCCGCGCGGTCAAATCGGCAAGACGGCTCTCGGCAGCCGCGGCGGGAGCGGCGGGAGCCTGCTGCGCCTGCGGAGCAGGATTCGCCACGGGAGCGCTGGTGGCCTGGCTGTTGCGCGCGATCGCGGCCTGTTCGATGCCGGTGGCGACGACCGAGACGCGGATCAGACCGTCGAGGGCTTCGTCGAAGGTGGCGCCGACGATGATGTTGGCGTCCTGATCGACTTCCTCGCGGATGCGGGTCGCAGCTTCGTCGACCTCGAACAGGGTGAGATCCTTGCCGCCGGTGATGGAGATCAGGAGGCCCTTGGCGCCCTTCATCGAGCTATCGTCGATCAGCGGGTTGGCGATCGCGGCTTCGGCGGCGGTCAGCGCGCGCTTGTCGCCGGAGGCTTCGCCCGTGCCCATCATCGCCTTGCCCATCTCGCGCATGACGGCGCGAACGTCGGCGAAGTCGAGATTGATCAGGCCTTCCTTGACCATCAGGTCGGTGATGCAGGCAACGCCCGAATAGAGCACCTGGTCGGCCATCGCGAAGGCGTCGGCGAAGGTGGTCTTCTCGTTCGCGACCCGGAACAGGTTCTGGTTCGGGATGATCAGCAGCGTATCAACGACCTTGTGCAGCTCATTGATGCCCGCTTCCGCGGTGCGCATGCGGCGGCCGCCCTCGAAGTGGAAGGGCTTGGTCACGACGCCGACGGTGAGGATGCCCATCTCGCGCGCGATCTTGGCGATCACGGGAGCTGCGCCGGTGCCGGTGCCGCCGCCCATGCCGGCGGTGACGAACACCATGTTGGCGCCCGAGAGATGGTCACGGAGTTCGTCCATGACTTCTTCGGCCGCGGCCGCGCCGACCACCGGCTGCGAACCTGCGCCCAACCCTTGCGTGGCCGCCGTGCCCATCTGCACGATGCGCTGCGCCTTCGACATCGTCAGCGCCTGCGCGTCGGTGTTGGCGACCACGAAGTCGACGCCCTGGAGGCCCGCCGTGATCATGTTGTTGACGGCGTTACCACCGGCGCCGCCGACGCCGAACACGGTGATGCGGGGCTTCAGTTCGTGAATATCAGGAACATTGATGCTGATGGTCATGTTTGCCTCTCGATCACGCGCGCGTGGGTTCGCCCCGGCCGGCGGCCGCGGGAGTTGGTGAAAATCGAATATTGCGGGAAGGAGTCATCAGAAGCCCTCGCGTAGCCATCGTCCGACCTTTCCGAAATACCCGCCGGTCCCCGTCCTGACCTGCTGCCGCGTATGCCGCGGTTCGACATGTTCGTGGTGAACATATTGCGGGTAGACGAGCAGTCCGGCCGGCACCGCGAAGGCGGCGTTCTTCGCCTCGTTGGGCAGCCGGCCGAAACCGAGCGGACGTCCGACCCGCACGGGCCGGCCGAGAATCTGCGTTCCGAGCTCAACGAGACCCGTGAGCTGCGAGGCCCCGCCCGAGAGCACGACGCGGCCGTTCGGCTCCGAGGCGAAGGGCGAATCCTTCAGCTTGTCCCGAACCATTTCGAAGACTTCCTCGGCACGATGCTTGACGATGTTGGCGATGGTAGCGCGGGAGACGATCTGCGGCAGATCCTGCTCGTCACCGGCTGTCGGTACAGACATCAGCTCACGCGAGTCCGATCCGCCGGTGATGACGGTCCCGTATAACGTCTTGATTCGCTCGGCATCGGCAATGGTCGCGGAGAGTCCGCGCGCCAGATCCATCGTGATGTGTTGCCCGCCGACCGCAAAACCCGCGGCATGCACGAAGTGGCCGCCGGAAAAGACCGCGATCGTGGTGGTGCCCGCGCCCATTTCGACCACGGCGGCGCCGAGATCGGCCTCGTCGTCGGTCAGCACCGACAGGCCTGCCACATAGGGGCTTGCCGCCATGGCTTCGACGTTGATGTGGCAGCGTTCGACCGCCAGCATCAGGTTCCGCGCCACCGTGGCGTCGCAGGTGACGACATTCATGTCGATGCCGAACTGATGCGCAACCATGCCGCGGGGGTCGCGGATACCTTTGACGCCGTCAAGCGTGTAGCCGACCGGCAGCGCGTGCAGCACGGTGCGGCCTTCGCCGGTGGCGTGGCGCATGCCGGTGGAGGTGACGCGGCTGACATCGGCCGGTGTCACGGCGCCGCCGCGGATGTCGGCCGCAGCTTCGACCAGCTGACCGGAGAGCCGGCCGCCGGAGACCGACAGCAGCACGGACTCGACCCGCACCTTGGCCATTTTCTCTGCAAGCCCGACGGCCTGTCGCACCGCCTGCTCGCATTCGCCGAGATCGATCACGGCGCCGGCCTTCATGCCGCGCGACTGAATCTGGCTGTAGCCGATCAGCTCCACCGCATGGGTCCGGTCGCGCAGGGCTTCGCTCGGCGCCGACGGCTTCAGCCGGGCGATCATGCAGGCGATCTTGCTGGTGCCGATGTCGAGGCAGGCGACGAGGCCGCCGCGCTTGTGCGGCATCGGGCGTGTCTTCGGTGTCTGGGTGCGATCAAGACCGGTCATGCAGCGTCCCCGGCCTTTTTCTTCTTCTTGTCCTTGAACAAATCGTCGCGCGCCTTGGCGGCGTCCTCGGACAGCTGCACCACCAGCCGATCGGGCAGGCGCAGGTCGACGGCGACGATGTCGCGGGAGAACAGCCTGTCCTCCTTGTCGAGCCTGGACAGCATCGCAAGCGCGTTGCCGACGTCCTGTTCGGGCAGGCGGATGTCGAGGCCGTCCTTGAGCCTCAGGTTCCAGCGCCGCTCACCGACGAAGATCGCGGCCTTGGTAATGGAATTGACCTGCGGATAGCGCGCCAGCAAAGCGAGGAAATCGCGGGCCTGCGTCTCGGCGCCCTTGCCGACCACGAGCGGCAGCGACAGGAAGCGGCGCGAGACATAGGGTTCGAGCACGGCGCCGTCATCGGCGATGACGGAGAGCCGGCCGGCCTCCTGCCACAGCGCGAACGCCTTGCGCTCGGTGAGCTCGATCATGAGCTGGCCCGGATAGAGCTTCAGCACGGTCGCATCCGCGATCCAGGGATTGGCCTTGAGCTTGTCGCGCACGGCGTCGGCGTCGAGAAACAGCAGCGAGGATCGGCCGCTGACGCCGCCGATCGCGAGGATCTCGTCCTGGCTGAGCTGCTTGCGACCGTTGATCACGACGGAGGTGATGCGGAAGCCGGCGGAATTGGCCAGCGCGTTGCGGGTGTCGTTGACCGCCGTGATGAAATCCTGGAGATGGCCGCCCTTGACGATACCGAAGCCGCAGCTTCCGATCAGGAGCAGCACCGTCATGCTGATCCCGACCCGGCGCGGCAGATAGCGCTCGACCAGCGCGACCAACCGCGGCGGCGGCTCGCGCTCGACGATGGCTTTGGCCCTGGTCTTTTCCTTGGCGGCAGCACGGGCGCCGAGAACTCTTTCCTGACGCTTGTCCTGCACCCACTCGCGCAGAAGCACGACCGCTCCGATAGCGGCCGCCTTCAGGTCAGCTTGGGGCCTCAGCGATCTGAAAAGCGACCGAGTGAGGCTTCCTGCTCCATCCATTGCACGAGCTCGTCAACAGTTTGCCCGCGACATCGCGCGGGTCCTGGCGAACATGACGTCTCGGACTTGCCGGGCCGGGTGCTGGTCTTCAGCAGAAGAAAACCTCTCCCCTTCAGAGCGTTCGCTGGGGGTGACAACACCCGCAACGGTCCACGCGCCGGCAGCCAAAGCGTCATATGCGCCGCCAGCGTTAACCTTCGGACGTCCTGGTAAACAAAAGGTAAAGTTCGTTAACGACGTGAGCTTTTTGCCCAGGCCTGTGAGGCATTTATGCCGCAATATCCGGCATTTTACCGGTTTTGGGTTCCAAAACCGGCCGTTTCGCCAGTTCGGCCGTTAACCAGTCCTAATTATTTTCGCACACCGGCCACAGCGAGCTCGATCAGGCCGCGCAGGAAGTCGACGAACTCGATGCTCTCGGCCTTCAGCGCCTTGGGGTAAAGCGAGGACTTGGTCAGGCCGGGCAGCGTGTTGGTTTCGAGATAGACCAGCCCCTTGTCCGAGACGATGAAGTCCGAACGGGAATAGCCGGTACACGACATCGCCCGGTGCGCCAGCATCGCCTGGTGCTTCAGCGCGGCGGTGATTTCGGGTGCGAAACGGCCGGGACAGATCTCTTGGGTCGACTTCAAAAGATATTTCGCCGCGTAGTCGAAACTGCCCTCGCCCGGAATGATCTCGATCGGCGGCAGCGAGATGATCGAGCCGTCCGGCCGCTCCAGCACGCCGCAGGTCGCCTCGACGCCGGAGATGTAGGGCTCGATCACGTACTCTTCGTGCTTGGCCGCATTGCGAACGGCGACGAGATCCTGCTTGGCGTTGACGAAGATCAGGCCGTAGCTCGAGCCATCCCTGGCGGGCTTTGCGATCAGCCGGCCGTATTCGGCGAAGGCCTCGTCGATCTGGTCCAGCGCAATGTTGGCCGGCGGCGTCACGCCGCCGAGCGCGGCGAAATGCTTGGCCGCGATCTTGTCGAACGCGAGATGCGAGGAGGCCGAGCCCGATCCGGTGAACGGCACGCCGCGCGCTTCGCACATCACCTGCAATTCGCCGTTCTCGGCACGCCCGCCATGCAGGCCGAGCACCAGCACGCGGTCCTCCGCCCTGGCCTGGTCGAGCGCCTGCTCCAACGGAATGCCCGACGTGCCCGGCTTGAACTCGTCCTCGAACGGGCGGGCATGTTCGAGCAGCTGTTTGGACTGCACGACATGCACCTTGTCCTCGACGTCCCACCACCAGAGATCGGCCTCGGGCAGCGCCTGATGCAGCGCCTGGGCTGAGGCGACGGAAACCAGACGTTCGCGGTTGGAGCCGCCGAAGAGGATGGTGATGCGCATGTTCTCTCGTCGCTTGTCCAAATTAGCCGGGAATTCCGATCCGCTTGATTTCCCAGTGTAGCTCAATTCCGGAATTTGCCTTCACCCGTTCACGTACGGTCTCGCCCAGCGTCTCGATATCGTGCGCGGTGGCATTGCCCGTGTTGATCAGGAAATTGCAGTGCATCTCGGAGACTTCTGCACCGCCGACGCGCAAACCGCGGCAGCCGGCGGCATCGACCAGCTTCCAGGCGGAATGGCCGGGCGGATTCTTGAAGGTCGAGCCGCCGGTCTTTTCGCGGATCGGCTGCGCGGTCTCGCGATGGGTTTGCACTTCCGCCATGCGCGCGCGGATCGCCTCGGCATCCCCCATCTCGCCGCGAAAACGCGCGGAGGTGAAGACGATGGAAGCATCGACGCCGCTGCTGCGGTAGACAAACTTCATGTCGGCATTGGAGAAGATGTGCTTCGTGCCGTCGCGCCCGACGCCACGCGCCTCGATCAACACGTCCTTGGTCTCGCCGCCATTGGCGCCCGCATTCATGCGCAGCGCGCCGCCGATCGTGCCGGGAATGCCGAAGTAAAATTCGAGCCCGCCGATATTGGCCGACGCGGCGACTTCCGCCACGCGCTTGTCGAGCGCGGCTGCGCCCGCGGTGACGACATCGCCGCTCGCGCTCGCCTCGCCAAAGGCGCGCGGCGCAAGCCGGATCACCACGCCCGCCATGCCGCCGTCGCGCACGATCAGGTTGGAGCCGACGCCGACGACATAGACGGGAATGTCGCTTGCGAGATGCGCGAGGAAATAAGAGAGATCGTCCTCATCCGTCGGCGTGAACAGCACCTGCGCGGGACCTCCGACGCGAAACCAGGTGAGCTCGGCGAGCGACTGGTTCGCCAGCAGCCGGCCGCGAAGATCGGGCATCACGGCTTTGAGGTCGGGTGTGATGTCGGGGAAGCTCACTGCGCTACCCCAGCGCCTTCAATTCGCCGGGCAAGGCATACGCCCATTGCGTGATGTTGCCGGCGCCCAGACACACGACGAGATCGCCGGACTTCGCCACGCCCTTGACGATGCCAGCGAGATCGGACGCCGCGGGCAGCGGGATCACCTCGCGGTGGCCGTGGGCGCGCAGGCCCGCGGCGAAATGGTCGCGATCGATGCCTTCGATCGGCGTCTCGCCCGCAGCATAGACCTCGGCGACGATCACCGCATCCGCATCGTTGAAGCAGGTGCAGAATTCCTCGAACAGCGACTGCAGGCGGGTGTAGCGATGCGGCTGCACCACCGCGACGATCTTGCCGTTGGTGGATTCCCGCGCCGCCTTCAGCACCGCCGCGATCTCGACCGGATGATGGCCGTAGTCGTCGATGACGGTGACGCCGTTCCACTCGCCGGTCTTGGTGAAGCGGCGCTTGACGCCGCCGAAGCCGGCGATCGCCTTGCGGATCGCCTCGTCCGACACGCCGAGCTCGCGCGCGACCGCAATCGCGGCGGTCGCGTTGGAGGCATTGTGGCGCCCCGGCATCGGCAGCATGAGATCGGAGATCTCGTGCACGGCGCCCGTCTTGCGATCGCGGAAGGCAACCTTGAACTTCGATCCGCCGCCCGTCGGGGTCAGGTCGACGAAGCGCACATCGGCCTGCGGATTCTCACCATAGGTGATGATGCGTCGATCCTCGATCTTGCCGACAAGGGTTTGCACCACGGGATGATCGATGCACATCACGGCGAAGCCATAGAACGGCAGGTTCTCGACGAAATGGCGGAAGGCGTCCTGCACCGCCTCGAAGGTCTTGAAGTGATCGAGATGCTCGGGATCGACATTGGTGACGATCGCGACCTCGGTCGGCAGCTTCAGGAACGTGCCGTCGCTCTCGTCCGCTTCGACCACCATCCAGTCACCCGCACCGAGACGCGCATTGGAGCCGTAGGCATTGATGATGCCGCCGTTGATCACGGTGGGATCGAGGCCGCCGGCGTCGAGCAGCGTCGCGACCATCGTGGTCGTGGTGGTCTTGCCGTGGGTGCCGGCGATGGCGACGCAGCTCTTCAGCCGCATGAGCTCGGCCAGCATCTCGGCGCGGCGCACCACGGGGATGCGCCGTTCGCGCGCCGCCGTCAGTTCCGGATTGTCGCGCTTGATCGCGGTAGAAACCACGACGACCTCGGCGCCGTCGACGTTCTCCGCCTTGTGGCCGACCGAGACCCTCGCACCGTTCTTGCGCAGGCGGTCGAGATTGTAATTGTCGGAGGCGTCCGAACCCTGCACGGAATAGCCGAGATTGAGCAGCACCTCGGCGATTCCGCTCATGCCTATCCCGCCGATCCCGACGAAGTGGATAGGTCCGATCTCGCGCGGCAGTCTCATTGTGTATCCCGCAGTTCCCTTCGTCATGCCCGGGCTCGTCCCGGGCATCCACGAATCCTTACCACTTCTTGCAAGACGTGGATGGCCGGGACAAGCCCGGCCATGACGGCAAAAGTAGGAATTCCGGCCGATTTCGCGTCAGATTCCCGCGATTTTGGCCACCAGATCGGCCAGCCGCTCCGCTGCGTCGAGCCGGCCGGCGCCGCGGGCGGCCTGCGCCATGGCGGCAAGACGCGCGGGCTCGGCGGCGAAGGCGGAGATCTCGGCGGCGAGGCGATCGGAGGAAAACTCGGTCTGCGGAATGCGGATCGCACCGTCGACCTTGGCCAGCACGCCGGCATTGGCGAACTGGTCCTGGTCGATCGCGCCCGGCAGCGGCACCAGGATCGAGGGCCGCCCCATCGCGGCAAGTTCCGCCACGGTGCCGGCGCCTGAGCGCGACACCACCAGATGGTTGGAGGCCAGCCGTGCCGGAAGATCGGTGAAAAACGGCGCGAGCTCGGCCTTGATCTTCAGTCTGTCGTAGACCGCACGCACGCGCGCCATATCCTCGTCGCGCACCTGCTGGGTGAGGACGAGCCGGCTCCACAGCGCAGGCCCGAGGCGCTCGATCGCGCCCGGCACGATGTCGGCCATGATGCGCGCGCCCTGGCTGCCGCCGACGACGAGCAGGCGCAGCGGACCGTTCACTTCAGGCGCAGCATATGGCACGCCAGCTGCGGCGAGGATCGCCGGACGCATCGGCGTGCCGACCGTCGTGGTCTTGCCTGAAAGCGCCGGATCGCGATCGAGCACGCCGGGCAACGACGTCGCGATGGCTTGGACGCGGCTCGACAGGAACCGGTTGGCGCGGCCGAGCACCGCATTGGCGTCATGGATGATGCCGGGCACGCCGGCGAATTTTGCGGCGACCAGCGGCGGCAGCGTCGGATAGCCGCCGAAGCCGACGACGGCGACCGGCTTCAGTCGCTTGATCAGGCTGTAGGCGGACAGCGTGCCGGCCGCGAGCGTCAGGCCGGCATAGGCGAGCTGCAGCGGATTGCGTCCGCGCGCAGTCTCGCTCGAGACGACGTCGATCATGTCCTTGGTGAACAGTCCGCTGTAGCGCAGCGCGCGCTCGTCCGTGACGAGGCGGACGCGGAAGCCGCGCCGGATCAGCTCGACGCCGAGCGCCTCGGCCGGAAACAGATGGCCGCCGGTGCCGCCCGCGGCGAGAAGAATCAGGGGGGAGGTGTCCATGGTGGCGAGTTTTACAAGGACTCTTTCGTCATTGCGAGCGCAGCGAAGCAATCCAGACTGCCACCGCGGAGAGATTCTGGATTGCTTCGCTTCGCTCGCAATGACGAAAAACTATGCGTAGCTGCGCATCGCCTCGGCGTGGCCGCTCGCCTCGACTTCGGTGCGCGGGCGCAGCCGCGTCAGCGCGAGCATCATGCCGACACCATAGGCCAGCGACACGATCGAGGAGCCACCATAGGAGATGAAGGGCAGCGTCATGCCCTTGGCGGGGATGAGCTGGAGATTGACCGACATGTTGATGGCGGCCTGCACGCCGAACAGGATCGCCAAGCCCGAGGCCGCGAAGCGCGAGAACATGTCCTCGTTGGCATAGGCGCGCGACAGCGTCCGGATGACGACGAAAGCAAACAGTGCCAGCATCGCGAGGCACAGGATGATGCCGAACTCTTCGGCGGCAACCGCGAACACGAAATCGGTGTGGCTGTCGGGCAGGCTGCGCTTGGCGATGCCCTCGCCCGGTCCGAGGCCGAACCAGCCGCCATTGTAGAAGGCCTCCATGGCGGTATCGACCTGGAAGGTGTCGCCCGAGGCCGGATTCATGAAGCGCTTGATGCGGCCGGCGACGTGGGGAACAAAAAGATAGGCGCTGAACAGTCCGGCGGCGCCGAGGCCGGCGAGCCCGAACACCCAGATCATCCGCATGCCCGCGATGAAGAACAGCGAGCCCCACACCATCAGGATCAGCATGGTCTGGCCGAAGTCGGGCTCCATCACCAGCAGCGAGACCAGCATCAAGAGCAGCACCAGCGCCATCGAGGTCGCCGGCATTTCTGGCCGCCTAGTGGATTCCGCGAACAGCCAGGCGGCCATGACGACGAACGACGGTTTTGCGATCTCGGAGGCCTGGATATTGAGGCCGAGTAGCGTGATCCAGCGCCGCGAGCCCTTTACTTCGGGGCCGATCGCGAGCGTCAGCACGATCAGGACGATGCTGACCGCAAAGATGATCAGCGCCGAGCGACGGATCGCCCGCGGCGACAGGAAGGACACCCCGAGCAGCACGATGCAGGACGGCACCAGGAATAGCACGTGGCGGCTGAAGAAGTGGAAGGGATCGAGCCCGATGCGGGTCGCAACCGGCGGGCTCGCCGCCAGCGACAGGATCACGCCGGTCAGCATCAGCGCCAGGATGGCACCCATCAGCGGCTTGTCGACGGTCCACCACCACTCGGAAAAGGGGGTGCGTTCTTCACGGGAGAGCATGGCGGCCGCTTTCGGACAGAGGTCGGTCCATTGGTCGCCGAGGTTGGTTACCGGGGGGTTAAGGAAACGGGGATGATTGGAGATGAAGGCGAGCGCTTACCTCAAATGCCCGTCATGCCCCGCGAAAGCGGGGCATCCAGTATTCCAGAGACGTCGAGGGTTCATAACCACAGCCGCGGCGTACTGGATCACCCGGTCAAGCCGGGCGACGACAGCGGAGCAACAACCAGCAGCGTCCCTACACCACCGGCTTCATGCCCGGCAGCGCCTGCACCAGCTCGCGGAACCTGGTGCCGCGAATTTCGAAGTTGCGATACTGGTCGAAGGAGGCGCAGGCGGGCGACAGCAGGACGACCGCGTCAGCGATGCCTGACGCCTCCGCATCGCATGCGGCTTGCTCGACGGCGACGTCGAGGGTCTGGCTGATCTCGTGCGGCACCTTCGTGCCGAGCGTGCCCGAAAATTCCTGCGCGGCCTCGCCGATCAGATAGGCTTTTCGGATGCGCGGGAAGTAGCCGGTGAGGCCGGTGATTCCGCCGGCCTTCGGCTTGCCGCCCGCGATCCAGAAGATGTCCGAAAAGGACGACAGCGCATGCGCGGTGGCGTCGGCATTGGTGCCCTTGGAATCGTTGACGAACAGCACGTTGCCGCGGCGGCCGACCTGCTCCATGCGATGCGCAAGGCCGGGGAAGCTGCGCAGGCCGTTCTGCAAGACGTCGAGGCCGATGCCCATCGCGAGCGCGGCGGCTGCCGCGCACGCCGCGTTCTGCGCATTGTGCAAGCCGCGCAGAGAACCGATGCCGCCGAGCGCCGCGATTTCGCTGCGCGCGCCGCCCGAATTGCGCACGATATGGCCGTGCTCGACATGGATGCCGCTGGCCAGCGGATTCTTGACGGAGATCCGCACCACGTTCTTGCCGGCGCGATCGAGCCGGTCGGCGATATCGCGGCAAAAGCCGTCGTCGACGCCGACGATCGCGGTGCCGCCGGCCTGCACACCGGCAACGAGTCGCTCCTTCACCGCGGCGTAATGCGCGATGGTGCCGTGGCGATCGATGTGGTCTTCGCTGACATTGAGCAGAATGCCGACGGAGGGATCGAGTGAAGGCGTGAGGTCGATCTGATAGGACGACATCTCGATGACGTGGACGCGGCCCATGCCCGGCGGCTCCAGCGACAGGATCGCGGTGCCGATATTTCCGCCCATCTGGGTGTCATAGCCGGCGACCTTGGTGAGATGCGCGATCAAAGCCGTCGTCGTCGATTTGCCATTGGTGCCGGTGATGGCGACGAACGGCGCATCCGGCGCGTGCCGGCGCCTTTCGCGGCAGAACAGCTCGATGTCGCCGATCACCTCGATAGCGGCCTCGCGCGCCTTCAGCACGCTCCAATGCGGCACTGGGTGGGTCATCGGCACACCGGGCGCGAGCACCAGCGCGGCGAAATTCGCCCATGAGACGTTGCGCAAATCAGCCGTGATGAAGCCCGCTTGCGCGGCCTTGGCGACATTCTCGGCGCTGTCGTCGGCGGCGATCACCTCGGCGCCGCCCGCTTTCAACGCGTGACAGGAGGCGAGCCCCGAGCCGCCGAGGCCGAACACCGCGACCGTCTTGCCGGCAAAGGACGTGACGGGGATCATCGATCGTTCACCGCAGCTTCAGCGTGGATAGGCCAGCGAGCGCCAGCATCACCGAGATGATCCAGAACCGGATCACGATCTGGGGCTCGGTCCAGCCGAGTTGCTCGAAATGGTGATGGATCGGCGCCATCCGGAAGATGCGTTTTCCTGTCATCTTGAACGACACCACCTGCACGATGACGGAGACCGCCTCCAGCACGAACAGGCCGCCGATCACCGCGAGCACGATCTCGTGCTTCACCGCGACCGCGATCGCACCCAGCATGCCGCCGAGCGCGAGCGAGCCGGTGTCACCCATGAAGATCGAGGCCGGCGGCGCGTTGAACCAGAGGAAGCCGAGGCCCGCGCCCAGCAGGGCGCCGCAGAGCACGGCGAGCTCGCCGGTGCCGGCGACATATTTGATCTGGAGATAGTCGGCGAACACCGCGTTGCCGGCGAGATATGCGATCATGGCAAAGCTCGCAGTCGCGATCATCACCGGCACGATGGCAAGGCCGTCGAGACCGTCGGTCAGGTTCACCGCGTTGCCGGCGCCAACGATGACGAAGGCGCCGAACACGACGAAGAACCAGCCGAAATGCAGCACGGTGTCCTTCAGGAAAGGAATCGTCAGCGCGGTCGACGCGGGATCGCGGTTCAGCCGCACCAGCGCGTAGCAGGCCACCAGCGCGATCGCCGCCTCGATCAGCAGGCGAAGCTTGCTGCCGAACCCGGTCGTGGTCTGCTTCGTCACCTTGAGATAATCGTCATAGAAGCCGACGAAGCCGAAGCCAAGCGTCACCGCCAGCACGATCCAGACGTAAGGGTTGAGCGGATTGGCCCACAGCACCGTGCCGACCGTGAGACCGGACAGGATCATCAGCCCGCCCATGGTGGGCGTGCCTTTCTTGGCGAGATGCGATTGCGGACCATCGGCCCGGATCGGCTGGCCCTTGCCTTGCCGGATGCGCAGATGGTCGATGATCCAGGGTCCGAACAGGAATACGAACAGCGCGCCGGTGACGACGGCGCCGCCGGTGCGGAAGGTGATGTAGCGGAAGACGTTCAGGAAGGTGCGAACGGCACCGAAGCCCGGAAATGTGTTGGAGAGCTCGATCAGCCAGTAAAACATTCAGACGGTCCTATGGCGCCTTTGCACGCGCCTTGATCTTGGCCTTGTCAACCTGCCTCACGCGCATTCGCTGGTCTTCATCATCGGGTCGGGCGACCTCTAAAGAAAACGAACGGCTTCGCGCCGGAAAGGGGGGATTCGGGAACAGCGCCTTCCAAGCAGTTTACGCCCTTGCCTGCAAGGCGGCCACTAGGCCCGGCACAAACTTGTTCACCCAGAACATCTTCTTGCTGCCCTTGACAACCACGACATCGCCTGCCCTCAGCAGATTTGCGACCTCGCCCGGCTTCAGCGTGACGGGGTCGTCGTGCCAACCGAGACCCTTGCCGGCTGGAAGCACCTCGAACAGGTGACGCATCAGGGGTCCGACGCAATAGACGCCGTCGATGCCGTCGAGATGCCTGGCGAGGTCGATGTGATAGGTTGGTGCGCCGTCGCCCAGCTCCAGCATGTCGCCGAGCACGGCAATGCGGCGGCCACCGGTCGTGTTGCGCGCCTGCAAGCTTTGCAGCGCGGCAGCCACGCTGGCCGGATTACCGTTGAAGCTGTCGTCGATCACGGTGACGCCACCGGCCGCCTGCTCGACGCCACGGCCGCTCATGATACCGACCCGGTCGAGCTTGATCGCAAGCGTCGCCGCATCGAGGTTGGCCGCACGGATCGATGCGAGCGCGGCCAGCGCATTCTGAACGCGATGCGGCGCGCCCGGCGTCAGGCTGAACGCGATCTCCTTCTTGCCGAGCGCGGCCACGACCTGCCAGCTGTCGCCGTGCGGCGCGTGCGCGACTTCATGCACCTCGGCTTTCTCGCCGAAGCGTATGACCTTGCCCTTCCAGTCCGGCGCCTTGATCCCGGCGGGCAGCACCAGCACGCCTTCCGCGGGCAGGCCGAGTGCAATCGACACCTTCTCGCGACGGATGGCTTCGAGCGAGCCGAGCTTCTCCAGATGCACCGGCTGGACGTTGACGACGAGCGCGACCGTCGGCCGCGTCAGTTCGCTGAGCCGCGCGATCTCGCCGGCCTGGTTCATGCCCATCTCGACGACCCAGAGATTGGCATCGGGGCGCGCATTGCACAGCGTCAGCGGCACGCCCCAGAAATTATTGAAACTCGACGGGCTGGCATAGGCATTGGGATAGGCCGCGAGGAATTCCTTGGTGCTGGTTTTGCCCGCGCTGCCGGTGAGCCCGATCACCGGCCCGTTGAAGCGCGCGCGTGCCGCGCGCGCAAGGCCCCAGAGGCCGTCGATCAGCGTGTCCTTCACGACGATCTGGGGAATGCGGATGCCCGCGATCTCGTGCGGCACGATCATCGCGACCGCGCCCGAGGCTTCCGCCTTGTCCGCGAACTCCCAGCCGTCACGTGCGCTGGCGAAGGCCGAGATGAAGCCGCCGCTCGGGGTGCCGCTCAGCGCGACGAAGAGGCTGCCCGGCTTCACCAGCCGGCTGTCCTGGGTGACGAAGTCGATCGGCGTGTCCGGGAACGATCCGGCGGCGCCCAGCGCGCGCGCCACTTCGGCCACCGTCCATATGGGCGCGCTCATGCAATCCTCGACGCTAATGCGGCGGCGACCGCCTCGTGATCACTGAAGGGCAAAACCTCTCCGCCGACGATCTGCCCGGTCTCGTGGCCCTTGCCGGCGATGAGCAGCGCATCGCCATCTTCCAATTCGGCGATCGCGGTGCGGATCGCCGCGGCCCGGTCGCCGATTTCGCGGGCGCCCTTGGCGGCGGCGAGAATTTCGGCGCGGATCGATTCCGGCTTCTCGCTGCGCGGATTGTCGTCGGTGATGATGACACCGTCGGCGTTGCCGGCGGCGATCTCGCCCATGATCGGACGCTTGCCGGCATCGCGGTCGCCGCCGGCGCCGAACACGACGACCAGCCTGCGCCTGGCGTAGGGACGCAGCGCCTGCAGCGCCTTGGCCAGCGCATCGGGCTTGTGCGCATAGTCGACGAAGATCGGCGCACCGTTGCGCTCTCCGACGCGCTCTAACCGGCCCTTGGCGCCTTCGAGATGTTCGAGGCTCGCGAACACGTCCGCGGCGTCGCCGCCGGTGCCGATGGCGAGGCCAGCCGACACCAGCGCATTCTCGATCTGGAACTCGCCGACCAGCGGCAGCCGGATCGTATACCGCTTGCCGCGATGTTCGAGCGCGAGCACTTGCGAAAATCCTTCGACCTCCGCACCGGCGAGACGAATGCCCTCGCCCGCCCCGTCGCCGTTGCGACCGACTGCCATCACGCGCAAGCCGCGCGAATTCGCAGCACTGATCGCCTCCGCCGAGCAATCATGATCGGCGGAGATCACGGCCGCGCCCCCCGGCGGGACAAGTTCGCGGAACAGCCTGAGCTTGGCCGCGAGATAATGCGCGACGGTCGGATGGTAATCCATGTGGTCGCGCGAGAGATTGGTGAAGCCGCCGGCGGACACGCGCACGCCGTCGAGGCGATATTGGTCGAGCCCGTGAGAAGAGGCCTCGAAGGCGAGATGCGTGACGCCCTCGCGCGCGATCTCGTCCAACTGCCGGTGCAGCGCGATCGGATCGGGCGTCGTCAGCGAGCCGTAGACGGTACGTTTCGGCGAGACCAGGCCGATGGTTCCGATACTGGCGGAGGCGTGCCCGAGCCGTTCCCAGATCTGCCGGGTGAATGCGGCGACCGAGGTCTTGCCGCTGGTGCCGGTCACCGCCGCAATTGTCGCAGGCTGCGCGGGAAAAAATCTTGCCGCGGCCAGCGCCAGCGCGCGGCGCGGATTGGCAACTGTGATGAACGGCACCTTGCAGCCGTCAGGCGCATGGTCGCCGACGACCGCCACCGCGCCTGCGGCAATCGCGGCATCGATAAAGCGCGCACCGTCGGTCTTGCTGCCCGCAAGTGCGAAGAAGAGATCGTCTGGCTTGACCGCGCGGCTGTCGAGCGCAACGCCGGTCACGTCGAGCGCCGCGACCGCGGGCTCGATTGCGGCGTCATTGCCCTGAACGTCCTGATCGAGGAGGTCGCGCAGCTTCATGGTCTTCCAGTCGACATGCCGGACCGGATCGCCGAATCTGCAGGGAAATCCCGACTCAGCAGCGGCAACGGCCCACCCGGTTGATTACTGGGTTGTCCTGGATGCTGCAAGAATAAGGCGCTCGGACGGCGGCAGGTCGAACCGCGGCTCGACACCCAGAAGCGGCGCGATCCGCTCGATCACCTTGCCGCCCGTGGGCACCGCGTTCCAGCCCGAGGTGATGAAACCCTTCGTTTCGGGAATGGCCTGGGGCTCGTCCAGCATGATCAGGATCTGATATTTCGGATCGTCGCAGGGCATGATCGCGGTGAAGGAGTTGAGCACCCGTTTCTTGGCATAGCGGCCGTTGATGACCTTCTCGGACGTGCCGGTCTTGCCGCCAACGTAGTAACCCTTGACGTCGGCGGTCTTGGCGGTGCCGATTTCTGCATTGAGCCGCATCAGGAACCGCATCTTGTCGCTGGTCTCCGTCCTGATGACGCGCTTGGCCATCGCCGCCGCTTCGGCCTCGCTGCGCTTCATGAAGGTCGGCGGAATCAAATAGCCGCCGTTCACCAGCGCGTTGATGCCCATCACCGCCTGCAGCGGCGCCACCGACATGCCTTGGCCGAACGCGATGGTCACGGTGTTCAGCTCGCCCCAGCGGCGCGGTATCAGCGGAGCCGCGCTTTCCGGCAGTTCGGTGCGCAGCCGCGTCAACTGGCCCATCTTGCCGAGGAATGCCTTGTGCGCCTCGACGCCCTGCCCGAGCGCGATCCGCGCGGCGCCGATGTTGGACGAGAACGTGAACACTTCCTTGGTGTTGATGAAACGTCCGAGCGCGTGGCTGTCATGGATGGTGAACTTGCCGTAGTGCAGGTTTCCCCGTGCATCCCACATCGAGTTCAAATTGATTTTGCCGGAATCGAGCGCCATCGCCAGCGTGAACGCCTTGAAGGTCGAGCCCATCTCGTAGACGCCGGTGGTCAGGCGATTGATGCGGTCGGGATCGTGCGCTTCCTTCGGATTGTTGGGATCGAAATCCGGCAGCGAGACCATCGCCACGATCTCGCCGGTCTTGACGTTGGAGACGATGCCGGAGGCGGCCTTGGTGTGGTATTTCTCCTTGGCCTTCAGCAGCTCGTCACGCAGTGCGTGCTCGACCCGCAGATCCACCGATAGCTCGATCGGCTTTTGCAGCCGGTCGGTGGCAAAGCCCGCGCGGTGGAGATCGGCGAGCCCCTGATTGTCGAGCCACTTCTCCATGCCGGCGATGCCCTGGTTGTCGATGTTGACGAGACCAATGAGGTGGGCGACCTCGTTGCCGGTCGGATAGACGCGCTTGTTCTCGCGCAGGAAACCGATGCCGGGAATGCCGAGCTTGTGGATGTCCTGCTGCTGCTTCGCCGTAATCTCGCGCTTGAGCCAGACGAAGCCCTTGCGCGTCTTCAGGCGCTCGCGCACCTCGGCCTCGTCGAGGTCGGGCACCGTGGCGGTCAGAAGTTCGATTGCCTCGTCCTTGTCGATGATGCGACGCGGCTCGCCGAACAGGCTCGACGCCTTGACGTCGGTCGCGAGGATCGCGCCGTTGCGATCGACGATGTCGGGCCGCGCGGTCGCGACCACCTCCTGCGCCGCGGCGCGGCGCGCGCCGTGGGCGTCGGCGCCGATCGCGAACATCACTAGCCGGCCGCCGATCAGGGCGTAGACCGCGCCAAAGGCGAGCATCGCCAGGCCGACGCGCGCCCGCGCCTTGGCCGCGCGATCGACGTTGCGCCCGTACAGCAGGCTGCGGATCAGGCGCTGGCGCCAAGGCTCAGTCGGCTTTTCTGCCGGTTTGGCCGGGGTCACAGCATTCATGGCTTGTCCTCGGGCTGAGGTACGGCGCCCGTCACATTATCGGGATCGCTGGCGGCTTCGATGGTGTTGAGCATGGCGCCGATCGGATCCGGCTCGCCCGGCCTGAACATCCGCGGCGGGCGCTCGGGCAGATTCTTCAGTGAGTCATATTGCGTGCCGTTGACCGGCTTGAGCTGCAGATGCCGATCGGACAGGCCCTGCAGGCGCAGGGGCGCATCGAGCTTGGCCCATTCGGAGCGCAGCGCCGCGATCGCATCGCGCTGCTCGCGGATCTCCGCATGCAGCCGCAGCACCTTTTCGGTGCGCGCCGTGGAGTCCATCTTGATCCTATAGACATAGGCTGCCGCGAAGATCAGCGCGCCGATGACGAGGAGGTGGATGAAGCGCATGCGCTAGCCACCTCTCATGAGGTCGGAGAGTTTTGGCCAGGACGATTGCTCGCGCTCGTCATGCGCCGGCGCCGAGGTGCGCTCGCCGGCGCGCAGTTTTGCCGATCGCGCACGCGGGTTATGCGCGACTTCGTTTTCGCCCGCGATCACCGGCCGCCGCGTCAGCAGCTGAAAACTCGGCACCGCCTGAGACACTTCCGGCAAATGGCGTGAGCCGCCACCCGTCTTGCTGCGCAGGCTAAGGAAATTCTTGACGATGCGGTCTTCCAGCGAATGGAACGAGACGACAACGAGGCGACCACCGGGCTTGAGCACGCGCTCGGCAGCGATGAGCGCGCTCTGGAGTTCCTCGAGCTCTTCGTTGACGAAGATGCGCAGGGCCTGGAACGTCCGCGTCGCCGGGTGAATATCGCCGGGCTTGGACCGAACCACCCTGCCGACGAG
This sequence comes from Bradyrhizobium sp. Kon56, assembly GCF_055807635.1. Classification (NCBI taxonomy): domain Bacteria; kingdom Pseudomonadati; phylum Pseudomonadota; class Alphaproteobacteria; order Hyphomicrobiales; family Nitrobacteraceae; genus Bradyrhizobium; species Bradyrhizobium sp. Kon56. The sequence goes on along the minus strand of NZ_JBVVOU010000004.1, from coordinate 286,036 downwards.
CTCGGCGAGCGCGCGCGTGGTCGTGAACGGCGTCTCCTGACGGTCCGCGACGATAGCGCGGGCGATCCGGCGCGACTGCCGCTCTTCGCCGAGAAGATAAATGATGTCGGCGAGATCGCCTTCCGAGGCGCGCGCCACGACATCGGCCGCAGTCGGGCCTGCCTGCCCCATCCGCATGTCGAGCGGACCATCGAGGCGGAACGAGAAGCCGCGGCCGGGCTGGTCGAGCTGCATCGAGGATACCCCGACGTCCATCACGACGCCGTCGACGCTATCGATGCCTTGAGCCGCGCAGACCTCGGCGAGGTTGGAGAAACGATCTTCAACGAGGGTCAGCCTGCCCGCCGAGCGTGCGACGAGCTCGGCGCCGCCCTCGATCGCAGTACGGTCGCGATCAATGGCAATCACCTGGGTTCCCGGCAGGTCGAGGATCGCGCGGCTGTAGCCGCCGGCACCAAAGGTCGCGTCGATATAAAGGCCGCCTTCGCGCGGGGCGAGGTGGTCGATGGCCTCGCGGCCAAGAACGGGGATGTGCGGAGCCGAGCTCATGCGCCAGGCCTGCCGATCGCCCCGCCGGACTCCCAAGTGAGATCGGGGACGAACAAGCTCATAACGCCTCGAATGATTCCGCGTCGCGGCGGTTCCACGACCCAACCCCCGTCCGATATGGTTACCGTGCCCGGTGGTCCCGGGCCACCAACCCAGTATTCCCCTTGGAATTTGTCGGGCAGCCATGGGATTTCGAGCCAAAATACGCTTTGGCCGCCTCCGGACGCGGGTCGGCTCTTCATCTCTCAGTAACGGCCCTTAGCGTTAAGAAAGCGTTGATCGGCTCGCGACAAGTCGAAAAGCTGACGCGGCTGGTGATGCTTCATCCACACACATTCGCCAAAATGCATCCGTTAACCTCGTCGCGCGGTTGCGCACGGTGGAGGGTAAAGGAATAGTAAAGAAAAGGGCTTGGCCCACTCTCTGTCTGTCTCGAGCTATTTATGTCGTCCGGTTCGTCCACGCCGTCTGGATCTGATTCGAAGCGTCAACGCGTTCTGCCGGTTCCCAAAGCGGCCGCGAACATGCGGACGTTCGAGCCGGATTCCTCGATCGTCTCCGACATCATCCCCTCACCGAACCATGGCGACCGCAACAAGGGCCGCCAACCCGATATGATTGTGCTGCACTACACCGGCATGCCCGACGTCGAAGGTGCGCTGGCGCGGCTCTGCTCCGCGGGCACAGAGGTATCGGCACATTATGTCGTGCTGGAAGACGGCCGCATCGTGCAATGCGTGCCGGAGGCCAGGCGCGCCTGGCATGCCGGCGTCTCGTCCTGGTCCGGCGAGGACGACATCAATTCCTGCTCGATCGGGATCGAGATCGTCAATCGCGGCCACGATTGGGGCTATCCGGAGTTTCCGCTGCGCCAGATCGCCGCCGTGATCGCGCTGTGCCGCGGCATCATGCTCCGCCGCAAGGTGCCCGCGCACCGGGTGCTCGGCCATTCCGACGTGGCGCCGGCGCGCAAGAAAGATCCCGGCGAAAAATTTCCGTGGCATTCGCTGGCCAATTCCGGCGTCGGACACTGGGTCACGCCCGCGCCGGTGGTGCGCGGCGAAAGCCTGATGCTCGGCACCATCAGCGATGAGGTGCTGAGCCTGCAGCAAGCGCTCGCCAGATACGGCTACGGCGTTCCCCTCACCGGCAAATACGACGCCGCGACCATGGAAGTCGTCACCGCGTTCCAGCGCCATTTCCGCCCGGCGCGACTGGATGGGGTCGCGGATCACTCGACGCTCTCGACCTTGCAGGCGCTGTTGGGGAGTCTCCCTCAGGAGACAACGACCATCGTGACGAAGTAGCTGACGTCTTCGAGAACGTGACCTCTTGCTCCGTCATGCCCGGGCTTGTCCCGGGCATCCACGTCTTTGTCGCGCCGGAAGAACGTGGATGGCCGGGACAAGCCCCGCCATGACGGAAACTCAGTTCATCTCCCTCATCCTTCGCGCATAAAGCCGTCGCAGCGGCTCTAACTGCGTCGCCTCCGTCGCAGCGCGATAGGCCTCGCGCGCCTCCTCCTTCCGGCCAAGCCGCCGCAACAAATCCGCCCGCACCGCTGGCAGCAGCTCATAGCCATGAAGCGCGCCGCGTGCGGCGGTCGCATCCACGAGATCGAGCGCGCGCGCGGGCCCATCGACCATCGACACCGCCGCCGCGTGGTTGAGTTCGATCACCGGCGACGGATTGATCCGCAGCAGCACTTCATAGAGCCCGGCAATCTGCGGCCAGTCTGTCTGCTCGTAGCTCGGCGCACGCGCATGCAGCGCAGCGATCGCGGCTTGTACTGCATACGGCTGCGGCCGGCCGGGCACGCGCAGTGCGTCGTCCACCAGGCGCAGACCCTCCTCGATCTGTGCATGGTCCCACTGCGAACGATCCTGCTCTTCCAGCAGCACGATGTCGCCGGCGGCGGTCTGGCGCCCTGCGCGGCGCGCATCGTGCAGCAGCATCAGCGCCAGCAGGCCCTTGATCCCGGCTCGATCGGGTAGCAGCCGGTCGAGCAAGCGGCCAAGCCGGATCGCCTCGGCGGCAAGATCGGGTCGCATCAAATCCGCACCGGACGTCGCCACGTAGCCTTCGGTGAAGACGAGATAGATCACGGCAAGCACACCATCGAGCCGCGGCACCAGCGTGTCGCGCTCGGGGACCTCATAGGGAATGCCGGCGAGCCTGATCTTCTGCTTGGCGCGGACGAGACGCTGCGCCATCGCCTCCTCGCTGACGAGGAAGGCGCGCGCGACCTGCGCCGTGGAGAGCCCGCAGACGGTGCGCAGTGTCAGCGCGACCTGGACTTCGGGCGCGAACGCAGGATGGCAGCAGGTGAAGATCAGCCGCAGCATGTCGTCGTCGAGCATTGCCGGCGGCTCGGCGGGCGCCTGCGCGTTCAGCTCGAGCTCGTGCACGAGCGCCTGCTCCTTGCCGCGGAAAACGGCCTGGCGCCTGATACGGTCGATCGCCTTGTGCCTGGCGACATTGACCAGCCAGGCACGCGGATTGTCGGGGACCTCGCACGCCGGCCAGCGCGCCAGTGCCACCGCAAAGGCGTCCTGGAGCGCGTCCTCGGCGAGATCGAAATCGCCGACGAGGCGGATCAGCGTGGCCAGCGCCCGCCCCGCCTCGTCGCGGAAGATCTTGTCGATCTCGGACAGCGTCATGCGCCGATGCGCGACGGCGCCGTCACTTGTCGTAGACCCAGATCGGCCGCACCTCGATCGAGCCGATACGCGCCGACGGAATCCGCGACGCGATCTCGATCGCAGCATCGAGATCCTTGGCCTCCACCAGGTAATAGCCGCCGAGCTGCTCGCGTGTTTCGGCAAACGGGCCGTCGGTCGTCAGCGTCTTGCCGTCGCGCACGCGGACGGTCGTTGCAGTCGTGGTCGGCTGCAAACGGTCGCCGGCCTTGAAATTGCCGCTCTGGATGATGCCTTGCGTGAAGGTCTGATATTCCGCCGTCATCTGCTGGCCGGCCGCCGGACGCATATTCGCGTACTCGGCTTCGTTCTGGTAGATCATCAGCAAATACTGCATCGCTTAACTCCTGCTGCACGGCTGGATCGCCGACATCCAGTCGAACGGGACACGCGCCCAACGACATCTTCAGGATAAATTATTTCGGGCGAACCGTGCATGGCGATATCGGCTTGCGGAACCGACACAAATGCTTCATGCGTAAGCCGTCAGTCGGCCGGACGGCCGCTCCGGCAAGTGCCGAAAGGCCGCCGGGGAGGAAAGTCCGGGCTCCCTTGACATACGGTGCCGGATAACGTCCGGCGGGGGCGACCCCAGGGAAAGTGCCACAGAGAACGAACCGCCCGCCGTCGCCCCTTCGGGGCTTTGGCGCGGCAAGCCCTCGGGCCTGCCGTGCCGTAGCAGCGCAAGCTGCGTAGGCAGGTAAGGGTGAAAAGGTGCGGTAAGAGCGCACCGCGGCTGCGGCAACGGAGCCGGCATGGTAAACCCCACCGGGAGCAAAACCGAATAGGGACGGCATAGCGGAGTGTTCGCGAAAGCGATAACGCCGCGGGGCGATGTCAGGCCCGCCGTCCGGGTAGGTTGCTCGAGGCCATGTGCAAACATGGTCCCAGAGGAATGGCCGTCACGTATCGTTCGCGCAAGCGGACGGTGCCCTACAGAACCCGGCTTAGAGGCCGGCTGATATCTTCAACGAGGGGTTCGATGCTGACTGCATCGGGCCCCTCACCATTTGGGGGCTTGCTATCCGACGATCTCTTGCAACACACCCATCAGCGCCTCCGGCGCTGTCACATTCGGCGCATGGCTCGCATCGAGTTCGAAAGTGCGCCAGCCATCCTCGGTCTTGGTGCGCTTCGCGAACTGCCCGAACACGTCGCCCGGCGGAATGCGCGTGCAATAGATGTAGCTGCGCGGCATCGCCGGCTCGCCATGTTCGAGTTTCAGCTTCGTCTCGAAACATTTGATCGGCATGTTGATCCGGCGGGCGTTGAGCCAGTCGAGATCGGCCGGCGGCGTGTCCGGCGGCGGCGGGTTCGGCGGGATGCGGTAGCCGTCGCCTGAGCTTGCAGCCTTGCGCATCGGCTCGCGCCCGCCCTCGTGGAGATCGAACAGCGATTGGCCGTCACGCGGCACGAAGGCGTCGAGATAGATCAATTGCGTCACCCGCTCGCGCGCGCGATCGGCGACACCGGTGGCGACCATGCCGCCATAGCTGTGGCCGAGGAGCACGATGTCCTCGAGATCCTCGAACCTGATGACGTTGAGAATGTCCTGGATGTGCGTGTCGAGATCGATCGCGGGACTGGCCAGATGCGCGCGCTCGCCGAGCCCGGTATAGGTCGGCGCAATGAGGCGATGGCCGGCCTTTGCCGTCAACGGATGCATCTTCTTCCAGGCCCACCCGCCGGACCACGCGCCGTGACAAAGCAGGAAGGTTTTTGAGCGTGCGGCCATCGGCGTTTCCATCGTTCTTGTTTGTACGATGGAGTGTAGCGGCCGGTCCCGCGATGTAAACGCTACGGCCCCTTAAGCCGCGCGCGCGTTCACCTTCACGAGGACGGCTGCAGGCCGACCAGCTTCGCGCCGCAGCTTGCCCGCCTCAAAACCATGCATGCCGATCTGCCATTGCAGCCCGACGATGGCACCCTTGGTCGGCTGCAACAGCGCGAGCGAAGCGAACAACGTCACCGGCAGCCACACCACCAGTTGCAGCCAGACGGCCGGCGCATAGGCGGTTTCGACCGCGAGGATTGCCGGCACCACGAGATGGCCGACGACGACCATCACGAGATAGGCCGGGAAATCGTCGGCGCGCTGGTGGAACAGCTCCTCGCCGCAATGGTCGCAGGTATCTGCCACCTTCAGGAAACGGCCGAACGCATGGCCTTCGCCGCAGTTCGGGCACTTGCCGCGAAATCCGCGCCACATCGCCTTTGCCAGAGAGACTGAACCGGTTGCCATGACCCCACCTCTTCCTTTTCTAGGATCCATACAATAATATCTTGTATCCATACATTCAAAGGATATGGGCCTTCATTGCATGGATTGGACCCCTACAATTTCGGAGCTGAGCGGGCCGCGCTATCAGCGCATCGTCGAAGCCATGGAGGCCGACATCGCCGCCGGCCGGCTGGTGCGCGGCCAGCAATTGCCGACGCAGCGGGCGCTGGCAAAGGCGCTCGGCATCGACCTCACCACGGTGACACGCGCCTACACCGAGGCGCGGCGCCGCGGCATCATGGAGGCCCGGGTCGGCCAGGGCTCGTTCGTGTCGGAGACCAGCGCGCGCCGCGTGGTCGATCTGCCGCATCCCGTCGCGATCGACCTCTCGATGAACGTGCCGCCGCAACCTCTCGAAGCGCAGCTCGACGAGCGCATCATCGCCGGGATGGAAGCCATCCGCGCGCAATCGGGCCTGACCGCGCATCTCAACTACCAGCCGCCCGGCGGCAGCGCACACGAGCGCGAGGTCGCGGCGCGATGGATGCGCCCCCGCGTGCCGCATGCGCATGCCGACAGGCTCGTGATCTTTCCCGGCGCACAGACGATCCTGTTCAACCTGCTCGCCCACGTCGCCCGGCCCGGCGACATCGTGCTGACGGAAGCCCTCACCTTCCCCGGCATCAGGGCCGCCGCCGCGCGCCTCGGCGTCAGACTCGTCGGCGTCGCGATGGATGACGGCGGCATCCTGCCAGAGGCGCTGGCAAAGGCTTGCCGCACGCATAGACCGAAAGCGGTCTATCTCATTCCGACGCTGCACAATCCGACCACCGCGACGCTTCTCCCCGAGCGCCGCAGCGCCATCGCCAAGATCATCAACGATGCCGATACGATTCTGATCGAGGACGATGCCTACGGGCTGCTCGATCGCTCGGCATCGCCGATCGCCAATCTCATTCCGGATCAGACATATCTCGCGACCACGCTGTCAAAATGTATGGCGCCCGCACTACGGGTCGCCTATCTGGTGACGCCCGACGGCAGCTCGCAGCGGGAGATGCGTAGCTCTTTGCAGGCGACGGTGCAGATGCCGGCGCCGCTGATGGTCGCGCTGGTGACGCATTGGATCGAGACCGGGATCGCCGACCGCATCATCACCGCCATCAGAAGCGAGGCGATCGGCCGCCAGCAGCTCGCGCAACGGGCGCTCAAGGGATTTGAGTTCCAGGCCAAGCCCGCCGCGCATCATCTGTGGCTGCGGCTGCCGGAGGACCGTCCCGATGTCGCGGCGCATCTGCTGCGGAATGGACTGGCAGTCGTCGCCGGCGAGGCCTTCACCGTCGACGGGACCGCACCACACGCGGCACGCGTCTCGCTAGGCGCGGCGCGCAACCGGGCGGAATTGACGGAGGCGCTGCGCATCCTCATGAGCGCGCTGCACAGGCCCGCCGACACCCGGCAGATCGTCTAGCAAATACCTATCGATGCTGCCGGCGATGGTGGGAGCGCACGACCGGCGCAACAGCCGATGGATAAGCTTGCGATGCGTAGGCATCGCTCGGCTGGCCGAGAGCCCCGCGCGCGGCGGGCGTGAGCTGGCCGCCATTCAGAACGTCGCGGTCGGGATGGGCAGCCTGATAGGCCGCAGGCTCGGAAAACTGGGCCTGCGCCATGGTCGGCATCAAGGCCGCCGCCGACACTAGTGCGGCCGCGACGGCAATCTTCGTGCGGGTCATCGTCCTTCTCCATATCTCATTCGGGAGATTGGCCGATCGAACCGCATGATGGCGTCGAGCGGGCCCCCAGTTTGAAGTACGAGCGTCATGTAGGCCTGTCTTTCGCGAACGCCCGCTGCTGGGGATCACGCTTGCGTGCGGTTTTGAAATTGACCTGCATGGCCGCAGCTGTGCTATGCGAGCGATGGCGATCAACAGTTCGGGATCGTCAAGATAACAGGGACAATCTGTTGGAAATACTCACCTACGGGCTGCTGCTGCTCGGCGCACTGGCCGGGGGCTTCGTCTCGGGCCTTGCCGGTTTCGGCACGGCGCTGATGGCGCTCGGCATCTGGCTCTACGTGCTGCCGCCCTCTCTCGCGGTGCCCCTGGTGCTGATCTGCTCGGTGATCGCGCAGAGCTCGACGCTGCCGTCGATGTGGAAGAGTTTTGATCTCTCGCTGGTCTGGCCGTTCCTGATTGGAGGACTGATCGGCGTGCCGCTGGGCACCATGCTGGTCGCCTCCGCCGATCCAAAAGTGTTCAAGCTGAGCGTCGGCGTGCTGATCCTTGTTTTTTCGACGGCTCTCTATCTGAACAAGCGGCCGCTCGCCGTCACGTTCGGCGGCCGCATTGCCGACGGCGCGATCGGTTTTGCCGGCGGCATCTTGGGTGGCCTTGCCGGACTGTCGGGGCCACTTCCGATCCTGTGGGCAAACATCCGAGGCTGGAACAAGCACGAGCGGCGCGGCATCTTCCAGCTCTTCAATTTCACCGTGCTCGGCGCCGCCTTGGTGTTGCAGACCGCCTCGGGCCTCGTCGCGTTCAAGGTGGTCTGGCTCGCAGTGATCGCATTTCCGGGCACGCTGATCGGCGCATGGGCCGGCGCGCGCGTCTATCATGCGCTGAGCGACAAGCATTTCGGCGATGTCGTGCTCGGTCTGTTGTTCCTGTCGGGCCTCGGCCTGGTCTGCCATGCCGCCGGCAATGCCGACGCCAAGCACGTAGATCCAGCCCTCGGCGAAATCGAACAGATGCGAGTTGAGCAGCGAGGACAGCATGTTCTGCACCACGACCAGAAGGCCGACCCAGCAGGCCAGCCCCTCTCCGCGAAACAGCGAGAGGTGCGCGAACCAGAGCGCATAGAGGATCACGACGCCCGACGCGCCCCACTGCACGGCGACATTGAGCGTCTGGTTGTGCGGATCACCGACGTTTCCGCTCGAACCCCGCTCTCGCCGACAGCCGCGCGCGCGAACAGGCCGCGGATCGCCCCGGTGCCGTGACCGAGCAGCGGCGCGTCCGCGGTGAACGCCAGCGATTTGCGCCAAAACTCCAGTCGTGACCCCATGCCGCTGACATCATTGCCGGCGATGCTGACCTCATAGTCTCCGTTGAATTTGGCGACTGTTGCGCGCAGACGCGGCGAGGCGGTCCACAGCAGCACGGCCAACAGCCCCATCGCGCCGACGGCGAAGAGTGCGGTGCGGCGGCGCAAATGCAAAAGCGCGAAGACCACGATCAGGATCGGCAGCGTCACCAGCGCTGTCCGCGAGACCACGACGAACATCATGTTGGCGAGGAATCCGATCGCGAGCGCCACGAACAGCGCCGCGACGCGGTAGCGGCCTCGTCGCAGCAGCGACACGATCGGGTAGACCAGCGCGATCGCACAGAGCGCGAACTCCTGGCTCTGGTCGATATAATTGCGCACCGCGATCCCGCTTTCGACCTTGTAGGGCCCGCGCGACAGATAGAGTTTCAGCGACAATGCGGGATCGACGGCGACGGCGAAGGAATAGAGCATCAGTGCCGTGCAGGATACCAGGAACGCGGAAAACACCCAGCCGCCAAACGGCCAACGCTCGAACTGGTAGATCAGAAGCGGAATTACCAGCAGCTTCGCCGCCGGGCCGATCGCATGGATTCGGTCCGGCCACGGCGCATCCGACCAGAGCGTGCCGATGGCGGCGAGTAGGACCAGCGCAATCGGCAGCAGGCAGATTGCCCGAAGCAGCGAACGCGGAAATTCGCGAAGGTCGAGGAACGCGAACGCGATCAGCCAGGGAATGAGCGCGAAAATGAGCCCGGTCGTGGTCCACGGCAACAGCAACGCGATCAGCGCGACGGAGCGGGCTGGCGTGCGATAGCGTGCCGCCCAGATCGCGGCGAGCCAGGAATTGGGCCGCTGCTCGTTCAACACCTCGGTCATTTGGCCCCTGCAGCCGATCCCCACGGCGCGGCAAGTTTGCCGGAGCCGTGGGGCGGGGACAAGCGATCGCTACGCTGGCGCGCGTACAGGAGACGCCACGCGCTTGGGCGCAGCCGGCTCCGGGGACTTCTCATGCCGGAGCGTGGCAAGGCGCTTCCTGAATTCACGCCGTAGCAGCCACAAGCTCAGGGCCGCCTGCAGCGTGGTTGCCGCGATCGACAGGTACCAGACGTGCTCGATCCGGAAGCCCGGCCGCGTCGACAGCCAGATCGCCGGCAGCGAATAGGTGAGCACGCGCGTTGCCGAACTCCACAGCACCGGCTTGGTATTGCCGAGGCCCTGGAACATGCTCGAGCAGGTGAAGATCACGCCCTGCGCCACCATGTTGAGCGAGATGATCCGCAGGAACAGGAACGCGATCTCCATGGTTTCCCGGTCGTTCGAGAACCCCGAGAGCAGGAGCTGCGGCTTCAACTGCGCGAGGCACATGAAGCCTATCATCACGACACTGGTGATCAGCGCCGCCTTGACGAAGGTTTCGCGCACGCGCTCGCCTTTTCCGGCGCCCATGTTCTGGCCGGCGATTGGCCCAGCGGCGAGCGCAACTGCAAGCGCCGGCATCTGGATCAGGCCCAGGACCCGTTGTCCGATCCCGAAACCGGCCTGCGCCGCCGCACCGAAATCGCGCAGCACGAAATAGACCACCGCCATGAGGATGAACATCATCGCGAACTCGCCGCCGGCAGGCAGGCCGACATTGAGGATGCGCCTCAGATGCTGCGCCTGCGGACGCCACTGCGCCGGATTGAAGGCGACATAGCGTTCGACCTTACGAAAATGCGCAAGCAGCGTCACGACGCCGATCAACACCGCGATCGAGCTCGCCAGCCCCGCACCGGCAACGCCGAGCGCATGGCCCGTGCCCAAGCCCGCGATCAGAACCGGCGCCAGCGCGATGTTGATGGCCACCGCAAGCGCCTGCACCAGCATCGTGGGACGCACGATGCCGGTAGCGCGCAGCGCGGATCCCATCACCTGGCTCGCGAATTGCAACGCGAGCGCCGGCATGAACCACAGCAGATACGTGGCCCCCGCCTCGATCGTGGCTTCGTCCGCGGCGATCGCATGCATGTAGGCGCGCGACAGCGCCGCGCCTGCGACCAGGGTCAACAGTCCGAACAGCACCGACAGCACGATCGCCTGATTGAAGATCAAATTGGCATCCGGCCGATCCTTGCGTCCCACGGCATGCGCGATCAACGACACCGCGCCGACGCCGAGCACCTGCATCAGCGCGTTGATGAGAAAGCCGGCATTGCCGGCCGCCGCCACGCCCGCGACCGCGGCATCGCCCAAGCCCGAGACGAAGTACAGATCGACCAGCTGGCAAAGCATGATCGTGACCATACCGACCATGATCGGCGGTGCCATGCCCAGAATGTGCTTCGCGACGGAGCCGTTGGTCAGGTCTTTCATTTCACCCATCCTTGACCGATTCCTTGGCGACGCGGCCGACATTGGTCCGCCGGCCGCGCGCCACTCATTCCGCTGCTGCGATCTGTCCGAGCTCCACCACCTGGCGCTCGAACAGGCCGCGATAGATGCCGCCGGGCCTGGCCGCGAGCTTGGCATGCGTGCCTTGCTCGACGATCTCGCCGCGGTCGAACACCAGGATGCGATCGAGGCTCTTCACCGTCGAGAGCCGGTGCGCGATCACGATCGAGGTGCGGCCCCGCATCAGCCGCTCCATCGCCTGCTGGATCAGCGCCTCGGATTCCGAATCGAGGCTCGAGGTCGCTTCGTCCAGGATCAGCACCGGCGCGTCCGCCAGGAAGGCGCGCGCCAGCGCCACGCGCTGCCGCTCGCCGCCGGAGAGCTTGACGCCGCGTTCACCGACCAGCGTGCCGTAGCCCTTGGGCAGGCGCAGGATGAAGTCATGCGCGTTGGCCAGCCGTGCCGCCTGCTCGATCGCCTCCAGGCTGGCGCCGGGCCGGCCATAGGCGATGTTCTCGGCGAGCGAGCGGTGGAACAGGATCGGGTCCTGCTGCACGACCGCGATCTGGCTGCGCAGCGAATGCTGCGTGGCCTTGGCGATGTCTTGCCCATCGATCAGAACGCGGCCGCCGGTGACGTCGTAGAGCCGCTGCACCAGCTTGACGAAGGTGGTCTTGCCGGAGCCGGAGCGGCCGACGAGACCGACGCGTTCGCCGGCGCGGATCGTGACCGACAGTCCATCATAGAGCGGCGCATGATGGCCGCCATAATGGAACGTGACGTCGTCGAACACGAGCTCGCCGCGCTCGATCGCAATCGGCCGCGCGTCCGTCGCATCCGTAATCCCGATCGGCTCGTCGTGGATCGCCACCAGCTCCTCCATGTCATTGACCGAGCGCTGCAGGTTGTTGATGTGCATTCCGACGTCGCGCAAATAGGCATGGATGACGTAGTAGCTCGTCAGCACATAGGTGACGTCGCCGGGCGAGGCTCGCCCCGACATCCACAGCAGCACGGCGCCGCCGATCACGGAGGCACGCAGGGCCAGCAGCACCGAGAGCTGCGCCAGATTGGTGTAGTTGTAGCGCAGCCAGGTCCGCCGCACGCGCACGCGCCAGCGGTTGACGACACGGGCAAGCCGCGCATCCTCGCGCGCTTCCGCGCCGAACGATTTCACCACCGCGTTGCAGGTCAGCGCATCCGCCAGCGTGCCGCCGACCTTGGTGTCCCAGGCATTGGAGATGCGCGCGGCCGGCGCGATGTAGCGCGTCGAGAACAGCACCGTCATCGTGACATAGGCCAGCGCGCCCAGCGCGATCACCGCGCCAAGCGAAGCCCAGTGCAGGCCGAGCAGGATCATCGACCCGATCAGCACCAGCAGCGACGGTGCCAGCGCCATCAAGATGGTGTCGTTCAACAGATCGAGCGCCCACATGCCGCGGGTGACCTTGCGCACCGTGGATCCCGCAAAGGAGTTGGCGTGCCAGTCGGTCGAGAACCGTTGCACGCGCATGAAGGCTTCCTGCGCGACCTCGGACATGATCTTCAGCGAGAACGGCACGATGGCCTGGAGGCCGGTCAGCCGCAGCACCATGGAGGCTGCGCCCAGTGCCACGATACCGCCCAATGCCATCAGCGCCGCGTGCCGCGCGGCGGAATCGGATGGGCCGCGCGTCAGAGCGTCGACCAGATGTCCGGAGAATACCGGCATGAACAGGTCGGCGATGGTCGCACCCAACAAGCCTCCGGCGACGATGAGGGTACGCCCCGGCTGCTTCAGCCAGTGCCGGAACACGAAGGGCAGCACCACGCGTATTGCCGCGGGCCTTTTTGACAGAACGGTCATGGCATCATCCGGCCGCTTATGGCGCGGGCCGGCTCCATTGATGGACGCAGGCCGGCCGCGAGGGCCGAGACGGCGTCACTTAAAGTTGGTTTTGACTTGGGAAGCGGAGCGATCGGGACCAGGAGCCCAATCGAAGCTGGCGGAAGAGGCCTCTAGGAGGCCGAGCACATACCGAGCCAGAACATCATCGAGCGCGGGCGTGCGATCTGCGAATGCGACGAAATCATGCAAATCCTCCCGGTTCGATGGAATGAGGTGCGCTTTATAGATGTGTCGGTAGTGATTTGCAACGGGGCTCGCGCGAGATCCCGCACGAGTGTTGCAAATTAGTGCGCGTCGCCGCTGGCGCCGAACGGCGAGGCCGGCCTCTTCAACAGTGTGACGAGCAGGGTGAGGCCGAGATAGAACAGCGTCAGGATGAAGAAAGCATCGCCGAAGCCCATCACCACGGCCTGGCGATGCACGAGCTGGCTGAGCTGCTTCATCGCCATCAGCGTGGAATCGCCAAGCCCCTGAAACTTCTGCATGAACATGGTCAGGGTTTCGGTCGCGGTCGCGTTGCCCCAGGTCACACGCTCCTGCAGGCGCGTAATGTGCAGGTCGGTGCGGTCATTGAGCACGGTGTTGATGACGGCGAGACCCACGGCGCCGCCGAGATTGCGCATCAGGTTGAAGAGGCCCGAGGCGTTCTTCACCCGGTCGGGCGCCAGCGTGCCGAGCGCGATGTTGTTGGTCGGCACCATCGCGAACATCATGCCGATGCCGCGCAGGATCTGCGGAATCAGCAACTCATAGAAATCGTAGTCGCGCGTGATCCAGGTCATCTGGTAGGAGCCGAGCGCGAACACGACGAGCCCGAACGCGATCATGTAGCGCATGTCGTACTTCGCCATGAGACGCCCGACCACCGGCGCGATCAGGAACATGGTGATGCCCGAGACGAACATGGTCTCGCCGATCATCAGTGCGCTGTAGCCACGCACTTCGGCGAGGTAGCGCGGATAGATGTAGGTCAGGCCGTAGAGGCCGATGCCGATGCAGAACTGAAGGACGCAGCCGATCGCGAAATTGCGGTTGGAAAAGGTGCGTAGATTGACGATCGGCTCGGCCGCCGTGAAGACGCGCCAGAAGAAGGCGATCGCCGAGATGCCGCAGATCCAGGCGCAGATCGCGACCGAGGGGTCCTGCATCCATTCATATTGCGGGCCTTCCTCCAGCACGTATTCCAGCGTGCCGAGGAAGCCGGCCATGAACAGCAGCCCCCACCAGTCGAAACGGTCGAGCAACTCGAAATGCGGCTCGTCGAAATCGACCAGCGCCAGCACGCCGATGGTGATGCCGATGCCAGGCACGATGTTGATGAAGAACAGCCAGTTCCAGGACATCAGGTCGGTGATGTAGCCGCCGACAGTTGGCCCGATGGTCGGAGCCAGCGTTGCGACGAGCCCGATGATGGGACCGACGATGTGGAATTTGGTGCGTGGGAAGACGGTGTAGGCCGAGGCGAACACCGTCGGGATCATGCCGGCGCCGAGAAAACCTTGCAGCGCGCGCCACAGGATCATCTCCTCGATGGTGGTGGCGAAGCCGCAGAGCAGGCTCGATGCGGTAAAGCCTGCCGCCGAGATTGCGAACAACAGCCGCGTGCCGAAGGCGCGCGACAAGAATCCCGACAGCGGGATCGCGATCACTTCGGCGATCAGATAGGCGGTCTGGACCCAGGAGACCTCGCTAGAGCTTGCCGACAGGCCGGCCTGGATTTCACTCAGGGACGCCGAGACGATCTGGATGTCCAGGATCGACATGAACATCCCGAACACCATGATGATGAAAGCGAACAGCCGCTTCGGCGCGATGCGCTCCGAGGCGGGGTCCGCCATCATGGCAGGTAAAGCGGTCGTGACGTTCGCCATGGTCTGACCTCGCGGCGCAGGAGCGCTACTGCGGATGGATCATGGTGGCGTCGTCGAGATCGACCTCGCTGTCGGCGTCGGCCGCGCCCTTGTTGGTGTCGACCGTCGCAGTGACCGACATGCCGGCGCGGAGCAGGTTTTGCTTCGCGACCGACTTCGGCACCCGGATGCGGACCGGCACGCGCTGCACGATCTTGGTGAAGTTGCCGGTGGCGTTGTCAGGCGGCAGCAGCGTGAACACCGAGCCTGCCCCCGCCGCGATACTGTCGACGACGCCGGAGAACTTGCGCATGCCGTAGGCATCGACCTTGATCGTCACCGGCTGGCCGGGACGGATGCGCTTGAGCTGGGTCTCCTTGAAATTGGCATCGATATAGACGTTGTCGAGCGGCACGACGTTGCCGAGCCGCTGGCCCACCGCGACGAAATCGCCGGCACTGACGAGGCGGTTCGAGAACGTGCCGTCGACCGGCGCGCGCACCGCGGTGAAGGCGAGATCGCGCTCGGCCTTGGCCAGCGTGGTCTTGAGCTCGGCGAGTTGCGCCTGCGCTTCGGCCTGCTGCGCCTTGGCGACGTCGACATTGCTGAGCGCGACGTCGTAGGCGGCCTGCGCAGCCTTGACCGCGGCGGCGCCCTGGTCGCGTCCGGCTTCGGAGCTCTCGAAGGTGGCGCGCGAGGCAAAACCCTTGTTGCTCAGCGCCTGCTGGCGCTCATAATCGAGGTCGGCGCGCTTGAGGCCGGCTTCGGCGGAGACGAGTTGCGCCCTGGCCTGCGCGACCTGGCTGTCGAGCGCCGCGACCTGGCGGCCGATGCGATCGATGGTGGCCTGCTGGGTCGCGATCCTGGTCGCGGCGGCGTCGACGGCGATCTTGTAGTCGCCGTCGTCGACGCGGAAGACGATGTCGCCGGCGCGCACCGTCGTGTTGTCGCCGGCGAGGATCGAGGAGACGTGGCCGGCAACGCGCGCGCCCAGCATGGTGTTGTTGGCGCGGACATAGGCGTCGTCGGTCGCGACGTAGAAGCGGCCGACCAGCGTGTAATAGCCGGCATAGCTCGCGGCCGCGAGCGCCAGCACGAGCCCTACTCCCATCATCACGAATTTGCGCTTGCCGGACTTCGGCGCGCCGGCGGCGGGCGCGTCTGGGGCTGCGGCCGGCTTGTCGGTCACGGGCTTCTCCGGCGCCTCGCTGGGACGGCGCTTGGTTTCCTCGGCCACATGAGAGCGCAACTGTTCGGCGAGAGCTACAGACGTCTCGGTGGCAGCGTCACCACCCGCGGGCGCCGGCGTCTCCACGGCGTCCTGGCGAAGGACGCGCGCAGCCTGGTCTCTCACTACGGCCATGGAGGCCTCCCCAAAAAAGCGCGATGAGGGACAACCCGCCCTACGGCCGGCTCCCTCTCACCTATCCCAAATATCATTGACCGAACGGTTCGGTCAATATAGATAATACCCGAACGGACCCTACCGGCCCGAATCCTTTATTTCGGTTTCATCACCCTGGACCGATGCAAAAACTTTCCGAGACCCTGAACCAATGGTTGTACCCGGCCGCGAACATCTCCACGTCGTCCAGGAGGAGGACAGCTCCAAACGCCGCCAGATCCTGGACGGGGCCCGCAAGGTGTTCATGGATCTCGGGTTTGACGGTGCCAGCATGGGCGAGATCGCCCGCGCTGCGCAGGTCTCCAAGGGCACGCTTTACGTCTACTTCGCCGACAAATGCGCGCTGTTCGAAGCCATCCTCGAGCAGGAGGCGCTCCAGCACGGGCAGGTCGCGTTCAATTTCGATCCGGCACGCGATGTTGAAACCACGCTGAAGGATTTCGGCCGGGCCTACAACCGTCTGCTGTGCCGGCCCGGCGGCGGATCGGCGATCCGCACCGTGATGGCGATCGCCGAGCGCATGCCCGATCTCGGCCGCCGCTACTATGCGCGGGTGCTGGACAAGTCGATCAACCGCCTCTCCGACTATCTCAAAGCCCACGCCGCCGCCGGCGATCTCGATATCGACGATTGCGATCTGGCGGCGTCGCAGTTCATGGAACTGTGCAAGGCCTCGCTGTTCCTGCCCTTCGTCTTCCAGGCCGCGCCCGCACCGTCGGAAGAGCGCATGAGCGAAGTCGTCGACAGCGCGACGCGGATGTTCCTGGCAGCGTATCGGGCGAAGTAGCGGCAAGGCGGGCCTGCGTTGCAGGCCGCTCCGGCGGCATTATATTCGGGCTCATGTCCCGTGATCTCCGCCCGCCCATCGATATCCTCCATTACGAGATTGTCCAGGAACAGGCCTCCGCGCTCGGACGGATGGGCCGCACGCTCGAACAGGCGCTGGCGCGCCTGCGCGAGTTCGACGCCGCCCATGCCCTCCCCGAGGTGCCGGCCGCGATGCAGCCGGCCCGACGCAAGCTGGTGATGGAAGCCGGCCACGCGCTCTGGATGTTGGTGGTGCAGCGTGAGGCATCCGGCTTGCGCGACAGCCGCCACATCATGCGGACCTACAATGTCCCGGCCGAGGTGCAGTGCTGCATGGGGCTGGTGCCGGCAGCGTCGAAGCCGGCCTGAAATGATTTCTACGGGGCGCTAGACAAGGCCAGCCGTTACCACGGCAACGATTGCGATGGCTGCGAGCGCCTAGAAAGAGGCCATGGTCGAATGGCCGCTTGGGCACAGATTCTGATGATGGCAATACGTTTCGATCGCCGAGGTAGCAACAGCTACGCCAAACCTTCATCGGGAATATTGAGAACAGCGCCGCATGCTTTGCAATGCACGGCATCGCTCTCATGCCGCTGCAGTCCGCAAGTTGGGCAAGGAAATCTGACCTTGTTCGGACTCAACAATGCGCGCGCAAGATTGAAGAACAGGGTTACGCCGAAAATCATGATCACGACGGTTATCAAACGACCTATTGTGCCTGGCAGGGTGATATCGCCAAAGCCAGTCGTCGTCAGCGCGGTCACAGTGAAATACAGCGCGTCAGCATAATTCCGAATCTGATCGTTACGAAACTTCTGGGTCTCGTAGACTATCCCCGTCATGACAAATATGAAAACCGCAAGATTGGTGACGGCAAAGATGACCTCCTCGTTGCGACGGAAGAACGACGAATCCATGCGCAACCTGGCGAGCATCTGGTAGTCACGAAGCAGTCCCAGCGTCCGCAAAATCCGCAGAAAGCCGCCAGCCTCGCCAGCCAGGGGCGCCAGGAATGAAACGATGGCGACCATGTCAGCCCATGTCGAGAGGCGGCCGAACTTTCGAAGCGGATGCCGGTCGGCGAGTAGCCGTGCTGAAAAATCGGCCAATATCATTGCGCCGAATAGCAGGTCGAAGGTTTCGATGATCTCACTGGGGTGCAGGAACGACGTCCCGATGATGAACAGTATGGTCACAACATCAAACGCGAGCAAAGCATAGCGGAAACCAACGGCGCTGGGCGTTGTACCCTCGTAGAGGCGACGGACGCGGCTTCTCAGGGAGGTGTGGTTCACAGCTGCCATGCTCGCAGTTTGCACAGATGATAGCAGCTGGGACAACCTCGCGCCCTGGGAGATCTAAGTCAGTGCGACGAGTTCGAGCTAGTCGACGCTTCCGTGACAGTCCGCAGCACAAGCGTCAGGTGGCTGTTACCGGGATGGATTGTCGTCGGCACAACCTCGATGCTATCGGCTCCAAGTTCGCCTGCTTTCTTCCACTGAAACGCAGCGCCGGATCTGCTGTAGACATTCACCCTTTTTGTTTCTCTTCCGCGCTTCTTCCATCCGAGCTTTTGGAGCGTTCTTCGAAGCGGTCAGCGCCCTTCGCTAAATCGTGTCCCGTCTTGCTCTCGTTTTTCGCTTCGTCCTTAGCAGCCGCCTCGCGCAGGCCTTCAGCGGCGCGTTC
The DNA here is from genome assembly GCF_055807635.1 of Bradyrhizobium sp. Kon56. Classification (NCBI taxonomy): domain Bacteria; kingdom Pseudomonadati; phylum Pseudomonadota; class Alphaproteobacteria; order Hyphomicrobiales; family Nitrobacteraceae; genus Bradyrhizobium; species Bradyrhizobium sp. Kon56. Next base: position 267,507 of record NZ_JBVVOU010000004.1, on the reverse strand, counting down.
CCCAGCTTTTGACGATTTTCGTTCGTCATCCATGTGAAGCACCTTTCCTGATAAACAACACGCTTCTCCAGGACTAATCCGTGCCTGTCCCAGATTGGCCATAACAAACTTCAACCGGATCGCTTGGAGATTGTTCCAGTTCGGTTGAAGCTAGTGCGTTTGCTGGCCCAAAGCTGATGTCAGACGAGCCGCGCAGTTCCTGTGCGCTAAAGGACTATCGAAGATTACAAGCAGCATGTGCGCTCCGGTCACAAGCGCTCATCATGCTCAAGGCGGAGACTTCCGTTGCGTCGGTAAGCTGACCCTACTGGTCCACGCCTACTGCTACCTGCTTGCGGAGCGCGGCGAGATCGTTGACGACCATCTTGGTCGGGCCGGTCCAGATGATGCCGTCGTCCTGGAGGCGGCTGAGGATCAGGCTGATCGACTGGCGCGTCGCGCCGATCATGCGCGCGAGATTGGCCTGCGTGATGCGGCCGAGCGATATCGGGCCGCTCTCGTCCTGGGCCGCGTTCTCGCACAGCTTGACCAGCAGCAGCACCAACCGTTCCGCCGCCTTCTGCCCGGCCAGCGTCTGCGCCAGCATCGAATAGGTCTCGCCCTTGAAGCCGAGGCACTCGATCAGCGCGACTGCGAACGGCGGCGACTGCGCGATCAACCGGCGGACCGCATCCTGGTCGAGATGCAGTGCTTCGACGCGCCCGAGCGCGCGGGCCGACCAGCTGTGGCGGTGATCGCCGAGGATATAGGGCGCGCCGACGAAGTCGCCGGCCTCCCAGGTCGACAGCATCAGTTCGCGCCCCTGCGTGCCGGCATGGGTGCTTTCGACGATCCCGTTCAGGATGATGTGGATGCCGTTTGCGGGCTCGCCCTCGCGCAGCAGATATTCGCGGTTCTGGTAGGTCGCGAGCCTGCCGGTTCGCATCACCAGCTCCAGATCGGGCTTGTCCAACGCCTTCAGCACATAACGTCCGGTCCCGGGCCGTGGCAGTTCGGCGCGCGGCTCAGCTGGATCGGCCACCTCATGCGCATCGCTGCGCCCCACGATCGGTCTCCCTTCGAGTGACGGCTCGAAGGCTAGGAGGTCTCCGCTCGGATTGCAACGCGGCGCAGATGTTCTGGCTCGGCCGAAGCCCCCATGAAAGCGCAAGCCAGATCGGTGAGCAGGCGCTCCCGGCCGGCCGGCGCCAGGAACGTGATGCCATAGGGCACGCCGGCTGCGGTGACGGCGTTCGGAACGGCGATGGCGGCCAGCCCAAGCGGGTTGGCGTAGTTGGTGTAATAGCCGTTGTTGAAGTTGGCCGTCAGCGGATCGCGCGCGACGTCGTCGATGCTCAGCACGGTGCCGACCGTCGGCACGACCAGCGCATCATGAACTTGCCAGAAATCGCGCAGCGACCGCTGGACCTCCTTGACCTTGTAGAGCGCACGATAGGCGTCGGCCGCCGTGAACTTGCGGCTGCCGATGACGAGGTCGCGCACGATCTTCACGCCCGCCTCCGGGTTGGCGTCGAGGAATGCGCCGACCGACACGTCCCGCTCGGCGAGGAAAGGTCCGAAAAACATCAAATCGTTGACCGAAATGAACGGCGCGAAATCGACCAATGCGACCGACAGATCGAGCTGCCGCAGCTTGCGGAGTCCATCGCCGAACAGCGCCTCCGTCTCCGCATTGCCGAAGAACCTGAGCTGATCCGGACGCGGCGTTGCGATGTTGAGCGGCCGCGCCGGAGATGCCTGCTCCGTCCATCCGGCGGAATCCACCGGTGAAAAACAGTCCTCGACATCGCGCCGCGCCAACACGCGATAGATCTCGTGGCCATCGCGGGGATCGCACGTGTAGAGCGAGATGGTATCGAAACTACGGCACGCGTAGACCATGCCGCGCTGACTGAAGGCGCCGGGCGCCGGCTTGAAGCCGGTCACGCCACAATAGGACGCCGGCACCCTGCCCGATCCGCCGGTATCGGTGCCGAACGCAAAGGACGAGGTGCCCGTCGCGACCGATACCGCTGCCCCCGAGCTGGAGCCGCCGGGGATGTAGTCGGGGTTGTGCGGGTTGCGGGCGATGCCATAGGGCGAGCGCACGCCGACGAGGCCGGTCGCGAACTGATCCATATTGGTTTTGCCGAGATAGATCGCGCCGGCGGCGATGGCGTCGGCAACAACCGGGCTCGTGTCTTTCGCGGTGTAGGCGAATTCCGGGCAGGCCGAGGTGGTCTGCTCGTCGGCCACATCGATACAATCCTTGACCGAGAACACGAGGCCGTAGAGCGGCAGCTCGCCGATCTCGCCAATGCGGGCATCGAGCGCGCACGCCCTTGCCATGACGCTTTCGGGATTTGCCGTCGAGATCCAAACGCCGCTCTGGTCGGCGTCGTCAAGGCGCGAAAGCACATGCGCGGCGACATCGGACGGCTTGAGCTCACCGCGGCGATAGGCGGCGCGGAGGTGGCGAGGTGCGATATTCATGTCGGTCACGTACGTGCGGGGATTGGCAATGCGCCGGCGGGACAAGCCCGCCGGCAGCGATCCTAGCGGCCGATCACCTTCTCCAGATAGGCGGGCTGGATGAAGGCTTCGAAGTCGGCGCGCGGCAGCAGCTTCGGCAGGCGCTCCTGCTTCACCAGGAAATCGGCGGTCGAGATCAGCGTGTCGACGAACTTGCCCTTTTTCGCGGATGTGCCGAGATACTCCTCCGTGAGCTGCGTGCTGCAGGGGATCATCCCGGTGCCCTTCATCATTCGCTGCGCGTCCTCGAGAGGCAGCGAAAGCTCTTCCGCGATGATTTCGGCAGTCTTCTCCGGGTTCTTCAGCCAGAAATCGATGCCTTCGCATTCGGCCTTGATGAACTTGTCGACGTAGGATGGATACTTCTCCGCGAACGCATTCATGACGACGCCGATGTCCCAGGTCGGGTAGCCGCGCTTGGCCATCTCGCCCGAGGTGACGAGGATCTTGCCGCCGTTCTTCACGGCCTTGCCGAGATTCGGCTCCCAGAACCAGGCCGCGTCGATGTCGCCGCGAAGCCAGGCCGCCGCGATGTCCGACGGCGCGAGGTCCAGAATCTTCATCGAGGCGGGATCGACACCCTCCTCCTTGAGCGCCTGGAGCAGGAGGTAGTGCGTCGTGGAGCCGAACGGCGCCGCCACCGTCTTGCCCTTGAGGTCCTTGAGCGAGGTGATGTTCTTGTCGGCGCGGACCACCATCGACTCGACGTAGTCGAGCATGTTGATCACCAGGATGCCCTTGATCGGCAGGGAGCGCGTCGCGCCGATCGCGGTCGGCGGGTTGCCGAGGCCGCCGAAGTCGACGTCGCTGCCGGCGATCGCGCGCAGCATGTCGCCGCCGCCGCCGATCTTGACGTATTTGATGTCGACGCCCGGCATCTCCTTGGCGAGCAGGCCAAGATGCTTGGTGACCAGTTGCGCATTCACCAGGTTCAGATAGCCGACGGTCACCTTCGCCGGCTTGTCCTCGGCGCGGACTGCGGCCGTGAGCGCCAACGTGGTTACCGCGAGCGTCGCAATCAGTCTCTTCATGGAGGTCTCCCCTACGATCAGAATTGGATTCAGGCCCACGGCATCAACAGTTTCGCGATGCCGCGCATCATGAGGTCGAGCACGACGCCGGTGAGGCCGAGCACGATCAGCCCCATGATCACGACGTCGGAGAGCAGGAATTTCGCGGCGTCCCAGATCATCCAGCCGATGCCGGCGGAGGCGGCGACGATTTCGGCGGCGACGAGAACGGTGTAGGTGAATCCGAGCGAGATACGCATGCCGGCCAGAATCAGCGGTCCCGCCGCCGGCAAATAGACGTGAAACAGCAAATGGCGCCGGGTCGCGCCGAGCGACTGGGCGGCGCGCACATAGACCGGGTCCACGCTGGTGACGGCCTGGATCGTCGAGATGACGATGCCCGGCAAGCCGGCAAGAAACAGCAGCGACAGCTTCGAGCTCTCACCGATGCCGAGCCACATCACCAGCAGCGTATAAAGTCCGAGCGGCGGCAGTGGCCGGTAGAACTCGATCAGCGGATTGAGCAGCGCGCGCGCATTGCGCGACACGCCCATCAGGACGCCGAGCGGGATGCCGATCAGGCAGGCTAGGGTAAAGGCCGTGAGGATGCGATAGAGGCTTGCGCCGAGATGCTGAAGCAGCGTCGCGCCCTGATATCCCCTTGTCATCGTCTTAACGAACGCGGCCCAGACTGCCTGCGGCTTCGGCAGGAACAGCTCGTTGGCCCAGCCTATCTCCGTGACGATGGCCCAGCCGGCCAGCAGCACGGCGACGGTCAGCGTCGAGAGCAGCACCGATCGCGAGACCTTCGGAAGCCACAGCCGCAAGCTGCCGCGTCGCGTGCGATCCGGCGAGATTGGAATCGTCATGTGGGTCGCCTCGACGCTCATGTCCGCACTCCCAGGATCTGCATGATGGTCAGCGCGTAGATCCGCGTCGCCATCACCGACTTGGTGATCGAGATGTTCTCGTTGTCGACGGCCCAGCCGTCTTCTCCGGGACCGAATGTCACCGCATTGATTCCGGCTTCGCGGAAGCGGATCGTGTCGTTGAAGGCGTTCTTGCGGTTGACGCCGGGCTCGCGGCCCATCAGACGCCGGTAAACCGCGCGCAAGGAGCGGCAGGGCTCCTCCTCGACCGGCACCGGTTCGGTCGCGTTGACGAACAGCGAGCCCGGCACCTGGCGCACCTCCACCTTGACGTCGTTCACGCCGGCAAAAGTGTCCCGTCCGAGACGCTCGATGTCCGCAATCACGCTCGATAGCGTCATGCCGGGCACGATGCCGACCACGGCGAGCGTGATGGTGCAGGCATCCGGCGAGAACTGCATCTCGCCGGGCAGGCCGGAGCGAATGCGCACCACGGCGCAGCAGGGCGGCGTATGTCCCATGAACTTGCTGGGGACATGCGTGAACGCCATGTCCTTCAGTTTCGGCAACAGCTTTGCCGCTTCCATGATGGCGTTGACGCTGATGTCCGGTCGCCAGATGTGCGACTTGATCCCGTGAACGGTGAGCTCGATCAGGCAGTGGCCGGAATTGGCCACCGACAGGTTCATGCCCCAGTCCTTGTTGACGTCACCCCAGGCGGTCGGCTCGGCGGTGATCTCGTAATCGGCGGTCAGGCCGACCTTGTTGAGCATGTAGATGGAGCCCTCGGTGCCGTTCCGCTCCTCATCGACGGTGTAGCAGCACATCAAGGTGCCATCGAACTTCACACCCGCTTCGGTCAGGGCCTGCACTGCGAGCAAGGATGCAGCGAGGTTTCCGCGCGTGTCGGACGTGCCGCGCGCGTAGAGCAGATCGCCATGGCGCGTCGCCTTGAACGGATCGAAATCCGTCATGTGCCATTTCTCGGGCTCGACGGCCGGATAGGTGTCGAGGTGGTCGTTGAGAATGAGCGAGGGGGCGCCGTCCCGTCCCTTGAGCACGCCCAGCACGTTCGGCCGATGCGGCTGCGCGCTGTGCTTGGTGACCTCCATGCCGAGCGCTTCGAGCTTGCCCGCGACCAGCATCGAGATCGCCTCTTCCTCGGCGGGCGGCAAGTCGGGATCCAGCGGATTGCCGGAACGGGGCTGGCCGGTGCGGATCAGCTCGGATGCCAGTTCAAGCCAGCGCTCCTCAGTGATGCGCGACAGCACGCGCTGTTCGATATCCGAATAAGGAGGGCTGACAGGCATCTGCATGACGGGATCCGCTGGCTCACGGCGCCGGCAGCGCCGCTTCGTGGCGGCCTCCTCATTGCAGCGACCGTGCCAACTGCGGGACAAGCCCGTCACGGCAGGATTGTATTGATGATTTCAATGGCTTAGGCGAGATTTGCGCGTGCGCAAATTTTTGCGCCCGAGATGCGCTCTGCCAAAGACGCGGCGTCGACTGAACAGGCAGGGCTCAGCGCGAGGCGGGCCGGCATGGGGTCGTAGCCCGCATGGAGCGAAGCGGAATGCGGGAACGCCGTCCCCGGATTGCGCTTCGCTCCATCCAGGCTACGGATCATGCGCAAGCCTCAATCGTCGGCGTACTCGTCCTCTTCGTGCTTGCGCAGCGTGCTCTTGCGCGTACCCAGCGAGCCCGTGATGGTGGGATCGCGCCTGCTGGCGTAAGGGTTGCGCTGCTGCGCCCGCCCGGCGACCTCTTCGCCGGAAACTGCGGCGGGCTGGCAGATCAGGCGCCGGCTGGCGCGGCGCATCAGATCGACGTGGATGTGATCGTAATGATAGACGTTCGAGCCCGGCGCCAGGACCGTTGTGAAATGCACGCACGCGCCCGACTGCACGTCGCGCAGGAATCCCTGCTCTTCCGGCATGCCGCGCCAGCCATCCTTCACGGTGACGCGGCGGCCGTCGGCGAGCACGAAGGCGGCGATGTCGAGCGCATTGCCGAAGGCGTGCTCGGAAATATGGGCATGCGAATTGCCGTTCATGCCGCGGCAGGAATAGGCGGAGATCTGCTTGATCTCCGCGACGCGGGTGCCGAACCAGCGCATCGCCGAGGGCTGCACGGTGTCGGCGAGCCAGCGGTCGAGCTCGGATACGATCGGACAGGCCAGCGTCGCAACCGGCTTGATCGCAACAGGGCCGACGGCGGTGACGGGATCGCCCCGTGCCGGACCAAGACGCGGCGGCGGTTGCTGCGCGGGCGCCTGCGAATACGGCGCCGGCCGCGCTGGATAGCTCGGCGCATTCATGTAGCGCGACGCGCCCGCGGCATCGGTGCCCTCGGGCGGCAAATCGATCTCGTCCTCCTGCTGCGCCACGCCGGGCGCATTCAACGGCATCGGGCCAGGCGAAGCGCCATAGCCGGAAGGCTGCCGCACCGCGCTCTCGGGATAGTTCGAGCGTTGCGGATAGTTCTGGCTTTGCGGATAGTTCTGGCTTTGCGGGTAATTCGATCGGGGCTGCGTCACCGGCCAGCGCGGCTGGTTGCCGACGCTCCCGGGCGGCCGCAAATCCTCATCGGCAAAGCCGTAACTGCTCGAGCCTTCGCCGAGGGCGGCGACCTTGAGCGGAAACTCCGCGCCGCACATGCCCGGCCCGGAAATCGGGTCGATGCGGACGAGATCCGGCCCTTCTTTCACCGCGCCTGATTTCAGGCATGCGGCTTCGGCCTCGGCCCGCCACGGTTCACGTTCGGCCTGGAAGACGCCGCGTCCGCAACCCGCTAACGAAACAAGGACGATGGAGCCGACGAGATACAAACGAACTCCGCGCGTCATGCACGCACGTTCGGTGAATTTACTTAAAGACTCTTCAACGTGTTGATTTCAGTGTTCTTTAACCATGTCGGCCGGCGCCAGCAGGAGCGCTGCCGGTGACGAGCGACAGCAAGGCTGACTTTTTCGAAAAGAGACTCTCTGTTAACCATGATCCTCTCGCGCAAGGCGGCGCGACAGCGGGAGCGACCTCATGACGTTCGCCGGGAGACTGAGCGTTATCACCGCGTACCTCGCCATGGCCTTTGTCGGTGCCATCGTGCTAGGCATGATCTAGCGGCTTCAGCCGGAGGTATCGAACGCTTCCCTTACGACCGCGCGCTCCACTGCCGCGACGTCGTGATCAGCTTCTCCGGCCGCTCTTCGGCTCGCGTCCAGTCGTTGCCGGAACACCAGAAATGGCCCAGTGCGCAGGCTTCGACGTGAAGCTTGCCGGAGCTCTTCAGCGTCATCCTCGCATAATAGGTACTGCCGCTGGAGCGGCTGTAGATGTTGCCGGTCCAGACGTCGTGCGTTTTCGGCTTCATGTTGACGAGCACGCTCTCGCCCCTGGTCGATGCTTCAGTCAGCGCGAAGCCGCACAGTGCAGGACCGCAGCGTTCGATGCGGACCGTGCCCTTGGCGCCTGCGCTCTCCCATTCGCCGAGCGGCAAATAGGAGAGTTCGTCGTCGCCGCGCTCAGGGCTCGTCACGGCCTGCTCGAGCTGCGGCCTTGGCGCGACGACGGGTGCCTCCATGCGCGGCGGATCGAGCGCGACGGTCTTCGGCGGATCCGTCTGCGGTAGCTCCACCCGTGGCGGATTGGAGCTTGGCGCCTGCGGCAGGACAATTGGCTGCGAGGTCGTTGAGGCAAGGACAGGAGCCGTCTGCGCCGTCGCAGGCGCGACCGCAATCGCTTGCGCTGGCCTGACCGGAGCCACGGGATAGAGCGGCTGCGGCGGCGGAAGCACCGGCGCAGGGGCTGGCGTCGTGTCGACGTCAGGCCGAAAGCTGCGATGGGAGGAAACCGAGACACAGGAAGCCGATCGGCAATTCCTGGGCGCCTCGACCTGAAATCGGTGACCGCCAATCGAGAACGCGTAAGACCCGGCCTCGGCTGCGGGCGCAATCGCCAGCAGCGCGATCAATGTGCCAAGCGAAGTCACAACCCGCGTCATCGGCGCCTCCCTCTGTGTGGCGACGACGTTACGCAAATGGAATCGCGACCGAATGTGCGCTGCGTCACCCAGCCGCGGCGAGCCGTTGTGACGTCTATCACAGAACGTCCGGCCAGCCCGGCGTAGGGTCGAACCACGCTTCATCCACCCGCGACTTCAGTCCCATCGGGACCACACATCTTCGGAGGTTGTCATGAACAAGCTCACCATCGCCGCCACCGCCCTCTTCCTCGCGTCCACCGCCGCCGCGCATGCCGGCAATGCGATCTCGTTCCAGATCGAAGGCCAGAACATCCGCATCGAGACGCCACGCAACTGCGCCTCGCTCAATTGCGTGACCATCGTCGCGCCGGGCCTCTCGGACAAGCCGATCAAGCTGAACAACATCAACCTCAAGGGTCTTGGCTCCAAAGACGATGACGTCGACACCACGCCGGCTCCTGCCACGACCGCGCAGCCCGCGCCGGCTCCGGTGCAGCAGCATCCCGTGCAGCAGCCCCCGGTGCAGGCGACTGCGCCGGCAGCGCCCGCTATCGCAGCACCGAGCACGACGGTTGCCGCTGTTCCGTCCGTCGGTTACGACGCCACGACGCAGACCGCGCCCGTTGCGGCTCCCGCTCCTGCGCCCGCGCCGGTCGCGGTTGCTCCGGCCCCGGTGCCCGCCGCGCCTGTCGCGGTTGCCAACACACCGATCGGCGTCTGGGCCACCGAAGAGAACAAGGGCAATGTCCGCGTCGAACAGTGCGGCGTCAATCTCTGCGGCTACGCCGCAAAGACCAACGAGCGCATCCTGATCAACATGAAGCCCGACGGCGCGAAGTGGAGCGGCCGTATCCACGATCCCGACTCCGGCCGCAATTACGACTCGACGATCGCGATGAAGGGCCCGAATGCAATGCGCGTGCAGGGCTGCGCCTTCGGCGGCATGTTCTGCGGCGGCCAGACCTGGAAGCGCGTGAGCTGACGCCGCAGGCGTCGTCTCCAACACATGCACATTCTTCGTCATGCCCGGGCTTGTCCCGCCTGCGCGGCCGAAGCCGCTTCGGCGAGGCGAAGGCCCGGGCATCCACGTTCTTAGTCCCGCGCTTCAAGGCGTGGATGGCCGGGGCAAGCCCGGCCATGACGGTGGAGAGGCTTGGCCGCAAGCTAGCATCGCGTACCGTTTGAACGTTCACCGCCTCCGTGCGATAGACATTCATCCGCCGTTCAGCTGTACGCGGCTGATATCGGTCGATCTCTCACCGGGATTCTTCGTGACTCTTACCGTGGCCTGGCGCCGCTTCATGTTCGCGCTTGTGCTGCTGGCGTCGCCGCCGGCCGGCGCGAGCGTTGCGTTCGGATTCGATGCGATCGAGCTTGCGCAGGCGCAGCCAGAAGCGCAGCCGTCGCCCGCCCCTTCGCCGACGCCATCGGCTTCACCCGCTCCCGCGACCGAGGCGCAGCCCGCTGCCGTCGAGCCGATCGGCAACGTTGCGACGGTGACGGGCATCGCGACCGTGATCCGCGACAAAAATTCCTATCCGCTGCGCGTGCGCGACGACATCTATCTCAACGACGTCGTGCAGACTTCGTCGAACTCATCGCTCGGCATCACCTTCGACGACGCGACCACGTTCAACCTCTCCGCCAGCACGAAGATCACCATCGACACTTACGTCTATGAGGACGGCGGCAAGCACAACGCAGGCATCTTCGACATAGGCAAGGGCACGGTCGCCTTCGTCGCGGCGGCGGTGGCAAAGACCGGCGACATGAAGATCACGACGCCGACGGCCACGCTCGGCATCCGCGGCACCACGGGCGTGGTCGAGGTGCCGGAAGGCGCGGCCGCGAACAAGACCAACAACGTCAACATCAAGCTCTATCCCGACGCCGATGGCCGGGTCGGACACATCGACGTCGACGACCGCACAAGTGGGACCCGGCTCGGCGCGCTGACGCAAGGCGCGAGCGGTTTTGCGATCCGGCCGGGCGCAGCCGCGGCCGGCGTCATGCGCTTTGCCGCGGTGCCGATCACGATTCCCGCACAGCAGATCGCGCGCGACCGCGGCTTCGTCAGCCAGGTGCATCTGGCGCAAACCACGGGCCGGCAGATCGTCACCGAGCAGCGCGACTTCCGCCGCGCCAATCCGACCGCGAGCCCGCGCATTCCGCGGCCGTTCCAGCCGCCGCAACAGCAACAATTGCGGCCGAACACGGCGCCAGGACAACAGCCGCAACAGCCGCAGCGGCAGGGCCAAGCGCCGGGCCAAGGTGGCGCCGTGCAGCCCGGTACGCCGCGCGTAGGTCAGGGTCAGCAGCAACAAGGCCAGAAACAAGGCGCGGGACGTCCGGCAGGCCCACCGCGCGCCGGTCAAGGCACGCAGCCTGACGGCACCCCGCAAACCCGGCCGCGACGCGGTGGACAGAGTCCGACGCAGCCCGGCGGAGTCGCGCCGCCGCAGCCGGGCGGAACGCAACAGCAGCCCGGTCCGCAGCCGCAACTGCCGCGCACCGGCATGCAACCCGGCCAGCCGCCCGCTGCTCAACAGCCGGGCCTGCAACGCCCGGGCGGATTCCAGCAGCGCCTCCCCGCCGCACAACGCCCCGCAGCGCCGCGACGGCCAGCGCCAGTTCCGAAGGAGAAGGAGCGGCGGTGACTTTCTTCCTTCTCCCCTTGTGGGAGAAGGTAGCGCGAAGCGCCGGATGAGGGGTTCTATCGGCGAAAACTCATCGACAGCTTCACGCGTGGAGAGAGACCCCTCACCCGCCTCGCCGCTTCGCGGCGAGCCACCCTCTCCCACAAGGGGCGAGGGTGCACCGTCAACGCGGGGCGAGGTGAAGAAAACTCACGCCTCTCCGCGTAGCCAGGCTTTCATCTTCTGCAACAGACCGTGCCGCAACTCGCCCACCGAGGCTGCTTCAGCCGGTGTCAGTGTCTGCAAAGCCGCATCGACATCGTCGGTCGCCAGCGGTGGCGGCTCGGGCGCAGGCGAAGATGCAAGCCCCGCCGCCGCGAGCGCGATCGGGCCAACCTGGGTCAGGAACACGCGCTCATACTCGCGCGACAGGCGCGCGAGCGCGTCTTCCAGGGGCAGCCAGTCGACCGCCTTGATGTCGTTCATCAGCTTGCGGACGGGACCGCCCTCGGCCTCCATGCGCCAGAAATGCACGACCTTGGAGCGGCCACCTGACTGATAGACGAGCGTACCCAAAAATTCGTGGATGGCGACGTCGTGGCCGGTCTCTTCCCGCACTTCGCGATGCGCAGCTTGCTTCGGCGTCTCGCCGTCGTCGAGCTTGCCCTTGGGCAAAACCCATTCGTTGCGCTTGCGCTGGCGCACGACGGCAATCAGCGGCGACGCACCTCGCTGCAGCACAATACCACCCGCCGCCATGACCGGCGCCCGTGCCATCACCCAATCCGTCCTCGTAGAAACGTCCCCACCGACGATATAAGCGGCCGCCGCGGCGGATTGAAGGCTAGTTTTTTCTCAGCAACGCTTGACCTGCGCGAATGCGCGTGCCTTCGGCGATGCCGTCGCAGAAGGTGAAATCGCCGGGCGCGAGAATGATGATGGTCGAGCCGTGCTCGAACCAGCCGAGCTCCTCGCCCTTGCTCACGTTGACGTCGCAGGGAAAATTGACCGGCCCCCTGGCCTGCGCATTCAGCACCATGTCGAGGAAGTGCAGGCGGATGCTTGCCACCAGGATCGCGGCGACCGGCACCAGCGTCACAGCTTCGCCGGTGGACAAATGCGTGCGGATCACCGCGCGCTCGTTCTTGCAAAACAGACGCTCGACCCGCTTCAGCGCGATCGGGTTGACGTTCCAGACATCGCCATGGATCAGCGTGACGCGTTCGATATGCGCGTCAAAGGGCGCGTGGAAGCGGTGATACATGCTCGAGGTCAGCCGCAGCGTGACGAAGGAGCCGTTGCGGTGCTGGTTGACCAGCACGGAATCGCCGAGCAAATCGAGCAGCGAGTACGGCGCGCCCTTGACCTGGAACAGCTCGGTATCGGCGATCCGGCCATGGGCGCCGACGATGCCGTCGGACGGACTGGCGACAATGGAGGGGTCCGGATCAAAGCGCCGCAAGCCAGGCTTGAGCTCCCGGGTGAAGCAGTCGTGCAGGCTCCGGAAATGGGTCTTGCGCGCCTCCGTGAGATCGAGGTCGGAGAACAGCTTCCACAGCGCGATGGAGCCGTCCCGCACCAGCGGGTTCTCGATCTTGGAGAACCAGCCCATGAACCGGGTCAACGCGGCGCGCGGGATGCGGTTGGTCAACAGGAAGTTGAGGTCTTCCTGCTGGGTGAAAGAGGCGATGAGGGCTTTGACTGTCATGAATCTGTCAGCTCACAGTATTAGCGCTTGTTGTCATGGAAACGACACTCCCGATTCTTTCTTTGTCCGTGGCCGCCGCAGCGTCCGCTGCCGCCGCCTTCCCGAAGATCAAGGCGCGGATCGAATTGTCCCGCGCCAAGCACCGCTCGCTCGCCGGGCACTCCAAGATGTCCCGCCGGGTGGCAAAGCTGCTTCCGTTCTACGAATTCGAAGGCGATGCGTACTTCGCCTGCGACGGCGCGCCGGCGAACATCGCAGGCCTGCGCAGGGACGGCTTCTTCCGCCTCGCAAGCCTCTACGCCGAGCGCTACCCCAAGGGCCGCGCGATGACGAAGGACGCGGCGGAAAAGATCTCCGACCTGCACTTCACCGAAACATACCGCGTGCCATTCCAGTTCTCGCGTCTCGTCCGCGAGCATTTGGGCACTTCGACATTCGTAGAGTCGTCGCGCGGTGTCACCATTACGGATGTCGACGGCAACACCTCCTACGACCTCACGGGGTCCTACGGCGTCAACATCTTCGGCAACGACTTCTACAAGGAGTGCATCGAGGGCTCCGAGAAGCGGGCGCATGCGCTCGGGCCGGTGCTCGGACCCTACCATCCTGTCATCCTCGAGAACGTGGCGCGGCTGTGCCAGATCTCGGGCCTCGACGAAGTGTCCTTCCATATGTCCGGCACCGAGGCCGTGATGCAGGCAGTGCGGCTCGCGCGCTACCACACCAGGCGCACGCATCTGGTCCGTTTCGCCGGCGCCTATCACGGCTGGTGGGGCGACGTGCAGCCCGGCGTCGGCAATCCGATTCCCGCGCACGAGACCTACACCCTCGCCGAGATGTCGGAGAAGACGCTGCACGTGCTGCGGACGCGCAAGGACGTCGCGTGCGTGCTGGTCAATCCGCTGCAGGGGCTGCATCCGAATGGCAACGCGCCCGGCGATTCCTCGCTGGTTGATTCCTCCCGCGGCGGCAATTTCGACCGCGCCGCCTACACCGAATGGCTGAAGAAGCTGCGCGACGTCTGCACGGAGCGCGGCATCGTGCTGATCTTCGACGAGGTCTTCGTCGGCTTCCGTCTCGCTGCCGGCGGCGCCCAGGAATACTTTGGCATCAAGGCCGACATGGTGACCTACGGCAAGAGCCTCGCCGGCGGCCTGCCGGTCGGCGTCGTCTGCGGCAAACGCGAGCTGATGCGCCGCTTCCGCGACGACCGCCCCGCCGACGTCTGCTTCGCCCGCGGCACCTTCAACTCGCACCCCTACGTCATGACGGCGATGGACGAGTTTCTGAGCCGGCTCGCCAGCCCGAATTTCCGCGCCGTCTATGACGGACTGGACGAGACCTGGAACGGCCGCGCGCAAAAGCTCAACCGAATGATGAGCGATGCCGACCTGCCGGTGCGGTTTGCAAATTTCTCGTCGATCTGGACGGTGAAATACACCACGCCGTCCCGCTACAACTGGATGCTGCAATATTACCTGCGCGCTGAAGGCCTGTCCTTGAGCTGGGTCGGCACCGGCAGGCTGATCTTCAGCCTGAACTACACCGACGCCGATTTCACCGAGGTCGCCGAGCGTTTCGTCCGCGCGGCCGAGAAGATGAAGGCCGACGGCTTCTGGTGGCACGATGGCGTCCTCACCAACAAGACCATCAAGCGGCAGATCCTGAAAGAGATGCTGGCCAAGCGCTTCGGGCGCTGAGGCTGGTTCCTCCAACGGCGTCATGGCCGGGCACAGCCGTCCGAAGGACGGCGTCGCTTCCGCTCGCCTATGCCCGGCCAGCCACGCGTCTCCGCGCGAGACCTCCAAGACGTGGATGCCCGGGCCTTCGCCTCGCCGAAGCGGCTTCGGCCGCGCAGGCGGGACGAGCCCGGGCATGACGCAACCATCAGACATCGGAGGCCTTGGTGAGAACGGCGCGCTCAGGCGTGCTGCTCTTCGAGCGTGGGCTCACCGATGAGGCCCAGCGTGTGCTCGGGCTTGAGATGCAGGCCGGGATCCATCAGCTCGCCACGCATCAGCGCCAGCGGCGCGTTGCGGTAGAGCATCAAATCGTGGAAGGGGTCGGTCAGGATCTTCGTCATCCAGACGAGACCGGTCTCGACGTCGCGGATGAAGAACAGGTGCACCGTGCGGAACATGAGACCGCCGCCGCCGACGACGAGCCAGATCTTGGCCACTTGCCGCATGAAGTCGGTCGCGCCCGCCCAAGGCGTGAACAGTCCGAACAGAGTCGGATCGACCAACAGCACCACCGGCGACAGCGCCCAGATCGACATCAGCACCACCTTGCGCCGAAGGTTGTAGCCGACCTTGATCTCTTCCTTGTGCTCGTGCGTCGCCTGGTTGATCTGGTCGTAGCCATGCGGCTCGAAGAAGAAGTGGCCGGCCTGGCGCGAGGTCATCGAGACCAGCCAGCCCACCAGCGCGGAGACCATGGGGTCGACGAACAGCCAGACATAGGCGAACAGGAAGCTCAGCGCGCTGACAAAGTGCAGGCTCTGATTGATGCGGCTGTGGTGATAGTAGCGATGGTCGTCCCAGCGCTGGATCCGCAGCTGCTCGAGATAGTTCTTGATCATGCTCTCCCCCAAATGCTTTCGGGTTCAGGATTTACAGGGATTCGATGTAGGCCGTGTGACATCATCATTTTGTCATGTGACGATGCGCAGCGGCGCGATGACGCACGGGTTACGTGAGCTTGGATCAAGCCGCCTTGGCGACGTCGATCTTGCGGAATCGCACCAGCGAGAAATGACCGAGCGGCGGGATCAGGCGGCGCTCGGCGAGCTCGATGCCGTCGGCACCGGCCAGCCATTTGGCATAACGCGACCAGGCGAACTCGGCGGTGCGGAAACCGAGCGGACGTACCACCGGCTGCAGCTTCTGCTCGATGAAGCGGCGCATGCCGGTATCGGCGCTGACGCGGGTGAGGATGATCAGCTCCCCGCCCGGGCGCAGCACGCGGGCGAATTCGTCAAGCGCAACTTCCGGATTCGGCACGGCGGTGACGACGTATTGCGCCATCACGACGTCGAAGGAGTTGTCGGGGAATTCGAGCTTCTCGGCATCCATCACCGCGAGGCCTTCGACGTTCTCTAGGCCGCCCTCGACGACGCGCTGGCGCGCCTTGTCGAGCATCGCCTCCGAGATGTCGGTGCCGAAGATGCGCAGATGCGGCGCGTAGAGCGGCAGCGAGATGCCGGTGCCGACGCCGACCTCGAGCACCCGGCCGCCGATCTTGTTGGTGGCCGCGATCGCGGCCTGCCGGCCTTTTGCGAACACGCCTCCGAACACGAGGTCGTAGACCGGTGCCCAACGATCATAGGCCTGCTCGACCGTGCCACGGGTGAGGTCGAGCTGCTGGGTGCCGTCAAGGTTCATGATCTTAGCCATCGATGAGGTTCTCGCTGTGGTCGAACGGGATCAGCCGCGCACCGGCCGCCGCGCCATGCGAGGCGAGGCGCGCAAGACGCGGCTGGGCTGAAGTGAAGTGAGGTTGCCGACGAATTGGCGCGCGCTGTTTTCCCAGGAGCGCTCCAGCGCGAAGTTGCGGCAGGTCTCGCGCGACATGGTCAGTGCGCGCAGGCACGCTTCGCGCAAATCGTGGTCGATCGCGCCGATCGGATGATCTGCGATGACGTCCTTCGGTCCCGTCACCGGAAACGCCGCAACCGGCGTGCCGCAGGCGAGCGCTTCGAGCTGCACCACGCCGAACGTGTCGGTCAGGCTCGGAAACACGAACACGTCAGCGGCGGCGAGGTGCGCGGTGAGGTCAGCGCCCTTCTTCTCGCCGAGGAAGACCACGTCGGGAAATTTCTTTTCAAGGCCGGCCTTCTGCGGACCGTCGCCGATGACGACCTTGGTGCCGGGCAGGTCGAGCGAGAGGAAAGCCTCGAGGTTCTTCTCCACCGCCACGCGGCCCATCGTCATGAAGATCGGCCCGGGCAGATCGAGCTTGGCTGGAGAGTCCGGATGAAACAGCTCGGTGTTCACGCCGCGGGTCCAGAAGCCGAGCCGCTTGAAACCGCGCTCGGACAGCTCCTGCCGCAGCGAGGGCGTCGCGACCATCGTCATGGCGGCGGCATCGTGGAAGTGGCGCAGCACGGCGTAGCCGACGCTCGCGGGGATGCCGGTTCGCACCGAGACGTATTCGGGAAAGCGCGTGGTGTAGGAGGTGGTGAAGGCGAGCCGGTTGCGACGGCAATAAGCCCGCGCCGCCCAGCCGATCGGCCCTTCGGTCGCGATGTGCAGCGCCTCCGGCGCCGCCCTCTCGATCCGCCGCCCAATCTCCCTGCCGCTCGGCAGCGCAATGCGCAGCCCCGGATAGGTCGGCAACGGCCATGACCGAAAGCCGTCCGGCGTCAGGAAGTCGATCTCGACATCCAATGCCTTGGCCGCGCCAGCCAGCGAGGTCAGCGTCCGCACCACACCGTTGACCTGCGGATGCCAGGCGTCAGTCGCGATTAATACCCGCATGGGGAAATCCCGAGATTTTTATGATTCTCGGCTTAGGACCATCAACCACGGATATTTCAGGCGTGTGACGTCATGGAAGTGTCGGCCCGCTGTTTTGTTCGTTAACGGGTCCGCGCAGCCACGAAACCGTCATGAAACAATCCTTTCCGCCATGAAACCGTTTTCGGTTTTCCGCGCAAACGTCCCGAAACTTCTTGCCGTTAGTGATCTAGGCAACAGAGCACCGCAACGGTGCCGGGTGACCAAGAAACACCGCGCAAACAGGGGCGACCGATGATCAATCTGGAGACGTTGAAGACTTATTCGCGCGCCGTTGCGTTTGGCGCAGTGGCTGTCACCGCGATCGCGTTCGCCGGCCCGGCCAAGGCCGCGCCTGTGCAGCTCTTCCCCTTCTTCCAGCCGCTGCCGCCGATCGCAGCGCCGCAGCCGTACCAGCCTTATCAAGCGACGCCCTATCGGGCCGCGCCGTCCGAGGAGCAGGACGCGGTCGAAACGCCGGCCCGCTTCCGCCGCCAGACCGTCTCCTATGCGACGCGTGAGGCGCCGGGCACCATCATCATCGATACGCCCAACACCTATCTCTATCTCGTGCTCGGCAATGGCCAGGCGATGCGCTACGGCATCGGCGTCGGCCGCGACGGTTTCACCTGGTCCGGCACCCAGTCGGTGACCAAGAAGGCGGAGTGGCCGGATTGGACCCCGCCGCCGGAGATGATCGCCCGCCAACCCTATCTGCCGCGCCACATGGCCGGCGGTCCCGGCAATCCGCTCGGCGCCCGCGCCATGTATCTCGGCGGCACCATCTACCGCATCCACGGCACCAACGCACCCGACACCATCGGCAAGCACGTCTCCTCCGGCTGCATCCGCCTGACCAATGACGATGTCGCGGACCTGTACTCCCGCGTCAACGTCGGCACCAAGGTGATCGTGCTGCCGATGACGGAGCGCCGCGCAGAGCTCGGAGCCGCAACGCGGTAAGCGACAGGACATTGTGACGCAAACGGCCCCGGAACCCACCGGGGCCGTTTTCGTTGGCCCTCTGCATACCGATGCGCGCGCGTGCTGCGGCGCGATCCCCGATGGAGGCGCGAATGCAATCACGTCCGCAAACGCCGCAAGGCAAATGCCTGCGCGCGATCGCTGCCGCGGTGGCACTGCTGCTGACCGTGCCCACCTCGCGCGCACAGCAGCCGGGGAGCGACGATGCAGCCCAGCAAGCCTTCAACAATTCCTGCCGCACCTGCCACTCGGTGAAAGAGGGCGACAATCGTCTGGGCCCCAACCTCAACAAAATCGTCGGACGCAAGGCCGGCGCGCTGCCGAACTACAACTATTCTTCGTCGATGAAGGAAGCCGGCTTCGTCTGGGACCAGGACAAACTCACCCGCTTCATGCTCAAGCCGGACGAGGTCGTCTCCGGCAACAAGATGCAGCCCTATGGCGGCGTCTCGGCGGAGGAAGCGGGCAAGATCGTTGCCTATTTGCAGGCGGCTTCGCAGTAGGGCCACCGGCCCCGCCGATCTGCGATCAGCCTCAGCCACGCCGCCGAATGAAACGCGCTCATCAGCAGATACATCGGCACCATCCCGCCGAGCATCGCCCCATGTCCGGAGCCACACAGCATGTCCGCCGGGCCATCAAGCATGGCCGTCAGTACGGCCATGATCGCGAAGGTCGGCGTCGCCGCCAGCCCCAACCATCTGGCGAGGTGGCGCGCGGCCACCACACCGTTGCGGCTCGCGCCGGCCATTGCGCTGACGGGACTAGTCACGTCCTTCAGCCGCCTCCTCGCGAAAAGCCTTCTCGCCCGCGGTCGAGATCTCGACCCATCTCTTGTCGGGCGCCGCACCTTCGGTGTAGCTGTCGTGCCAGTTCCACCATTTGTAGGTCGGCGTCTGCGGATAGCCTTTCGGCGAATCCTCCCAGACCTCCTGCCGTCCCAGCGGCGTGATGTCGAGGTAATTCCAGGTGCCGCCCATCTGCTCGTCGCCCCGGCTCTTGACGAAATAGGTGCGGAAGATCCGGTCGCCGTCGCGGAAGAACACGTTGGTCCCGTGCCACTCGTCGACGCCGAAATCCGCATCGAAACTGTCGGTGACGGTGACCCATGGCATGGTCCAGCCCATCCGCTGCTTCAGCCTGCTGATATCGGCCTGCGGTGCGCGCGAGGCGAACACCAGCGTGGTGTCGCGGGCATTGAGGTGCGCGACATGCGCGACCTGGTCGGCCACCATGGAGCAGCCGCGGCAGGCATGATCCGGCCAGCCGAACACGCCCGGCTCGAAGAACGCACGGTAGACGATCAGCTGCCGCCGGCCCTGGAACAGGTCGTGCAGACTGACCTTGCCGCCGGGCCCCTCGAACGCATAGGTTTTGGTCACTTCCATCCAAGGCATGCGCCGGCGCTCGGCGGCCAGGGCGTCGCGGGCACGGGTATGCGCCTTTTCCTTCACGAGCAGTTGCTGACGGGCGGCCTCCCAGTCCTGCGGCGACACCACCGGCGGTGTTTGCATGGCGGCTTGTCCGTTGTTTCCTGCGTTGTCAGCTGATGTCATCATGGCTCTCCAACTTTTCCCGGGCGGCCGTTCCGTATCTCGCTGTGTGAGATGCGGAACCGCTCGTCCCTCGCCGCACATTGTCGGCCGTCAACGATCTCTCGCACCGGACGGTTGCGTGGTGGGAGTAACAAGTGTGGCGGGATTTGAATGGAGTCGCTGATCACGGCCGCGGCGCGCGCGCTCCAAGCCGGCGATCCGCTCGGCGCGCTGAACCGCGTTGCGCTGCGCAACGATGCACCTTCGCTGGCGCTGCGCGGCATCGCGATGGCGCAACTCGGCGATCTCGCCAAGGCGAAGACGTTGCTGCGCAGTGCCGCACGCGCCTTCGGCCCGAAAGAGGCGGTCGCGCGGGCAAGATGCGTCGTCGCGGAGGCCGAGATCGCACTCGTCTCGCGCGACCTGAATTGGCCGGCCAACACGCTCGTGGCCGCGCGGGCGACGCTCGCAAGCCACGGTGACCTCGCCAACGCGGCCCATGCGGGTCACATCGAGGCGCGCAGACTTCTCCTTCTCGGGCGCCTCGACGAGGCCGAGCGCACGCTGGCCGAGATCAAGACCACACCGCTGCCCCGGGCTGCGCAGGTCGCCCGCGAGCTCGTGATTGCCGGCATCGCCATCCGGCGGCTCCGAACGAAAGACGCGCGCGCGGCGCTCGGGCGCGCGGCGAGCGCAGCACGACAGGCCGGCATTCCCGCGCTTGCGGCGGAGGTCGAAGGCACGAGCCGCGTGCTCGACACGCCCGCAGCGCGCTTGATCACGCGCGGGCACGAACGGCCGCTACTGCTCGAGGAGGTCGAGGACCTCGTGACATCGGAGGCGCTCGTGGTGGACACGTTCCATCACGCGGTTCGCAGGCGAGGCATCCTCGTGCCGCTCGGAACGCGGCCGGTGCTGTTCGCGCTCGCGCGCATCCTGGCGCAGGCCTGGCCGGCCGATGTCTCGCGGGAAGGGTTGATCACGGGAGCGTTTCAGGCAAGGCACGTCGATGAATCGCATCGCGCCCGGCTGCGCGTCGAAATCGGGCGGCTCCGCACCAAGCTCAAGCCTCTGGCCGACGTCAGCGCGACCAGGCAAGGTTTTGCGCTGACGCCGCGCAACACGCGGCAGGTTCTCGTCCTCGCACGGCCCGTCGAGGAGAAGCACGCCAATGTGCTCGCCTTCCTCTCTGATGGCGAGCCCTGGTCGAGTTCGGCGCTCGCGCTGGCGCTGGGAACGAGCGCGCGCACCGTGCAACGGGCCCTCGAAGAGCTGGCGCGATCGAACAAGGTGCAGTCCTTCGGACACGGACGGGCGCGGCGCTGGATGACGCCGCCCGTGCCGGGTTTCCCGACAGGCTTGTTACTCCCCGGACCGCTCATGAAGACGTAAAGTGGGATTCACACCGCAGGGACCGAGCAGATGAAACGTTCAGCCGCCGAGATCGTCAGGGAATACGGGCCCTATGCAGGCGTCGAAGCCGTGCACGGCGTCACCTATGACGGCAGCCTTATGTGGTTCGCATCCGGCGACAGATTGAACGCGGTCGACCCGGCCGACGGCAACATCACCCGCTCCATCGATGTCGCCGCGCATGCGGGAACGGCGTTCGACGGCCGCCACCTGTTCCAGATCGCCGAGGACCGCATCCAGAAGATCGACGCTGTGACCGGCAAGGTGCTCGCCACCATCCCGGCACCCGGCGGCGGTGGCGATTCCGGACTGGCCTGGGCCGAGGGCTCGCTCTGGGTCGGACAGTATCGGGAGCGCAAGATCCATCAGGTCGATCCCCAGACGGGAAAAATTCTCCGCACCATCGAAAGCAAGCGCTTCGTCACCGGCGTGACCTGGGTCGACGGCGAGCTCTGGCACGGCACCTGGGAAGGCGAGGACAGCGACATCAGGCGGATCGACCCCGAGACGGGCAAGGTGCTGGAGCAGCTCGACCTGCCCGCCGGGACGATGGTGTCAGGATTGGAGTCCGATGGCGGCGACCGTTTCTTCTGCGGTGGCGGAGATCGCGGCAATGTGAGGGCGGTGCGCCGTCCGAGGCGCAGCTAGGGTGTGCCATGACGCATGCGCGGCAACGGTGCGTTCGCGGCCGTTAATATGTTTGCCCCAATTCCACCCCATCGGTGGGCTCTAGCGCCCTCCTTGCCTGCCCTGTAGACTTCTGCCCCGGGGCGGCCTGGGGGATTGATGCGACTGACGCTGAACTTGAAAACTGTCCTGATCGCCGTCGCGGTGCTCGCGGCGTCGTTTTTCATCAGCCTGAAGGCGATGGACTGGCTGTCGCCGCGGGCGACGAATTCCGCGCCGCCGGTCGCGCAATTGCCGCCGCTGCCGCCGGTCTCGAAGAGCTCGATCGTGGTGGCGCCGGTCGCCATTGCGCTGTCGGCGATCCGCGAGCAGGCCGAGAAGGCCGCTCCGCGCAATTTCGCCGGCAAGGCCGAGAACCCGATCTCGCAAATCCTGGAGAACGCCGACATCGGCTGGTCGGCGGTACGCGGACCGATGGCGACTGCCGGCGACAAGGACGTGCTGACGATCTCGACGCCGCTCACGGGCAAGCTGAACGTGACGGGCTCGCTGTCGTCGAAAGCCACCGGCGCGCTCGGCGAGGCGCTCGGCAGCGTGCTCGGCGGCAATGCCGCGAAACAGATCGGCGCGGTCAACATCAAGAATTTGAACGCCAGCGCCGAGATCAAGGGCAACGTCGTCGTTACCTCGCGGCCGAAGCTCGCCGCCAACTGGCATCTCGAGCCCAATCTCGGCGCCCAGGTCAATCTTGGCGATACCAACCTCAACATTTCGGGCGCCAAGGTCAACGTGCCTGCCCAGGTGAAGCCGCTGATCGACAAGACCGTCGGCGAACAGATCAACGCCGTCTCCGAACGCATGCGCAACGATCCGACCTTGCGGGACAACGCGAAGCTGCAATGGGCCAAGGCCTGCCGCTCGATCCCGCTGCAAGGCTCGGGGTCTTCCGCCGCGCTGCCGCCGCTTTGGCTCGAGATGAAGCCGACCCGCGCCATCGCGGCACAGCCGCGCGTCGACGCACAGAACGTGACGCTGCTGCTTGGCCTCGAGCTCGAGACGCGCGTGATCTCGACGCCGACCAAGCCCGACTGCCCGTTCCCCGACAAGATCTCGATCGTGCCGCCGACCGGCACCGGTGTGAACATTGGCGTGCCGATCGACGTGCCCTTCACCGAGATCAACAAGCTCATCGCGGCGCAGATGGTCGGCCACACCTATCCCGAGGACGGCTCCGGCCCGGTCGATGTCACCGTCAAGAGCGTCAACGTGATCCCGTCGGGCGAGCGCCTCCTGATCTCGCTGCTGGTGCGCGCCAAGGAGAAGAAGAGCTGGCTTGGTCTCGGCGCCGAAGCGACCGTGCACATCTGGGGCCGGCCGATGCTCGACCAGGCGCAGCAGACGCTGCGGCTCGCCGACATCCAGCTCGCCGTGGAATCCGAGGCGGCCTTCGGCCTGCTGGGTGCCGCGGCGCGCGCGGTGGTGCCGCAGATGCAGCAGGCGCTGGTGCAGAAAGCGACGGTCGATCTGAAACCGATTGCCGCCAACGCACGCGAGAAGATCGCCGCCGCGATCGCCGACTATCAGAAGAACGAGGATGGCATCAAGGTCGAGGCGAAGATCGACAGCCTGAGCCTCGCCGACATCGCCTTCGACTCCAAGACGCTGCGCGTGATCGCGGAAGCCGGGGGCTCGCTGAATGTATCCGTGACGAAGCTGTCGGGGATGTAGCGCGCGCCTTTTCCCGACGGGTCCGTGCGCGCAGTCGCTTGCGCCGCTGGCAATCTGGTCGGACGATGCTAAGCTGTTCCTCGCACCCCGGGGACGGGGTGCTGACAGCACTGTGGCTGACAACGCGAGGACGACATGGAAGCCGGCATGGTTACGCCTGCGCCGGCGCTGGTGCGCTTTTCCGGCATTCAGAAGACCTATGATGGCGAGCACCTCGTGGTGAAAAACCTCGATCTCGACATCAGGAAGGGCGAGTTCGTCACCCTGCTTGGTCCGTCGGGCTCGGGCAAGACGACCACCCTGATGATGCTGGCGGGTTTCGAGGTTCCGACCCATGGCGAGATCTTCCTCGCGGACCGACCGATCAAGAACGTGCCGGCACACAAGCGCGACATCGGCATGGTGTTCCAGAACTATGCCCTGTTTCCGCACCTGACGATTGCGGAGAATATCGCCTTCCCGCTCTCCGTTCGCAACACGAACAAGGCCGAAGCGCAGGATCGTGTCAAAGCGGCATTGCGCATGATCAAGATGGAAACTCTGGCGCAGCGGCGGCCCGGGCAGCTGTCCGGCGGTCAACAGCAGCGCGTGGCACTGGCCCGCGCCCTTGTTTTCAATCCGCAACTCGTGCTGATGGACGAGCCGCTGGGCGCCCTGGACAAGCGCCTGCGGGAGCAGATGCAACTGGAGATCAAGCAACTGCACGAGACGATGGGCATCACCGTCGTCTACGTCACCCACGATCAAAGTGAAGCGCTCACCATGTCGGATCGCATCGCCGTATTCAACGACGGCATCGTGCAGCAGATCGACAGGCCCGCCGCGCTGTATGAGCATCCGGTGAACAGCTTCGTCGCCCATTTCATCGGCGAGAACAATGTGCTGGCCGGCACCGTCGAGACGGTCGAGAAAGAATATTGCCGAGTTGCGCTGGCTGGCGGCGGCGCCGTGACCGCACGAGCCGTCAACGTATCAGGCGCGGGCGCATCGACCTCGCTGTCGGTGCGGCCGGAGCGGATCGCCATTATCCCGGATGGCATCTCCAGCGACGAACCGAACCGACTGCCGGCCAAGGTGCAGAACACCATCTATCTCGGCGACCACGCGCTGGCCGTGCTCGACGTCGCCGACAACAAGGAGTTCATGGTCAAGCTTCAGCCGGGGACACATGACAGCCTGAGAGCTGGCAGCCTTACAGCTGGCAGCCTGAGACCTGGCGATGACGTGTTCATCACCTTCCGCCCGGAGGATTGCCTGGCCCTCGATCCCGTCTGATCCAACCATGCAGCATCGCTCCAAGGCGGGCGGACCTGGACCAACCAAGCTCAACGCAAGTCACGTGAAGAAGAAGGAACAAAGACCATGCTGAAGCGCAAGATTATTCTGGGTTTCGCCGCGGCATTCACCGCCAGCGCGACGCTGGCCACGGTCGCGCAGGCGCGTGACCTCACCGTTGTGTCGTGGGGCGGCGCCTATCAGGATGCCCAGAAGAAGGTCTATTTCGAGCCCTTCAAGAAAGCGACCGGTGTTCCCTTGAATGACGAGTCCTGGGACGGCGGCGTCGGCGTGTTGCGCGCCAAGGTGCAGGGTGGTGCCGCCACCTGGGACGTCGTCCAGGTCGAGAGCGACGAGCTGGCGGTTGGCTGCGAGGAAGGCCTGTTCGAAAAGCTCGACTATTCGAAGATCGGCGGCGAGGCCGCCTATATCCCACCGTCGGTCAATCCTTGCGGCGTCGGCGCCATCCTCTACGATTTCGTTCTCGGCTACGACAAGGACAAGCTCAAGGAGGCCCCGAAGGGCTGGGCCGACTTCTTCGACACCAAGAAGATCCCGGGCAAGCGTGCCCTGCGTCAGGGGCCGAAGACCACGCTGGAGATCGCCCTCATGGCCGACGGCGTCGCGCCAAAGGACGTCTACAAGGTGCTGGCGACCGACGAGGGCGTCGAGCGCGCGTTCAAGAAGCTGGACACCATCAAGGGCGACATCGTCTGGTGGAAGGCCGGCGCTCAGCCGCCGCAATTGCTCGCCTCCGGCGAGGTGGCAATGACCTCGGTCTACAATGGCCGCATCGACACCGCGAACAAGAACGAGAAGAAGAATTTTGGCATGGTCTGGGACGGAGCGCTCTTCACCCTCGACACTTGGGTGATCCTGAAAGGCAGCCCGAACAAGGACGCGGCCTACAAGTTCCTGGACTTCGTCGGCAAGGCTGAGAACCAGTCGAAACTGTCGGAGAACATTGCTTATGGCACCTCGAACAAGGACGCAGCCGCCCTGCTCGCGCCTGCTGTTCTGAAGGACCTGCCGACAGCGCCTGACAACATCAAGAATGCGGTGGAGATCAATGTTGCCTTCTGGCTCGAGAACATCGACCGCCTGACCGAGCGCTTCAACAAATGGGCCGCGAAATAGCGTCCCCACAAAGCTCGACCCAAGGTTAGACCAATGACGGATGCGCTCTTGACCGGCGCCCATGGCCCGACCGAGGTGCCGCTCAAGCGCCGATTGCGGCGGGCGGAGCGAGCACGCCAGGTCAAAGCATTGGCGCTGGTTCTGCCGCTTCTCGTCTTCCTGCTCTTCACCTTCGCTGGGCCCATCGCCGGCATGCTGTGGCGTGCCGTCGATGACCGCGAGGTGCGTCTGGTTCTGCCTCAGACCATCGCGGCTCTCGCCAGTTGGGACGGCAGGGATCTGCCGGACGAAAAGGCCTACGCGGCGCTGGCGGGCGACATCATGGCGGCGCGCGATTCCGGCACCATTGCGATTGCGGCCAAGCGGCTCAACTACGCACTGAACGGCTTCCGCACGATCCTGACCAGCACCGCACGCAATCTGAAGACTGCGCCCGAGCCCGGCACGGCGAGGGAGACGCTGGGCAAGATCAACCCGGCCTGGCGCGAACGCGCCACCTGGACCACGATCAAGGACGCCAGTGGCCCCGTGACCGGCTTCTATCTTTTGTCGGCGCTCGATCTGACGCGGAACGTGGACGGCGCGATTGTCGCAGCTCCGCCCGATCAGGCCATCTACCGCGACGTTTTCGTCCGCACCTTCCTCATCAGCCTCAGTGTCACGGTGCTGTGCCTGATCCTTGGCTTCCCGGTCGCCTACCTGCTGGCGGCGCTGCCGCCCGGCCGGTCGAATTTGCTGATGATCTTCGTCCTGCTGCCGTTCTGGACGTCGCTTCTGGTCCGCACCTGCGCCTGGATCGTTCTGTTGCAGGGCAAAGGCGTCGTGAACGACAGCCTGCTCTGGCTTGGCATCATCGACGAGCCGTTGCGCCTGATCTACAACCGCTTTGGTGTCTGCGTGGCCATGACCCACGTTCTCCTGCCATTCATGATCCTGCCGCTGTACAGCAGCATGAAGGCGATCTCGCCGGCTTACATGCGTGCCGCCGCCTCGCTCGGCGCGCCGCCGCTCACCGCCTTCCTGCGGATCTACCTGCCTCAGACGCTGCCCGGCATCGGCGCGGGAAGCCTGCTCGTCTTCATCCTGGCGCTCGGCTATTACATCACGCCAGCACTCGTCGGGGGCGCCGCCGATCAGATGATCAGCTACTTCATCGCGCTCTACACGACCGAGACGGCCAATTGGGGCCTTGCTTCGGCACTGGGTGCGGTGCTGCTGCTCGCCACTATTCTGCTCGCGCTCGTCTACGGAAAGCTGGTGCAGGGACAGCAGGTCACGGGAGGGATGAAGAATTGAGCGACAATTCCTCCATCCGCACGCCGAGCCAGCGCATTGCGTGGACCGCGACCATCGTGATCTCCACGCTGGTGTTCATCTTCCTGATTGCGCCGATCCTTGCGATCATGCCGCTGTCGTTCAGCTCGGGCTCGTACCTCACCTATCCGCTGCCGGGCCTCTCGCTGCGCTGGTACGACGACTTCATCAATTCGCCGCGCTGGATGAATTCGCTGAAGAACAGCATGATCATCGGTGTCGCCTCGACCCTGCTGTCGATGGTGCTCGGCACGCTGGCGGCGTTGGGGCTGGCGCAGTGGAAGAGCCGGTTCAAGCCGCTCGTGCTGGCTTTCGTGCTGTCGCCGGTCGTCGTGCCCGGGGTCATCACCGCGGTCGGTCTCTATTTCTTCTTCGCGCCGATCGGATTGACCGGCAGCTATCTCGGCCTGATCCTGGCCCACACCGCTCTGGCGACGCCCTTCGTCGTCATCACGGTCGGCGCGACGCTGCAGAGCTTCGACACCAATCTGGCCCGCGCTGCCGCCTCGCTCGGTGCCTCGCCGCTTGACGCCTTCCGCCGCGTGATCCTGCCGCTGATCCTGCCCGGCGTGGCATCGGGGGCCCTGTTCGCCTTCGCGACCAGCTTCGATGAGGTGGTGATCGTGCTGTTCATGGCAGGTCCCGAGCAGCGCACCCTGCCGCGCGAGATGTTCAGCGGCATCCGCGAGAACATCAGCCCGACCATCACGGCGGCAGCGGTGATCCTGACGACGGTCTCGGTCATCCTGCTCGCCACCCTGGAAGGCCTGCGCCGGCGCAACGAACGGCTCAAGGGCAGCAGCGCGTGAGCTTCTTCCTTCTCCCGGGGAGAGGGTGAAAACACTGCCGCGCCCTGCTTATTTCTCAACCCTCCTCGCGCATTCTCGGGCTTTGCTCCGGGGACAGATTGTCGTTAGAACGGTCCCCGCAACAAAACCCAAACAACAACGCTGAGGGAGAAACAAAATGCAAAAGCTCATCGCCGCGATCGCGGCCGGTCTCGCGCTCGCCGCCACGTCAGGCGCCGCCCAGGCGCAGATTTCCGACGACGTCGTCAAGATCGGCGTGCTCACGGACATGTCGAGCCTCTATGCGGACGCGACCGGCAAGGGCTCGCTCGCCGCCGTGGAGATGGCGGTCGCCGATTACGGTGCCAAAGTCGCGGGCAAGCCCGTGCAGGTGGTCTCCGCCGATCACCAGAACAAGCCCGACGTCGGCGTCAACATCGCCCGCAACTGGTACGACAACGACAAGGTCGACGCGATCTTCGACGTGCCGACCTCGTCGGTGGCGCTGCCGATCTCGGCGTTGACGCGCGAGAAGAACAAGATCCACATCAATTCCGGCGGCGGCTCATCCGATATCACGGGCGTCGCCTGCTCGCCCAACACGGTGCACTGGACCTACGACACCTATGCGCTGTCGAACGTCGCCGGCAAGGCGATGGTCAAGCGCGGCGAGGACACCTGGTTCTTCGTCACCGCCGACTACGCCTTCGGCATGGCGCTGCAGCGCGACGCCGCCAACGTCGTCAAGGAGAGCGGCGGCAAGGTGCTCGGCGAGGTCCGCCATCCGCTCAACTCGTCGGACTTCTCCTCCTTCCTGCTCCAGGCCCAGGCCTCCAAGGCCAAGGTGGTCGCACTGGCCAATGCCGGCGGCGACACCACCAATGCGCTGAAACAGGCGGCCGAGTTCGGCCTGACGGAGGGCGGCCAGAAGATGATCGCCTTGCTCATGGAGATCACCGACGTTCATTCGCTCGGCATCAAGTCGACGCAAGGCCTGATCATCACCGACGCGTTCTACTGGGACACCAACGAGGAGACGCGCGCCTTCTCCAAGCGCTTCAACGAGAAGGTCGGTCACATGCCGACCATGATCCAGGCGGGGCTCTATTCCGCGACCATGCATTACCTGAAGGCGATCGACGCCATCAAGACCGACGAGGCACCGAAGGTGATGGAGCAGATGCGCAAGACACCGGTCAACGACTTCTTCGCCAAGAACGGCAAGATCCGCATCGACGGCCGCATGGTCCACGACATGTATCTGTTCGAGGTCAAGAAGCCCGAGGACTCCAAGGGCGAGTGGGACCTCTACAAGCTGATCGCCACCGTGCCCGGCGACGAGGCCTTCCGTCCGCTCGACAAGGGCGGCTGCCCGCTGGTGACGCACTGAAGTTCTTCTCCCTCTTCCCGCTTGCGGGGAGAGGTTGGGAAGAGCACGACAGCGCGCCCGGTAAAAACCGGGCGCGCTTCGTTTAGCCGTTCAGAGCCGCGTTACTCCGAGTATTTGAACTCGGGCATGTTCTTCAGCTCGTCCTTGCTCGCATTGAACACGGCGTGGTCCGGATACCATTTCGACGCGGACGTGGCCGTCGTTGTCGTCGCGGGCTTGTTGTCGGTGCCGGTCGCGGCACCCGTCGTGGTAGTCGCCGCGGGCCGGTTGGCTGCGCTGTTCGGGTTGTTCCCGGCAGCGCCGGTGTAGGCAACCGCCTCGTTGACGAATTTCAGCTTCTCAAAGGGCACCGCAACCAGATGCTCGCCCAGGCCGAGGAAGCCGCCGACGCCGATCACAGCGATCTTGATGTTACCGCTCTTGTCCATCAGCAGATCGTTGATCGAGCCGATGTTCTCATTGGCGTCGTTATAGACCTTGATGCCGTCCATCTTGGACGTACGCCACTGTCCCGACGCGGTCGTGGTGGTCGTCGTCGCCGCGGCAGCCGGCGCCTTGTCGGTGGTGGCGGTCGGATTTTGCGCGAACGCAACGGTTGCGAGCAGTGCGGTACCGGCAAGACCGGCCGCGATCGATTTCATCAACATATTGTCCTCTCCTTCAGCAGAAAACTTGTGCGGAGAAAACAGCTCGGATCAGTCCCAGTTCCGCGCGTGCTGCAATTTCGCCGCGTGCTGCGCGATCATCTGGGCTGCGTTCAATTGTTCCTAAGTCACTCAGGAACATTTCGCAGCGCACGATTTCGTCGATAAGTTCATGCGGTGCGCGCGATCGCGATCGCCCACGGCGGCGAGCTGTCACTGCACGACCGGGAGCCGCATGGGCTGATCGTGCGGATGCAATTGCCGGTACGGCAGCAGCCGCAGCTTGCGGCTTAAGCCATGATCCGGACCCGAAGGGCCGCGCCAGCGCAAAGTGTGCAGCGGTTTTCCGAAAAGATCATGCCCGAAGACTAAACCTCAGGCCGCAAGCGGCGGGTGCGCGACGGCTCCCTCATCAAAAATCGCAACCGCCTCGAAGCGATAATTGCAAGCACGGCATGTCCAAAGATAGGAGATGCGTCCGTCGCCCGCCTCGATCCAATCAGGTTGCGGGATCGGCGCGCCGCATTGCGCACAGGGATTTTGCCTGGGAATGTCGCCGATGTGTGCCTTCACCACGTTTGCTTTTGTCATGGCACCTCTCCCGATTTGCGCCGCTCTCTTACTCGCTTTCGGGCCCGCACGCGAATAGACAGGCCCGCTGTCGCGAATGACGGCTTCGTCTGCAAGACAATCCCTACGCCGGCCTTGCGTCCGAATGACGGCTCTGCGCTGCAAAAACGTAATCGGAGGCGTTTCGCCACATCATCGCCGCGTTCGCGGGGCCTAACGCGAGCGGGCGCAGGTGAGCGGTGCCGAGGAACATTCGATGAAAATTTTACGTGTCGCCGCGCTGCTCGCGGCCGGACTGACGTTGCCGCAGGCCGCACTCGCGGGCCAAGCGGAGTACGCCGAAATGGTCGCGGCCCATGCCCGCGCCAACGGCGTGCCGGAGGCGCTGGTGCATCGCGTCATCATGCGCGAAAGCCGCTATCAGCCGGGCCTGGTCGGCCATGGCGGCACCATCGGGCTGATGCAGATCAAGCTCGCGACCGCGCGCGGGGTCGGCTACACCGGCGACGCCGCCGGCCTGCGCGATCCCAACACCAATCTCACCTATGCTGTGAAATATCTCGCCGGCGCCTATCACGCCGCCAATGGCGATCACGCCCGCGCCGTGCGTTATTTCGCCGGCGGCTATTACTACGCCGCAAAGCGGCAACGGCAGGAGGCCGTGCAGGTCGCCAATACGAGCGAGGCCAATATGGGCTCCCCTTGGCTTGAGCCGAACGGCAATCCGCAGCCGATATTCGGCGCCGCGCCGCACCGCAAGCTCGCCCAGCGCGTCCGCAACGCCCGGGCACAGGCGCCCAGGTAAGCCCGGTTCCCGCCAAGCGCGTTGACCACCCAGTCCTGCTGGCATACATTAGAGCCGTTCCGAGGGGTGCTCCGAGGAGGAGCTGAGATACCGCTAAATGGGCAAATCCGCCCAGGACCGCGGTGACCCTTTGAACCTGATCCGGGTCATGCCGGCGAAGGGACAGGGATGTTGCAGACGACCAAGCGACCGGATTCCCCGGTATCCATCATCGGCGCAGGCATTGCGGGCGCCTGGCAGGCCTTGCTGTTCGCGCAGGCCGGCCACGCCGTCACCCTGCACGAGCGCGGTGACGCCGACATGACCGACGCCACCAGCCATTGGGCCGGCGGCATGCTCGCGCCCTATTGCGAGGCGGAAGTTTCCGAACCGATCATCTCCAGGCTCGGCCTGCGCTCGCTCGACATCTGGCGGCGCGAGCTGCCCGACACGCCCTTCAACGGCTCGCTGGTCGTCGCCCACCCGCGCGAGCGCAGCGATTTCGAGCGTTTTGCCCGGATGACCGAGGGCCATCGCCGGCTCGATGCCGCCGGCCTTGCCGAGCTCGAGCCGTCGCTCGAAGGCCGCTTCCGCGACGCGCTGTTCTTTCCGACCGAGGGCCATGTCGAGCCGCGCCGCGTGCTCCCGAAACTGCACGAGCGCATCCGCGCCGCCGGCGGCACCATCAAGTTCGAAAGCGACGTCGCCGCGGCCGAACTCGCAAAACTTGATCCTGAAGGCATCGTGATCGACTGCCGCGGCCTTTCTGCGCGCGACGAGCAGCCCGGCTTGCGCGGCGTCAAGGGCGAGATGATCCTGATCGAGACCGCCGAGGTGCAGCTCGCGCGCCCGGTGCGGCTGATCCATCCGCGCTGGCCGCTCTATGTGATCCCGCGCGAGGACAATCTATTCATGTTGGGCGCGACCTCGATCGAGGCCGAGGACACCAGCGTCAGCGTGCGTTCGGCGCTGGAGCTGTTGGGCGCAGCCTATGCCGTGCACCCCGCCTTCGGCGAGGCCCGCATCGTCGAATTCGGCTCCGGCCTGCGCCCCGCTTTTCCCGACAATTTGCCGCGCATCGGCATCCGTGACGGCACGATCAGCGTGAACGGCCTCTACCGACACGGCTTCTTGATCGCCCCGGCGCTGGCCGAGCTGACGCTGAGCTTTGTCGAGCGCGGCCAGATCGACAATGAGGTGATGCAATGCGCGTGATCGTGAACGGCGAGCAACGCGACGTGAATTCGGCCAGCGTCGACGCGCTGCTCAGCGAGCTCGACTACGAAGGCACCCATTTCGCGATCGCGCTCAACTACGACGTCGTGCCGAAGAGCCGCTGGGCCGAGACGGCGCTGAAGCCCGGCGACGAGATCGAGATCATCACGCCGCGGCAGGGAGGGTGAAGATGGCTCTCCATTTATCGCCTTGGCGCGCGCCACACACTCCGCTGTCATCGCCCGGCTCGACCGGGCGATCCAGTACGCCGCGGCGCCTCCGTATCATCGCACGGCCTCTGGAATACTGGATCCCCGCCTTCGCGAGGATGACAGCGTCAATTGAGGAGACACCTTCCCCATGGTGACCTTCTACGGCAAGACCTTCCCCTCCCGCCTCCTCATCGGCAGCGCGCTCTATCCCTCGCCTGCGATCATGCAGGCGGCGATCCGCGCCTCGGGCTCGAACATCGTCACGGTGTCGCTGCGGCGCGAATCCGCCGGCGGCAAGACCGGCGATGCGTTCTGGAATCTGATCCGCGAGCTCGACGTCACCGTGCTGCCGAACACCGCCGGCTGCCGCAGCGTGCGCGAGGCAGTGACCACCGCCAAGCTCGCACGCGAATTGTTTGGCACATCCTGGATCAAGCTCGAAGTCATCGCCGACAACGACACGCTGCAGCCCGATGTGGTCGGGCTTGTCGAAGCCGCAAGCCTCCTGATCAAGGACGGCTTTGAGGTGTTCCCCTATTGCACCGAGGATCTCTCGGTCGCGAACCGCCTGGTCGATGCCGGCTGCAAGGTGGTGATGCCCTGGGCCGCGCCGATCGGCAGCGCAAAAGGCATCACCAACCGCGACGCGCTCAAGCTGATGCGCGAGCGGCTGCCTGACATCACGCTGGTGGTCGACGCCGGCATCGGCGCGCCGTCGCATGCGGCGCAGGCGCTCGAGCTCGGCTACGACGCCGTGCTGCTCAACACCGCCATCGCAAAAGCCACCGATCCCGTTGCTATGGCCAATGCCTTCCGCCTCGGGATCGAGGCCGGCCGCACCGCTTTTGAGGCCGGGCTGATGAACGCCCGCGATTTCGCCTCCCCTTCCACCCCTGTCGTTGGGACACCGTTCTGGCATGCCGTATCCTGATCGCTTTTATCCCGTCGTCGACAGCCTCGCCTGGGTCGAGCGCCTGACCAAGCTCGGCGTCGGCACCATCCAGCTGCGCGCAAAGGACCTCGACGACTCGCAATCGCTGCAGATGGTCACCGACGCGCTGGCGATCACCGCGGGCACGCAAGCCAAGCTCGTCGTCAACGACTATTGGCGCGCGGCGATCGTCGCCGGCGCAAAATATCTGCATCTCGGCCAGGAGGACCTTGCCGACGCCGACCTCGCTGCCATCCGCGAGGCCGGCTTGTCGCTCGGCGTCTCCACCCACGACGATGCGGAGCTGGACACCGCGCTTGCCGCCGAGCCCGACTATGTCGCGCTGGGCCCGATCTTCTTCACCACGCTCAAATCGATGCGTTTCGAACCGCAGGGCATTCCGAAGATCACGGAATGGAAGAAGCGCGTAGGCCACATCCCGCTGGTCGCGATCGGCGGCATCAAGTTCGAGCACGCCGCGGAGATCTTTGCCGCGGGCGCGGATTCCATCGCCGTCGTCAGCGACGTCACCCAGAATGCCGACCCGGATGCGCGGGTGCGGCAATGGCTCGGCCTGTCCGCGGAGGCGGCGTGATGCGCCTCACTCTCTCACCCCGCACGCCACTGTCATCGCCCGGCTCGACCGGGCGATCCCGTACGCCGCGGCTTCTCGGCTTGAGCCGCACCGTCTCGGAGTACTGGATCCCCGCTCCCGTGCGCAATTGCGCACTAGGCGGGGATGACAGCCGAATTTGCCTCTCGCATAGCGACATCAACGAATTAAACCGGAGGATCCCATGAACATCCGCTCCAATCCCGACAAGACCGTCCCCGCCGTCACCACCGGCCCGCTGCCCTCGTCGCGAAAAATCTTCGCCTCGCCCGATGCCGCGCCCGACCTGCGCGTGCCGCTGCGCGAGATCATCCTGTCCGAAGGCGCCGGCGAACCGAACCTGCCGGTGTACGACACCTCCGGCCCCTACACCGACCCTAGCGTGACCATCGACGTCAACGCCGGTCTGGCGCGCGGCCGCAAGGCCTGGGTGCTGGAGCGCGGCGGCGTCGAGGAATATCAGGGCCGGCAGATCAAGCCGGAGGACAATGGCAGCGTCTCCACCGACAAGGCCGCGCGCGCCTTCTCGGCCTATCACCAGCCGCTGCGCGGCCGCGACGGCCACAAGATTACGCAGCTCGAATTCGCCCGTGCCGGCATCATCACCAAGGAGATGATCTACGTCGCGGCACGCGAAAATCTCGGCCGCAAGGAGCAGCTCGAGCGTGCGGAAGCAGCCCTTGCCGACGGCGAAAGCTTTGGCGCGGAAGTGCCCGCCTTCATCACCCCGGAGTTCGTCCGCAGCGAGATCGCGCGGGGACGTGCCATCATCCCCTGCAACATCAACCACGCCGAACTCGAGCCAATGATCATCGGCCGCAACTTCCTGACCAAGATCAACGCCAATATCGGCAACTCGGCGGTGACGTCATCGGTCGAGGAAGAGGTTGAGAAGATGGTGTGGGCGATCCGCTGGGGCGCCGATACCGTGATGGACCTCTCGACCGGGCGCAACATCCACACCACCCGCGAATGGATTTTGCGCAACGCGCCGGTGCCGATCGGCACCGTTCCGATCTATCAGGCGCTGGAGAAGTGCGACGGCGATCCGGTCAAGCTGACCTGGGAGCTCTACAAGGACACGCTGATCGAGCAGTGCGAGCAGGGCGTCGACTATTTCACCATCCACGCCGGCGTGCGCCTGCAATACATCCACCTCACCGCCAACCGCGTCACCGGCATCGTGTCGCGCGGCGGCTCGATCATGGCCAAGTGGTGCCTGGCGCATCACAAGGAAAGCTTCCTCTACACCCATTTCGACGAGATCTGCGATCTCATGCGCAAGTATGACGTCTCGTTCTCGCTCGGCGACGGCCTGCGTCCGGGCTCGATCGCCGATGCCAACGATCGCGCGCAATTCGCCGAATTGGAGACGCTCGGAGAACTCACCAAGATCGCGTGGGACAAGGGCTGCCAGGTCATGATCGAAGGCCCCGGCCACGTGCCGATGCACAAGATCAAGATCAACATGGACAAGCAGCTCAAGGAATGCGGCGAAGCGCCGTTCTACACCCTCGGGCCCCTGACCACCGACATCGCGCCGGGCTACGACCACATCACCTCGGGCATCGGCGCCGCCATGATCGGCTGGTTCGGCTGCGCCATGCTCTGCTACGTCACGCCGAAGGAGCATCTCGGCCTGCCCGATCGCAACGACGTCAAGGTCGGCGTCATCACCTACAAGATCGCCGCCCACGCCTCCGATCTCGCCAAGGGTCACCCGGCAGCCCAGCTGCGCGACGACGCGCTCTCCCGCGCCCGTTTCGACTTCCGCTGGAGCGACCAGTTCAACCTCGGCCTCGACCCCGAGACCGCCAAGAACTTCCACGACGAGACCCTGCCGAAGGAAGCCCACAAGGTCGCGCATTTCTGCTCGATGTGCGGCCCAAAATTCTGCTCGATGAAGATCACGCAGGACGTCCGCGACTACGCGGCGACGCTGAACGACCCGAACGGCGTGGGCATGTCGATGAGCGGCACCGCCGAGGACGGCATGGCTAAGATGAGCGCGAAGTTCAAGGAGATGGGCGAGAACTTGTATCTGGATGCGGAGAAGGTGAAGGAGAGCAATCGGGTGTTGTGAGCGGGCCCGTGCGAACTTTGGGGGCGACGATCGTCGCCCCCAAAGTTGGAAACGCAATGCGAACGGCCCATGCGGTCTGAAATACTACCAGGACTACCACCGTACGGACCTCCGGCCATCTCTTTGACCGGACACGGTGAGCGCGAATTTCGGGAAGGTTTGGTTGTCCGCTTCTATCCCAAGGGTTCCGATCCATGGATCGGCAATTTCGTGGGAGGCATCTTCGATTGCACCACTGTGCTCGATCATCCCAACGGAAGGGACGTGATCGTTGTCGCGTGTGGCGATACTTGCATTATCGATCCGGAACACCACGCCATTCGAGATCGCATTGCAAGTGACACCGGACAAGTGATTGCGGTACCGGCTCTTGGACTGGTGGTTTTCCAAGGGTTGGTCGATTTTAGCGCGGTTCGGTCAGATGACCTGTGATGGATTAGTCCGCGGATTTCGTGGGATAGCTTCCGCAGTATCAATGTCCACGAAACCAAACTTACCGGCGAAGCATGGTCTGCAATTGGAGACTCTTGGGTATCATTCAGCCTCGATCTTTTGACAGACCACTGCACCGACGGAGTTTATGAGTTAGATGCGGCTCGGGCGGTGCGTGTGACGCGCAAATCGGACTAGCGCGGGCAAGCGTAGCCCGGATGAGCGCAGCGACATCCGGGTCTTTGCCGCCCCGCATATCACTCCGTTCATGCGGGCTACAGCCGCGGATAATTGACGTGCCCGATACATCCCCTCACCGCCTCCCCGACCAGCTCCTTCCCAACCTCCGTCTCGTCTTCGTCGGCACCGCCGCCTCGACGCGGTCGGCCGAGCTCGGGCACTATTACGCCTCGCTTCTGGCGCGCGATTCATGAGGCCGGGATCACGCCGCGGCGCTATCAGCCGGGCCAGTTCGCAAGCTTGCTCGATCTCGGGATCGGCTTCACCGATCTTTCCAAATCGGGCGCCGGGATGGATCACCAGATCGCGGCGGAGACGATCGACGTGCCGGGGTTCAGGGCCAAGATCGAAAAGTATCAGCCAAGGACAATTGCGTTCACGAGCAAGAAGGCGGCGAGCTTGTTTTATGGCAGGCCGTCAAGCGGGATTGCGCTGGGGCGGCAGCTGCGGGATGAGAGTCTGCCCGAGATGTTCGTGCTGCCCTCGCCGTCCGGCGCGGCGTCCGGGCATTGGACGCTGGAGCCGTGGCGCGAGCTTGCGGCGTGGATCGCTGCAACGGAATAGTCGAGAGTGTCCCCGCTTTGGCCTGCTCGCGTGTCCCGGGCAAGCGAAGCGCAGACCCGGGACCCAGAAGCTCCGGCACGGATGCGGCATGGGCCCCTCTGCAGCGCACCACGCCGCGAAGAGCGGCGCGATGCGCTGCGTCCGGGGCACGGGCACCTGCCTCACCCAGCATACGCCCTATCCAAATCCGCAATCACGATCTTTCTCATCTGCATCATCGCCTGCATGACGCGGTTCGCCTTGCTGCGGTCGGGGTCGCCGAGGTAGCGGCCGAGCGCTGATGGGATCACCTGCCAGGACAGCCCGAACCTGTCCTTGAGCCAGCCGCAGCGGGATTCTTCGCCGCCGTCGGCGGTGAGCCTGTCCCAGAAATAATCGACTTCCGCTTGCGTCTCCACGCTGATGAAGAACGACACCGCTTCGTTGAACTTGTATTGCGGGCCCCCGTTGAGCGCGTTGAAGCGCTGGCCTTCGAGCTCGAACACCGCCATGAAGTCGCTGACGGTCTCAACCTTGGCGTTGGGAAACACCGATTTGTAGAAGGCGACGGCCGCCGGCACGTTGTTGTCGAACCAGAGAAACGGCGTGATGGAGGTCATGAACGGATATCCTTTCGCCTCGGGCGGGCGCGCGGCGGCGCGCCGATGTTCCAAGGACGTGGCAGGTAGGGACGTTCCGACAGCGGCGGCGGGATTTTCTTGTAGCCCGGATGAGCGACAGCGACATCCGGGGCCGGCAGCTGCCCCGCATATCGCTATCGCTCATGCGGCCTACGGGGTCCACGAAAACGCATTAACCTGTCGGAATCCACTCATTCCATTCGTCCTCCGAACGCAAAACGCGATCAACCCCGGAGCCCCTCCCGATGCCCCCCACCATCACCGCCTTCGAAAGCTCGCCCGACCGCGGCAAGGGGCAAGCCCGCGACATGCGGGTGCGCTGGGCGCTCGAAGAGGTCGGCCAGCCTTACGACGTGCGTCTGGTTTCGTTCCAAGCGATGAAAGAACCCGCGCATCTCGCCCTGCATCCATTCGGGCAGATTCCGACCTACGAGCACGGCGATCTCGCCCTGTTCGAGTCCGGCGCGATCGTGCTCCATATCGCCGAGCGTCACGCCGGGCTGCTGCCGACGGAGCCGCACGCCCGGGCCCGCGCGATCGCCTGGATGTTTGCTGCGCTGAGCACGCTGGAGCCGCCGATCGTCGAGCTCGGGATGGCCATGCTGTTCGAGCGCGACAAGAGCTGGTACGCGGAGCGGCTGCCCATGCTGCAGGATCGCGTCCGTGTCAGGCTCGGTGAATTGTCCCGCCAACTCGGCGATGCCAACTGGCTCGACGGTGCGTTCAGCGCCGGCGATCTCATGATGGTGACGGTGCTGCGCAGGTTGAACGCATCAGGCATGCTGGATGAATATCTCGATATCGCCGCCTATGTGGCTCGCGGCGAAGCGCGGCCCGCGTTCAGGCGGGCGTTCGATGCGCAATTGGCGGTGTTCACCGGGGCACGCTTGGCGCCCTAAAGATCGAAATTGGTCGGCAGCATCACCACGTCGCGGATGGTCATGCCGCGCGGCCGCGTCAGCATGAACATCACGACCTCAGCCACGTCGCCGGCCTCCAGCAGGCTTCCCGAGTCCCTGGCTTCCTTCAGCTTCTCCGGCGGCCAGTCCGCGAGCAAGGCGCTGACGACCGGACCGGGCGAAATCGAGCCGACGCGGATGCCGTGCTTGAAGACCTGGCGCCGCACCGTCTGGACGAAGCAGTTCACCGCCCATTTGGACGACGCATAGACCGGCTCCCATGGCGTGGGAAAATGCGCCGCCAGCGAGCTCGTGACGATGATGTCGCCGGTCCCGCGCGCGATCATGTGCGGCAGCACGTCGTGTACGTTCTTCATCACGACGTTGACATTCAGGTTCAGCATCCGGTCGATCGCCATGGTGTCGGCATCGACCAGATCGCCACCGACATACGTCCCGGCATTCGCATGCAGGATATCGAGCTGGCCGGCCTGCTCCAGAACGCGCGGCAGCACCGTTGCACAGTCTTTTGGGTCCAGCAGATCGATGAGCAGCGGGATCACCGCGTCGCCGTGCTTGTCGCGGAGCGCCTTCAGCGCGGCCTCATCGCGGTCGACCATCACCACGCGCGCGCCGGCGGCCAGCATCGCCTCGGTGCTGGCCAATCCGATGCCCGACGCAGCCCCGGTCACGGCCGCCACCTTGCCGTCCAACTCTCTCGCCATGGGATCCCCATCTTGCCGAGGTCACTGGGATCGTGAGTATAGCGACCCCGGCCGGAATTGTCGGGAAGAGATGGTGGGCGCGGCGCTTGCGCCCCATTTCCCCCTCGGCCTTACCGCAGCGTGATCGCAAGCCCGCTCAGATCCGCATTCGCCATCAGGCCGACCTGCGTGCCGGACAGCTCGAGCACGGCGCCCTTCTGGTTGGTCAGCACGATCGCACGCGCGCCGCGGCCCACTGCGATGCCCGCACCGGCGGCGCCATAGACGCCGGCGATGTCGGAGGGCCGGTTGATGTTGGAGACGCGGCCGCGCAGCACGGTCTTGGAGCCGCCGAAGACGAGGCCGTAGTCGAGCCCGCCGGTCGAGAGCGAATAGGCGCGGCCGCGGAAGTTCAGCACGCCCGAGCCGCCGGAGCCGCCGATGATCCAGCCCGCCTTGTAGATCGTCAGCACCACGGTGCCGCCGTCGGCCAGAGCCGAGGTCGAGAGGCCGGCAAGCGCGGCAATGCCGACCAGCGCGGCGCGGAGGGTGGATGCGAACTTCATGGGAGTCTCCGGGGGCTATTCTTCAAGGAGGGAAACGAATCGAACGAGCGGAATCTATCCGATGGATCGGGGCGGCAACATGATGGGATGGGCGTGAGTCGCGGTCTGTAGCAACACACCCAACTGTCATCGCCCGGTTCAACCGGGTGATCCAGTATTCCAGAGAGAGCGATAGTGAACCGAAACCGCGGCGTACTGGATGCCCCGGTCGAGCCGGGGCATGACGGCGGAGTTTGGCGCGACAAGACGCTCACCCGCCATCATGCCATTCTGCCCCTGTTTTGCCCGACGGAGCAACGATTATTTTGTTTTTCCCGAAGTGAAAAAGAAAGCTCAATGATTCCTGCTAGATGCCTACTGTGCATGGGGTTGTTTTCGCGTTTTTTGTTGGAGGCGCCC
This sequence comes from Bradyrhizobium sp. Kon56, assembly GCF_055807635.1. Classification (NCBI taxonomy): domain Bacteria; kingdom Pseudomonadati; phylum Pseudomonadota; class Alphaproteobacteria; order Hyphomicrobiales; family Nitrobacteraceae; genus Bradyrhizobium; species Bradyrhizobium sp. Kon56. Next base: position 226,629 of record NZ_JBVVOU010000004.1, on the reverse strand, counting down.
CGAGCTGCCGCTACGCTTGCGCTTCCAGCCCTCCATCCGAGGTGATCCCATGCCGATCCAGCATTTCGCGCCCCCGCCGCACGTCAAGGCGCCGCCGCTGTCCTTTGCCACGCGCGCAGGCGATCTCCTGTTCGTCTCCGGCATTCCCGGCTTCGACGCGAACGGCGCGCTGCCCGACGGCTTCGAGGCGCAGTTCGCCAATGTCGCCATCAACATCAAGCGCGTGCTGGCGGAGGCCGGCGCCGAGATCCGCGATCTCGTCAAGGTCAACGTGCTGCTGACCCGCGCCTCCGACGTGGCCGCCATGAACGCGCTCTATGCCGGCGCCTTCGGCCCGCCGCCTTACCCTGCCCGCACCACCTGCGTGGTCCACGCACTGCCCGATCCGAAGATGCTGATCGAGATCGAGGCGGTGGCGTCGCTGGCCAAGAGTTAGACGTGTGATCGTCAGGCGATAGTCAAGGGATAAGGGTCGTCCGAACAGCCGACCAACGGCTGACATATCCGTGAACGGTCGCCGCCCCGCTTGCCAGCCACGCAGATTTGCCGCACCAGTTTCCTCTCACGTTCCCATCAGGAGATATTTCATGCGTCGCGTTCTCGCCCTTTGTGCCGTTGCCGGCATCGCCACCTCCGTGTTCGCCGTGCCGGCCTCTGCGGCAGTCGGCTATTACGTGATCCGCTGGGACAACACCGGCATTTGCCAGGTCTGGAACGAGGACCTCAAGTACAAGCCGTTCCAGTGGGGCGTGTCGACCTACAAGGTCGTCAGCAAGCCGCTCCCGACCTTCACGGCCGCCTCGGAGCTCCAGATCAAGCTTCGCGCGGAGCGCCGCTGCACGCTTTAGGCGTGAGGCGACAGACCGGATTTCAAAGGGCGGATCGCGCAAGCGGTCCGCCCTTTTCTTTTGGACGCGCCGCTGGTTTTTCGGCCGAAATCGCGCGTCTTTCCGCGCACCCGCTTTGAACCTGGCCTGCTGGCGGACCCACTCACATCTTGTCCGGGGCGCACCAGCGTCCGACTCCAAGTCTGACGTCCGTAGCCCGGATGAGCGAAGCGATATCCGGGAATTCCGGGTCAGCCTCCCTCGGCTCGCTCACCGAAAGCAATCCCGCTTCCGCCGGCATCGCCCGCCCAGTCTTCCGAGAGCAATCCCGCCCGCACATATCGGTGAAAGGACGAATGTGGCCAATCACAAACGCGCTGGACGTAGCGATGCTTGACGGGGTTGAAGTGAATGTAATCCACATGGCGGGCGAAATCATCTTCGTCGCGAACCGTGTGCTCCCAGTAGCGTCGTTGCCACAGAGCCAATTCTCCATTGGAGTGGCGGGCTCCGTCGATACCCGCATGCAGTAGTGCGCTGCTGAAATGCCCCTTGATCCTTCGCCAACGTCCCGCGAAATCGGCGTCATGCGGCGGGAGGCTCATGACGACATGCAAATGGTCCGGAAGGATCACGATCGCATCGACCTCGAACGGGCGCTCCCTGCGAGCGGCCCGGAAGGCATCACGCAGGGCGCCAACGTTTTCAATCAAAATGGTCGATCTGCGGTCGAAGAGCGCTACAGTGAAAAAGTAGGTGCCGCCGGGAAGAAAATTTCTGCGATACAAAACCATGGGCTAGACCCGTCCCGGATGTCGCTTCGCTCATCCGGGCTACAGGATAGCACATGAGCCCTCACGCGTCCTTGTACGCGCGGGGATGGATCAGGATATCGCGCGCGGCGGCGAGGTCGATGAAGGCTTCCGCGCTGCCGCCCCGGTCGGGGTGCATGCCCTTGGCGGCGCGGCGATACGCCTGGTTGATGTCCTCGCAGGTGAGCTGCACCGCGAGCGGCAGGCCGAGCACCTTGCGGGCGCGATCCTCGCTGGACAATTTTTTCGGCGCAGCATTGCGGCGACCGAAGCGCGGCGCGGTCAGGTCGTGAACGACATCGAGCACCACGCCGAGACGGCGCCGTGCCGCCAGCGTGACGCTGTGATCGTCATTGTCCACGGCCTGGCGCAGCACAGGAAGCGCCTGCTCGGCGGCCTGACGCAGCATGGTATCGGTGCTCATCCGCGCGATCTCGGCCACCAGCCGTCCGGCCTCGGCCCAATCGGCGCCGTCCGCCGACCGCAGGCGTTCGAGTGCGAGTTTCCAGGATTCGAGCCGTTCCATCATGCGCGCAACGTTTAGCAATCAAGATCAGTATGCCAAGGGCGCCGTTTCCGACCCCTTAATTTCGAGTTAGCCTTTCATGAAACTTCGAAAAGAAATCGGGAGGAAATTGTCATGGCATTGCTCGCAAACCATATCGCCGTCATCACGGGCGCCGGTTCGGGCATCGGCCGGGCCATCGCTTCCGGCTACGCCCGCGAGGGCGCGCAAGTGGTGCTGCTCGACGTCAACGCCGACACGGTCGCGGAAGCCGCCGAGGGGATCCGCAAGTCCGGCGGCAAGGCCGAGAGCTTTGCACTCGACGTCACCAAACGCGACGACTGCTTCGCGCTCGCCAGGCAAGTCGCCGACAAGGTCGGGCAGGTCTCGATCCTCGTCAACAATGCCGGCATCACCCGCCGCAACGCCTTCACCGCCGATACCGAGACGGTGGCGAAGGATTGGAATGACATCATCTCGCTCAACCTCAACGGCGTCTTCAACATGACGCAGGCGTTCCTCGCGCCCTTGCGAGCAGCCAAGGGCCGCATCGTCAATATCGGATCGATCCAGTCCTTCGTGCATCTGCGCACGCCGAGCTCGGCGGCCTACACCACCTCGAAACACGGCGTGCTCGGCTTCACCAAGGCGCTCGCGGTCGAGCTCGGCAAGGAGGGCGTGCGCGTCAATGCAATCGGGCCGGGCTTCATCGAGACTAACATCAACGCCAATGTGCGTGCGACCAATCCGGCGCTGGTGCAGGCTTTCGTCGATCACACCCCGCTGGCGCGCACCGGCAAGCCCGAGGACATCGTGGGTCCCGCGATCTTCCTTGCGTCGGACATGTCGGCCTACGTCACGGGAACGATCGTGATGGTGGATGGCGGATACCGGACGGTGTGAGCGGGAGGGATGCCTGCTTTGCGGGGTATGCTCGCAGGAATATGCAATCCGTGCCAATCGCGGCGGTGCGGCGGCATTCCCAAGGTCAATTCGTGCGATCGCCCGCGGTTAACGTTTCGTTAACCAAACCCGCCCACCGTAGATCTACGGCTTGGGGGTCGTTTGTTCTCGATCCGCTTCCAAAGACGGAAGCGGCGTTGATCGGGGAGTGTGTCGATGACCACTGTTCATGTCGCTGCGTCCGAACCGGGCGCGTATGTCCTTTCACCGAACCAGATCGTTCCGCTGCTGATCGGCGCGACCGTCGACGAGGTCGAGCGTGAGCTCGTGCTGCAGACGCTCGCCCGCTGCGACGGCAATCGCACGCGCGCCTCGCGCGTGCTCGGCCTCTCGGTGCGCACGTTGCGCAACAAAATCAGGCTCTACGCCGCCTCCGGCATCGAGGTGCCGGCCTATCACGACTAGCGCGCGACGTGCCGCCGATTGATGTTGATCCAGCCGGCGCGCTGTCCGAGTGGAATTGCTGCTGTCGTCAAACGCCGCTAATTACTTGCTTCCGGTCAAGGGAGCAGCGGCGTGGCAGACGAACAAAAACGGCAGGGACCTCAGGGACCGCGCGGACGGCAGGGCGAACCGGGGCGGCCGGGACCGCAGGGTCATCCAGGCAAGCGCGGGCCCGATGGCGCGCGTGGCAAGCCAGGTCCGCAGGGCAAGCCGGGCCCGATCGGAAAGCCCGGACCGCTGGGCAAGCCCGGTCCGCAAGGCAAGCAGGGCGAAGCCGGCCCGCGCGGGGCGGCCGGTGCACAGGGACCTGTCGGACCGCAGGGGCCGGCGGGGCCGCAGGGCCCGCGCGGCGAGGCCGGTCCGCCCGGCCAGTTGCCGTCGATCGAACAGGTGCTGCCGTGGCTCGATCAGCTGTTCGACGCCTGGGACGAACGCCGCCGCCAGCGCGAGCATGAGGCTGCCGAGCGCGAGGCGCTGGAAGCCGCGGTGCAGGAGACCGACGACGCGCCCCTCGATGACGAAGACGAGGACAGCGAAGGCGATCACAGGAAGAAGAAGAAAAAGAAGAAGCACGGCCACAAGGACTGACGGACGAATCTATTTCGTCCCATTCTCGCGTCGCGGCAGCATGCCCATGCGCTCGAACTGCCAGCGCATGGCGCGGTACCAGAGATAGCCGACCGCTGCGCCGCACAAGGCCAGGATCACGACGTTCGCGCTCGAGAACGAGCCGCTCCACCACGTCATCCACGCGGTCCACAGCAACGTGAAAACGATGGCACCTGCTTTCAGCGGAAGAAGGGGGCGGCTCATGGTCGTGCTCCGGGGTGTCAAAAGCCCGGCGAACATCATCGCGCGCTGAGACCGTTGTCACCGTGAGGCAGGTCACGGAACGGACCTTCGAGCCGCCTAACCGAACCGCAGCCGCGAACGTTCCTTGGCCTTTTCCGCTTCGACCTCACGGTCACGCGCCGGCGCATGGGTGTGCAGCGACGTCAGGAGTTTTCGCGCAGCCTCCGAGACCTCCGCCACCGCACGATCGAAGGCCGCCTCGTTGGCCTGCGACGGCTTGTGGAAGCCAGACAGTTTTCGAACGAACTGGAGCGCGCTGGCGTGGATCTCATCCTCCGTCGCCTCCGGCTCAAAGTTGAATAGCGTCTTGATGTTGCGGCACATGCAGTCTCTCCTGACCTTTCCCTCAAGGACGACCGGCGAAAACGAAATCCTACATCCTTCCGGACAGTTCTGCTAAGTTCCGCCGCAACGCGGCCGCCGACCAGAGCCGCACGGGGGAAATCGACATGAAAGCTTCTTGCGCGGCGCTGTCAGCCATCCTGTTGTCCGTCTCGTTGGCGGCCATCTCGACATCCGCATGGGCGGCCGATTATCCGACGCCGAAGCAGGGCGACTGGATCGCCAGGGATTTCAAGTTCCACACCGGCGAGACCATGCCGGAGCTCAAGCTGCACTACACAACCGTGGGTGAGCCGAGCGGCCAGCCGGTCCTGGTGCTGCACGGCACCGGCGGCTCGGGCGCGAGCATGCTGTCATCAGCCTTTGCCGGCGAGCTGTTCGGCGCGGGGCAGCCACTCGATGCCTCCAAATATTACATCATCATCCCCGATAATATCGGTCATGGCAAATCGTCAAAACCGTCCGACGGGATGAAGACGAGCTTCCCGAAATACGACTACAACGACATGGTCGAGGCCCAGTATCGCCTGGTGACGGAAGGGCTCGGGGTCAAGCATCTGCGGCTCGTCATCGGCAATTCGATGGGCGGCATGCACACCTGGCTGTGGGGCGAGAAATATCCGAAGGCGATGGACGCGCTGATCCCGATGGCCTCGCAGCCGACCGAAATGGCGTCCCGCAACTGGATGCTGCGGCGGATCATGCTCGACACCATCCGCAACGATCCCGACTACAATGGCGGCAATTACACCAGCCAGCCGCGCATGATGAAATACGCCATCACCGCCTACGGCATCGCGAGCATCGGCGGAACGCTTGCCTATCAATCGCAGGCGCCGACGGCGGCGAAGGCCGACAAGATCGTCGACGAGCGGCTGGCCATGCCGATCACGGCAGATGCCAACGACTTCGTCTACCAGTGGGAGTCTTCGCATAACTACAATGCCGGCGAGAAGCTGGAGGCCATCGAAGCGCCGCTGCTGCTGATCAATTCAGCCGACGACGAACGCAACCCGCCTGAGACCGGCATCACGGACGCTGCGATGACGCGGGTCAAGAACAGCAAACTGTATCTCATTCCGGCAAGCACCGAGACGCGCGGCCACGGCACCACCGGAAACGCTAAATTCTACAGCGAGCAGGTCCAGCAATTTCTGCAAGCCGCGCCGCAGCAAACGATCGAATCTGCGCGCCGCTGATTTTGCATCGCATCAACGGCCGTCTAGCCCGCATATTATTTGAGCATGCATTACGCTGACGGCTCGGGCTTAATTGCGTCGATGTCCGAATCGACGCGCGGGATAATCGCGCGCCAACGGCACGACACGCGATGAGGAGGATCGCATGCACAGGCTCGCACTGTGCGTTTGGCTGGCCGCACTGACGGGCGCCGCGTTCGCGTTCGACAACGGGCAATATGATCACGTCCCGCCCGACATCCGCGCCTGGTTCAAGAGCGTGATCGCACCGAACGGCGTGCCCTGCTGTGACGTCTCCGACGGCCATCGCACGGAGTACGACGTGCGCAGCGGTGCCTATTGGGTGCCGATCGAGGGACAATGGATGGAGGTGCCCGAGCGCGCCATCATCCGCGACCGCGGCAATCCGGTCGGCCAGGCCGTGGTGTGGTACGTCCGTCACCGCGGCGCCATCATCATCAGTTGCTTCGTGCCGGCGGATGCGGTGTAGCGCGATAGCGCCTCGACGCGGCGCGTGCTAGTTCGGCCGATGGCTGCTGCGAACGACAGAGCGCGCACTGTGATGCGCTTTGTGCTGGCAGCGTTTTACATCGTGGCTGGCATCGCGCATCTGCGGGTTCCCGACAAGCTGCTTGCGATCACGCCGGCCTGGGTTCCGTTTGCAACGCAGGTGATCCTCATCACTGGCGTTTGCGAGATCGCAGGAGCGGTTGCGCTGGTGACGAAGCCGCTGCGCTGGTGGGCAGGCGTCGCGCTCGCGCTCTATGCGCTTTGCGTGTGGCCGGCCAACATCAAGCATGCCCTGGAGGGCATCGACCTTCCACCCATCCCCGACAGCTGGCTCTATCACGGGCCGCGGCTGGCGTTTCAGCCGGTCTTGATCTGGTGGGCTCTGTACTGCGCCGGCGTGATCGACTGGCCGCGGCGGCGTGACAAGGGGGATAGCGATCGCGCCGGGAGATGATATTCTCAGACATTCCACCAGGGAGACCTTCGTGACTGATCTTTGCGCCGAAGACCTCGCCACCATCTATGCCCAGCCGAGCCCGCGCGTGATCGCGAAAGCGCGCCCCGCAATCGACACGCATGCGAAGAAATTCATCGAGATGTCGCCGTTCTGCGTGCTCGCGACATCGGGAGCGGACGGCAGCGTCGATGCCTCACCACGCGGCGGCGGCGTTGGCTTCGTCCACGTCGCCGGCCCCAACCAGCTGCTGATGCCTGATCGCTCCGGCAACAACCGGATCGACAGTTTTCGAAATGTCGTCGAGGGCTCGGGCTTCGTGCATCTGTTGTTCTTCGTCCCCGGCATCGACGAGACGCTGCGCGTCGGCGGCCGCGGCTCGCTGTCCGCCGATCCGGACCTGCTCGCCTCGATGGTGGAGTTTGGCAAGTCGCCGCGCGCGGTGCTGAACGTCGCCGTCAGCGAAGTCTATTTCCACTGCGGCAAGGCACTGATGCGCTCGAAGCTTTGGTCGTCCGAGAAGGTGCCGCGCTCGGTGATGCCGAGCATCGTCGAGGTGGTCCACGAGCAGACCGGCCTTGGTGAGCCGCAGAGTCAGGAGATCGTGGAAGAGCTCTACAAGACGCAGTTGTAGCTGGCGTCCAGGCTGTCGTCCCGGCCTGGTGCGCAATCGCGCATCAGGCCGATACGGAGTTGTGCCATCGCTAACGCGCCGAACTAATGCCCGTCCCCCTCGAGCCCGCCAACGTGCTTCTGGGTGTAGAGTTCGAGGCCGATGCGGCCGATCAGGTCGAGCTGGGTCTCGAGGAAGTCGATGTGGTGCTCCTCGTCGCTCATCAGCTTCTCGAACAGATCACGCGTCACGTAGTCCTTGACGCTGTGGCAGTAGGTCGCCGCTTCCTGATAGAGCGCCCGCGCGCTCATCTCGGCGGCGAGATCGCACTCGATGATCTCCTTGACGTTCTGGCCGATGCGCAAGGGATCGAGCACCTGCATGTTCGGGAAGCCGTCGAAGAACAGGATTCGCTCGGTGAGCTTATCAGCGTGCTCCATCTCCTCGATGGACTCCTTGCGCCAGACCTTGGACATGTCCCGCAGGCCCCAATTGTCGAGGAAGCGGTAGTGCAGCCAATACTGGTTGATCGCAGTCAGCTCGTGACGCAGTGCCTTGTTGAGATAGTCGATAACTTTTGCGTCGCCCTGCATGGTTCACTCCAGCTCTTGCAGTCCAAATCGGCCGTAAACCGAATTTAGAACGCTTCTAAATGAGTTTGAAGACTGGAGCAACCGGCTACGGGGACGCAGCCGGGGAAAAGCTCAGCCAGGGTTGCGGAGCATTTCAGCAGGCCGCGAGGGCGAACTCGGCCGGCTGGGCCGTCTCGTCGTTCGCCGCCACAGTGTGGTTGTGCGGGCAGCCGGAGCAGCAGGACGTGGCACAGGTGCCAAGCGCTTCGTCGATAATGGTCTTGATCGTCCGAGCGCAGCGGCCGCATTCGGCGCTACAGCCGAGACACCCATAGACCTGCTTGGCATGGCGCACAGCGTCGTCGGACTCGGCGACGGCGGCGCGGATGTCGTCATCGCTCAGCACGTTACAGGAACAAACGATCATGGAAGCGGCAGGCCCTTTGGTGATGCGCCATCATCGATATTTAAGGGGCCGGCCGGATGCAAAAGGAAAAAGCGGAATTTGAAGCTATTCCAAACTAGCCCGGAAACAGCCTAGAACGGCTCTAAAATAGGGCCTTGCACTGGATCAAGATTGCGGCGGACCTAGTCGCCCCCACCGCCTCCACCATCGCCGCCGCCCCCGCAATCTCCGCCACTACTGCCGCTATCGCTGCTGGAACAGCTGCCGCCGTCGGTCGCGCAGCCGGAACTATCGCTGGAAAACCAACTCCCAAACGAGAAGCCGTCGCTCGTGCCGGTGGCGGTGTCGCCGCCGCCATTGACGCTGGCCCCGGCGCGGGCGCCGCGCTGGCCGCGGTTCTGGAGATGGGTAATCCAGCCGTAGCCGATCGCGAAGACGATCCCGGCAGCGATCAATGCATTTATCATCGCGTTACCCATCGTCGCCCTCCCCTGGCTGGGCTGCGGTCCCTACCGATTGGTCGCCCCGGCAAAGGTGCCGTTCATTGATCATTCAAACGAAGTATGGAACTTTACCCTCAAAGAGTTCCCGCGTGTTTGCTCGAAAGGTCAGCCAATGAAGAAGTCGCTCCTGGCAATTGCTGCCGTCGCCGCTGTGGCCCTTAGCGCCATTACACCAGCCCAGGCGCAACGCGGCGTCGCCGCGGGTGTGGCAGCCGGAATCATCGGCGGCGCCATTGTCGGTGGGGCGCTGGCCTCTCCGTATTATTACGGGCCAGGCCCTGGCCCGGGCTACGCATATGGTCCCGGATATGGCGCCGGCTACTATCCGCCGCGCTACTATGCGCCGGGCCCGGGCTACGTCGCGGACGACTATTACGGCAACGGCTGCGTCTGGCAGAAGCAGCGCTTCTGGGACGGTTATGCCTGGCGCGTCCGCCGCGCCAGAGTCTGTGGCTGAAGTCGCCCCAAGCCGGCTCATTCCAGATGCGCCGTCCATTTAGGGGCCTGAAAAAGACCGCTTTTTCTCGTCACAGCTCCGTGTGCGTTTACCGCGGATTGACCATTTGCGCGCTTCCTAGCTGCAAGGCCAATTCCATCAGAGTCTGCGTGAACCTTTGAACCCCGGGCGCTCCTAACAAGGAGCATCCATCTCTCAGGAGAGCCAAGAGTATGAAGAAGACTTTAGTTGCCGCCCTCACGGTTGCGACGATCGCCGGTTCGCTGGTGACCGCCACGCCGTCCGCCCAGGCCCATGACGGGGTCGGCGTCGGCATCGCAGCCGGCCTGATCGGCGGCGCGATCGTCGGCGGCGCCATCGCATCGAGCCGTCCCGCCTATGGTGGACCGGTTTATGTGGCCGAGCCCGGCCCGCCGCCCCCGCCCTGCTACTGGCAGCGCCAGCGCTACTGGGATGGCTACGGCTGGACCGTCCGCCCGGTTCGCGTTTGCTACTGATCTGACCGCATGGCGTTCATGAGCGCCGCGATCGAAGCCCGGCCGAGCACCTCGGCCGGGCTTTTTTTCTTTTAGCCAGCCCTGCGCCTATCGCGCCGCCTGGATCGAGCGCAGCACCTCTTCGCTCGGCCAGCAATCGACCTTGAGGCCTGCCGACTTCTGGTAGGCGCCGAGCGCAGCGCGCGTCTGCATGCCCGCCTTGCCGTCGATCTTGTCCTTGTAGAGCCCGACGCGCGTGAGCCCCCGCTGCATCGCCTCGACGTCCTTGGTCCGCAATTGCTTCGAGGCAGACCATGGGGTCGCGAACGGTTGCGGGCTCGTCATGCGGTCGGCGAGATGTCCGACGAACAGCACGTAGAGGTCGGAAAAATTGTATTCCTTGATCACGAAGTAGTTCTTCGTGGTCAGGAAGGACGGGCCGTAGATGCCTTCAGGCTGCAGCAGGGAGGCCGGCTGTGCCTGCTCGGCGGCAGTGAGCTTTTGTCCACGCACCGGTACAAAGCCTTCGCGCAGCCATTGGCCGATCGGCTTCGTCACCTCGGGCACGCCGGCGGTGCAATCGACTTTGGCCGGTGCCTGCACCTCGTAGGCCCAGCGTACACCGCTCTGCCAGCCCTTGTTGACGAGCTGCTGCGCGGCGGAGGCCAGCGCATCCGGCACCGAGTGCCAGATGTCGATGCGGCCGTCGCGGTCGAAATCGACGCCATGCTTGTAATATTCGGACGGCAGGAATTGCGTGAGCCCGGTCGCACCGGCCCAGGACGAGCGCATGTCCTTGCGTGTCACTACGCCGTCACCGAGAATTTTCAGCGAGAGGATGAACTCGTTGCGATAGCTGTCCTTGCGGCGGCCGACATAGGCCTGCGTCGCCAGCACGCGGACGAGATCGTAAGGCAGCGTATAGCGGCCATAGTCGGTCTCGCGGCCCCAGATCGCCAGCATCACGGTAGCAGGCACGCCGGAGTTTTTCTCGATCTCGGTCAGCGCGGGGCGATATTTTTGCAGCAACCGCTGCCCCTCGCCCGCAAGCCGCGCGATCGAGGCTTCCCTGACATAGTCGGCCGGCACCTGCACGAACTCGGCCTGTGACGGCGCCCCCGTTGCGGGACGCCCCGGCAGGATCAGATCCGGCAGCTTGTAGTCCGGCTCGAGCCCGCGCGTCTCTCGCTCGAACGTCGCGCGCGACACGCCGGCGGCCTCCGCCTCCGGCCACAGCGAGGCGATGAACTGCGCGAAGGCGGCGTCGGCAGCGCCCGCGGGCGACAGGCCGCAGGTGATAGCGATCACCGCAGCTATCAGCACCCGCCGCATCATTTTGAGATCACCGCGTCAGCTTCTTGTACTTCACGCGGTGCGGGATGATGCTGTCCTGGCCGAGCCGGCGCATCTTGTCCTTCTCGTAGTCCTGGAAGTTGCCCTCGAACCATTCGACATGGCTGTCGCCTTCGAAGGCCAGGATGTGGGTCGCGATGCGGTCGAGGAACCAGCGATCATGGCTGATGATGACGGCGCAGCCGGCGAAATCCTCCAGCGCCTCTTCGAGCGCACGCAGGGTGTCGACGTCGAGGTCGTTGGTCGGCTCGTCGAGCAGCAGAACGTTGGCGCCGGATTTCAGCATTTTCGCAAGGTGCACGCGGTTGCGTTCACCGCCGGAGAGCGCGCCGACTTTCTTCTGCTGGTCGGCGCCCTTGAAGTTGAACGACGAACAATAGCCGCGTGAATTGACTTCCCTCTTGCCGAGCAGGATCAGCTCGTTGCCGCCGGAGATCTCCTCCCACACGTTCTTGCTGCCATCGAGCGCGTCGCGCGACTGGTCGACGTAACCAAGATGAACGCTCTCGCCGATCGTGATGGTGCCCTTGTCCGGCTCCTCCTGCTTGGTGATCATCCTGAACAGCGTGGTCTTGCCGGCGCCGTTGGCGCCGATCACGCCGACGATACCGCCGGGCGGCAGCTTGAAAGTGAGATCGTCGATCAGCATGCGATCGCCGAAACCTTTGCTGAGCCCTTCGAAGTCGACCACGTTCTGACCGAGTCGCTCGGCCACCGGAATCGTGATTTGCGCGGTCTGTGTCTGCTTTTCGCTCGCCTGTTTCAGCAGTTCGTCATAGCGCTGATAGCGCGCCTTGGACTTGGCCTGGCGGGCTTTCGGCGAGGACGCGATCCATTCCTGCTCTCGGGCCAGCGTCTTCTGATGCGCAGCGTCCTCGCGGCCCTCCTGCTCGAGCCGCTTCTGCTTCTGCTGCAGCCAGGACGAGTAATTGCCCTCGTAGGGAATGCCCTTGCCGCGATCGAGCTCGAGAATCCAGCTCGTGACGTTGTCGAGGAAGTAGCGGTCATGGGTGACGATCAGGATCGCGCCGGGATAGTTGCGCAGATGGCCTTCCAGCCACGACACCGACTCCGCGTCGAGATGGTTGGTCGGTTCGTCCAGCAGCAGAAGCTCGGGCTGGTCGAGCAGCAGCTTGCAGAGCGCGACGCGGCGGCGCTCACCGCCGGAGAGTTTCGACACGTCGGCATCGTCGGGCGGACAGCGCAGCGCGTCCATGGCCTGGTCGACCTTGCTGTCGAGATCCCAGAGGCCCTGGGCCTCGATCTCGTCCTGCAGCTTGGTCATCTCGTCGGCGGTCTCCTCGGAGTAGTTCATCGCCAGCTCGTTGTAGCGATCGAGGATGGCCTTCTGCTTGGCGACGCCCAGCATGACGTTCTCGCGCACGCTCAATGCCGGATCGAGATGCGGCTCCTGCTCGAGATAGCCGACGCGGGCGCCCTGGGCGACCCAGGCCTCGCCGTTGTACTCCTTGTCGAGGCCGGCCATGATTTTGAGCAGCGTCGACTTGCCCGAGCCATTGACACCGAGCACGCCGATCTTGGCGTCCGGGTAGAAGCTCAGATGGATGTTATCGAGCACCTTCCGGGTCGGGTAGCTCTTGGTCAGGCCCTGCATGAAATAGATGAACTGGCGCGCCATCGGTCCCGAAAACCTTCGATTTGAGGAAATTTGCTTGCCGCCGATGTAGCGATCCCGCCCCGAAAGGGCAATGTTTTCCCTCCGTTCACCACGGATGAATACGGGACGGACACCATCCCGCCGCCGATCCGGACAATTGAAACCATCTTTTAATAAATCAGGCCAAAGCTCGGTTTCGCGCGGAAACAGCGCCACCCGCTCAGAATGAAGGGGAGCACAGCGAGACAGCGTCATGGCCATGATCGAGACCAACTCCCTTCCCGTTCCGGCGGAAGCCGGCAGCGCCTCCGCATTTGCCTCGGAGATCAAGGGCTTTTGGAAGCGCTTCTTTGCCACCGCTTTCAACCCCTACCGGCCCGAACTGCATTACATGCGCGGCCCCGGCCCGGCCTGGCGCGCCAAGCACGGCATGAATGCGCCGTTCCGGCTCAAGCCCCGCGACCTCTGAGCCTTTATCACCTGTCGGATTTTTGAAGACGCGAACGGCTTGCGCACGGTCCTGATTGCGCGCAACCATGGCCTGGTTCCACCTCTCGCCATGGAAGAACGCTGATGACGCGGCTGCGCTGTGCAATTCTCGACGACTATTTCAACCTCGCCCTCGACGTCGCCGATTGGCAAAGCCTGTCCGACCGCATCGACGTCACCGTGTTCAGCCATCCCTTCGCCTCCGAGCAGGCCGCGGCGAGCGCGCTGGCTGATTTCGAGATCGTCTGCGCGATGCGCGAGCGCACCGCGTTCCCCAAGAGCCTGTTCGAAAGCCTGCCGAAGCTGAAGCTCCTGCTGACGTCAGGCATGCGCAACGCCTCGATCGACATGGAGGCCGCCAAGGCGCGGGGCGTCACGATCGGCGGCACGCAATATTCGCGCGATCCGACCGCGCCCCTCACCATGGGCCTGATCCTGGAACTGACCCGCGGCATCGGCCGCGAGAACGCGCGCATGCATGCGGGCGAGCCCTGGCAGGCCTTTGCCGGCGTCGAGATCGAGGGATTGACGCTCGGCGTCGTCGGGCTCGGCAAGCTCGGCAGCAAGATGGCTGATATCGCGAAGGCGTTCGGCATGAACGTGATCGCCTGGAGCCCGAACCTGACCCCGGAGAAGTGCAAGGATGCCGGCGTCGGCTACGCCACCAAGGAGGAGCTGTTCGCCAAGGCCGACATCGTCAGCATCCATGTGGTGCTGAGCGAGCGCTCGCGCGGGCTGGTCGGGGCTTCCGATCTCGCGCGGATGAAACCGACGGCCTTCCTCGTCAACACCGCGCGCGGGCCGATCGTGGACGAGCAGGCGCTGCTCGAGGCGTTGCAGCAGAAGAGGATTGCAGGCGCCGGCATCGACGTATTCTCGGTCGAGCCGCTGCCGACGGACCATTCCTTCCGCAAGCTCGACAACCTCGTGCTGACGCCGCACCTCGGCTACGCCACCGAGGACGGCTTGCGCATCCATTACGGCCAGATGGTCGAGGCGATCGACGCCTTCACCAAGGGCAGTGAGCTGCCGCGCAAGCTGGCGTGATGCCTCAGGCCGCCGAGCGCTGGCTGGTGGGCTGCCGTGCCGCATCGGCAAAGCCGTCGCGCCAGGAGGCATGCGCCGGCAGCCAACCGAGCTCGCGCTTGGCCTTGCCGTTGGAGGCTCCACGCACCTCCGTCATCATCGCAACCATATGCTCGCCCGCAAGCAGGCGCCCGAGCCAGGCGGGGATGTGACGCGGCGGCTTGGCACCGAGGAGTTCGGCCAGCGCGGGCAACCAATCCTTCACCGGCGCCGGATGATCGTCGACGATATTGTAGATGCTGCCGGTGCGTCCGCGTTCAAGCGCGGCGAGCGTGGCAGAGGCTGCATCTTCGGTGTGAATGAACGACCACGTGCCGCCGCCGTCACCGATTACCGGCACACGCCGGTGGCGCAGCTGGTCGATCATCGCCGGCGAGAGCGTGCCGGTGCCGGGTCCATAGAAGAATCCATAGCGTAGCACGATGCCCTCCGGCTTCGTCGAAGCGGTGACGATTCGCTCCAGATAGCGGATTGCCTCAAGCGTGCGTCGCAGCTCTCGCGGTGGATTCGAGTCGAGTTCATCGGTCTCGGTCTTGACCGTTCCCCCGGCGCGACTGAAGGTCCAGCCGCAGAAGCTTTGCGCGATGAAGCGCTTGGCGCCGGCCTCGCGCGCGGCGTTGAGCAGAATGTCGGTTCCGCGGGTGCGGAGCTCGTTGGTTCGCTTGAAAGCCCGATCGAAATGCCGGAGGTCCGTGGCGGCCGCGAGATCTGTCATCTGGTGGATGACGGCGTTGGGCTTTGCCGCAATCACCGCAGCGCGCATGCTGTCGGCATCGAGGCCGTCGGCAACGACCGTCTCCGCACCCAATCGCCGCACAAGGTCTGTTTTTGCCGCACTCCGTGTCGTGCCGATCACCGAATGACCCGCGGCGACCAGCGCCTGAACAAGATACTGACCGACCGCGCCGGTCGCGCCCGCAACAAAGATGCGCATCCTGTGCTCCTCAATTCGTTGCAATCCTCCCGGACGTAATCGAGGTGCGGAGCCGTTCAAGTATGCGCAAGTGAGACTTGCACGCATGCGTCAAATGATGACGGCGCGTGACCGAAGGCCACGCGCCGTCATCAGATCAATTCTTGCGAAGCCGATTCAGCGCACGGTGACGGGCGCGGGCAGCGGCGGCACCACTGTCAGCTGGGTGCCTCCGACCGGGCCGGCCTGCGCGGCCATTGGTGCGGGGCCGGCAGTGCCGGGCATGGGCGCGGCGGATGCGGTCGCCGTTCCCGGCGGCGGACCACCCGGCATCACGACCACGCGGGTGCCGACCTTGACGCGATCGAACAAGTCGGAGACGTCCTCGTTCAGCATGCCGATGCAGCCGGACGACACGAACTTGCCGATGGTCGAGGGCTGGTTGGTGCCGTGGATGCGGTAGACGGTCGAGCCGAGATACATCGCACGGGCGCCGAGCGGATTGCCGGGACCGCCGGCCATGAAACGCGGCAGATAGGGCTGGCGCTCGATCATCTCGGTCGGCGGATGCCAATCCGGCCACTCGGCCTTGCGAGTGATCTTCTGCACGCCGGTCCAGGTGAAGCCGTCGCGGCCGACGCGGACGCCGTAGCGGATCGCACGGCCATTGCCCAGCACGTAATAGAGATAGGTGTTCGGGGTATCGACGATGAGTGTTCCGGCCGGCTCCTTGGTCGCCAGCGAGACCTCCTGGCGGCGCAGGTTCTGCGGCAGCTGCGCCGGAGCAGCGTCAGGCTGCTCCTCGGGCGGCAGCGACGCGATCACCATCGGCCGGCCGTCGGCACCAACGGGCGGCTGCCCGGCCTGGACCGTTCCGGTCGCGGCGGGACCACCGACCGCCTCGGGCGGACGCAGGCCGTCACTGCCGGGCGCCTGAGTCGGACGATCGGCGTAGATCACCGCGGGCGGGCCGGCAGGGCGGCCGTAGCGCGGGTCGTCGGGCGACGTCACGGGACCCTGCGGTGGCGCGGCCGAGTAGACGGGGGCACCTGCGGGACGGCCATAACGGGGATCATCGGGCGACATCACCGGACCCTGCGGCGGCGCGGCGGAATACACCGGGGGAGCGCCGGGCGGACGGCCGTAACGCGGATCCGGACCGGGCGGCGGCAGCGCTGCCTGCGGCATCGCGTCATCTTCATCGTCGAGCGCGTCGAAACTCGGCGCGCGGTCGCCGGGCCGATATTCGGCCGGCGGCCCGCCATAGCTCGGCGCCTGCTGGACCGGATAGCTCTGGGCCTGTGCGAGCGAGGTTCCCGCCGCAGCGACTGTTGCGGCAGCGCATATCGTCAGAAAATGTTTGATCATCATCGCTCTTGTATAGTCCCCGGGCCCCGTCCGGACCGTTAACGGCCAGATGACGGAAGATAGCGGCACATTCAAGACATTACAGGCGGATTTGTGCCTGATTTGCCGATTTGTGATCCGCAAGACTACCGTTGCCTCCTTGCATCATGGGGCGAAAATCAGCCCACGCCCGAGATCGCCGGAGTCGCCGGCTCCGTTTTTTACGGAACGGCGCGGAATCGTTGCGGTATGTTCGAATCAGCCTGATTCGCCTCCGCTTTGAGCTTCGATCCCCGCGTGGCGAACGCGGCAAGCAGTACCGTCACCGCGTTCAGATGGCTCATGGGCCCTGGCCACTTCACCGCCGGGGCGGAAATTCGCAATCCCTCGATGCTTCCCGGCTTTCGCTTCCTGTTTGCCGCGATCCTGCTGTCAGCCTCCATCCTGGTATTCGGCCTGGGCGCCGCCGCGCTGCTGCGGGCGAGCCACGAGCAGTATGTCAGCAACCCCTCCTGGCGGAACGGCCCGCAGGAGCAGGTGTTTGCACAAGCTCCCGAGCCGGCCCAGCCGGTGCTCGCGGTCCTCCGCGCCGAGCCGGAAGCGGCCACCGATCCGACGCCGTCGCTGCGCGATCAAGTCCCGACCATCGCACTGCCGATGAGCGAGCCCGAACAAGTGGTCGCGCTGACGACTGAGACCGACGGTCAGCCGCAGGTCGTTGCCCCTCCGGCTGACGTCCCGGCCGAACCGGCCAATGCGAAGACCAAGGCCGAGACGACGACGGACGCCGCGGTGCAGGCCTCAAGCAACACGCTTACTCCGGCCGACGCCAGCGCATCCATCGCCGAGGCCAAGCCCGTTTCGATCGCTCTCGCGAGCAAACCAACACCTGCCGCCCCCAGCGGAGCCTCGGCTTCGTCCAGGTTCGACATGGCGAGCGCGAAGTTCGCCGCATTGAACGACCCGGCGACCACGGCCTGGGAGGGTCCGCCGGCGAAGGCCAAGGCCGGCTCTAAGGCCGACAGCAGGTCGCCGGAGAGCAAGGCGACCAAGCCGCGGGCGCATCGCGTCAAGAAGCGCCGCCGCATTGTCTGGCGCGCGCCGCCGCCGGTTCAGCAACTCGATCCGTTCGGACAACCGCAACCCACGCTCGCCGCAACGACGACCGCGCGCGCACGTCAGTAGGGTTACGCCGGCCCGGTTGCGATCGGCGGTCCCTTTTCCTGGCCCCATTCCGACCATGAGCCATCGTAGAGCGCGGTGTCGGTGATGCCGAGGCGATAGAGCGCCAATGTCAGCACGCCGGCGGAGACCCCGGAGCCGCAGCTCGTCACGATCGGCGCATCGAGCCTGACGCCGGCGTTGGTAAAGGCAGCGCGGAGATCATCAAGCGGCTTCATCGTGCCGGTCGCGGCGTCGAACAGGAGATTGTAGGGCACGTTGCGCGCGCCCGGGATATGGCCGGAGCGGATGCCTGCGCGCGGCTCCGGCGCCCGGCCCTCGAACCGGTCGGCGGCGCGCGCGTCGATCACCTGCTCGGCACGGCTTTCGACGTTGGCGATCAATTGCTGCATGCTGCGCACGCGTTTTGAATCGTAGCTGGCCGTGAACGTCGCAGGCTTCGGCTTCGCCTCGCCACTCTCGACCGGACGCCCCTCGGCGCGCCACTTCTTCAGGCCGCCATTGAGGATGCGCACATTGCCGTGCCCGAAAGCCAGGAACATCCACCACGCGCGGGGAGCAGCGACCCAGCCGCCGGCATCATAGATCACGACGGTGTCGGCATTGGAGATGCCGAGATGACCGACGTCGCGGCCGAACTGCTCGGCACTCGGATACATGTGCGGCAGCGGGTTGGAATGGTCCGAGATCGCATCGACGTCGAAGAACACCGCGCCCGGCAGATGCGCGGCGAGATAATCGTCCTTCGGCAATGGCAGCACACCCGGCAGCTTGAAGCTGGCGTCGAGCACCTTGACGTTGGCGTCATTGATGTGGGCGGCGAGCCATTCGGTAGAGACGAGGGGATCGGTGGGCATGCGAGATCTTTCTATTATTCCGCGCGAGCGCAACGTGAGCGAGGTTGAAGCAGTGCGCATCCAACTCCGCTGTCATCGCCCGGCCAGTGCGCAATTGCGCACTAGGACCGGGCGATCCAGTATTCCAGAGGCGATTGTAATTGAGCCGAGAGGCCGCGGCGTACTGGATTCCCCGCTTTCGCGGGGAATGACGCCGGAGATTGGAGCGGCAGCGCAGCACCCTCACCCCTTCTTCTTCGGCTCCCACTGTTGGGTCGGCCCGCCGGCGTCGCGCCAGGCGGCGTAGCCGCCCGCGATGTGGGCGACGGGCTTGAGGCCCATGTCCTGCGCAGTCTTGGCGGCGAGCGCAGAGCGCAAGCCGCCGGCGCAATGGAAGACGAACTTCTTGTCCTCCTGGAACACCGGCTTGGCATAAGGGCTCTGCGGATCGATCCAGAATTCGAGCATGCCGCGGGTGCAGGCGAACGCGCCGGGGATGCGGCCGTCGCGCTCGATCTCGCGGGGATCGCGGATGTCGACGATGACGACGTCGCCGTTCTTGGAGATCTCGATGGCGTCTTTGGCGGTGAGCGTCTCGATCTCGGCATTGGCCTCGTCGATCAGCGCCTTGATGCCACGGGTGATGGTCTGGGGCACGTGGTTCTCCCTCTTGTAGTCATTCCCGGCGCGGAGCGCGAGCTAGTGCGTTAATTCCTTCATCGCACCTTCAAGTCCCTCGATCGTGATCGGATACATGCGGTTGGCGAAAATGCGTTTGATGATGGTGGTGGATTCCGAATAGTCCCAGTGCTTCTGTTGCACGGGGTTCAGCCACACCGAATGCGGATAGGTACGGATGATGCGGTCGAGCCAGACCGAGCCGGGCTCCTCGTTGACGTGCTCGACCGAGCCGCCGGGCACCATGATCTCGTAGGGCGACATCGAGGCGTCGCCGACGAACACGATCTTGTAATCGTGCGGGTATTTGTGCAGCACGTCCCAGGTCGGGGTGCGGTCGGTAAAGCGCCGCTTGTTCTGCTTCCACACGCCTTCATAGAGGCAATTGTGGAAGTAGAAATACTCCATGTGCTTGAACTCGCTCTTCGCCGCCGAGAACAACTCCTCGACCTGCTCGATATGCGCGTCCATCGAGCCGCCGATGTCGAAGAACACTAGCAGCTTCACCGCGTTGCGGCGCTCGGGCCGCATGTGCACGTCGAGATAGCCGTGATTGGCGGTCTCGCGGATGGTGGTGTCGAGATCGAGTTCATCCGGCGCGCCGGTGCGCGCGAATTTGCGCAGGCGGCGCAATGCCACCTTGATGTTGCGGATGCCGAGCTCGACATTGCCGTCCAGATCCTTGAACTCGCGCTTGTCCCACACCTTGACGGCGCGGTTGTTGCGGTTCTTGTCCTGGCCGATGCGAATGCCTTCGGGATTGTAACCATGAGCGCCGAACGGCGAGGTGCCGGCGGTGCCGATCCACTTCGAGCCGCCCTGATGACGGCCCTTCTGCTCCTCGAGACGCTTCTTCAGGGTCTCCATGAGCTTGTGCCAGCCCATGGCCTCGATCTGCTTCTTCTCTTCGTCGGTCAGGTATTTCTCGGCGAGCTTCTTCAGCCACTCCTCGGGGATCTCGGCTCCCTCCATGGCGTCGAGCAGGCTTTCCAGCCCCTTGAAGACGGTGCCGAAGACGCGGTCGAACTTGTCGAGGTTGCGCTCGTCCTTCACCAGGGAGGTGCGCGAGAGATAGTAGAAGTTCTCGACCGAGTAGTCCGCGAGGTCGGCGTCGAGCGCCTCCATCAGCGTGAGGTATTCGCGCAGCGTCACGGGGACCTGCGCATCGCGCAGAGAAGTGAAGAATTGCAGGAACATGGGTGACAGATTGCCCTTTGGATTGTCGGCGTCAAGGGGCGCCTCGGAGACCCCACCCGACGAGCTCTGGGCAGGATTGTCCGCCAGGCGGGATTGGCGGAGCGATTGTGCTCGTCATCCTTTCGCTGATAAAACGGGTCTGAAAGCCTGACCGAACCAGGAACGGCCGCCACGCGCGGCCGTTCCGTTTGTTGGACCAGGGCCATGGAACTGGCAATTCCTGGGACGACGACCAACAAGGACGCGCGATGAAATTTACCGGCACCAAGGACTATGTTGCGACCGACGATCTCAAGGTCGCGGTCAATGCCTCGATCGTGCTGGAGCGCCCGCTGCTCATCAAGGGCGAGCCCGGCACCGGCAAGACGGTGCTGGCGGAGGAAGTGGCGAAGGCGCTGAACGCCCCGCTTCTGACCTGGCACATCAAGTCCACCACCAAGGCACAGCAAGGCCTCTATGAATACGACGCGGTATCGCGCCTTCGCGACAGCCAGCTTGGCGATGCCCGCGTGTCCGACATCAAGAACTACATCAAGCGCGGCAAGCTGTGGGATGCCTTCACCGCCGAGCAGCGCCCGGTGCTGCTGATCGACGAGATCGACAAGGCCGACATCGAATTCCCAAATGATCTCCTGCTCGAGCTCGACCGCATGGAATTCCACGTCTACGAGACCGGCGAGACGATCAAGGCCAAGCAGCGCCCGATCATGATGATCACCTCCAACAACGAGAAGGAGCTGCCGGACGCGTTCCTGCGCCGCTGCTTCTTCCATTACATCAAGTTCCCCGATGCAGACACCATGACCCGGATCGTCGACGTCCACTTCCCCGGCATCAAGAAGCGGCTGGTCGAGGAAGCCCTGCGCATCTTCTTCGAGGTCCGCGAAGTGCCCGGGTTGAAGAAGAAGCCCTCCACCTCAGAGCTTCTGGACTGGCTCAAACTGCTGCTCAACGAAGACATGAGCGTCGAGCAGTTGCGCGAGCGCGACCCGCGCAAGCTGATCCCACCACTGCACGGTGCGCTGCTCAAGAACGAGCAGGACGTGCATCTGTTCGAGCGATTGGCGTTCCTGAGCCGGAGGGAAGTGTAGGTTCGAGCGCACTCCGCTGCCGCCCCACCTTCCGGTGTCATTCCCCGCGAAGGCGGGGAATCCAGTACGCCGCGGCTTCTCGAATCAATCATAACCGCCTCTGGAATACTGGATCGCCAGGTCAAACCGGGCGATGACACCGAGAGTGTGGCGCACTCTCTCCACCTCGTCATTGCGAGCGCAGCGAAGCAATCCAGGCTGCCTCCGCGGAAAGATCCTGGATTGCATCGCTGCGCTCGCGATGACGGAGCAAGGGTGAGCATCGCCCTCTCCAACTCGCGCTTCAAATCGCGAGGGGCGACCAAGGTCGCGTGAGATGGGCCTCCGGCTCTGCAGCGCACAGCTGCACCGGACGATGCTTCGCATCGCCGGGGAAGCGCAGCGCTGCGTCCGGAGCACGAGACCTTGCTACGCCACCGCCGCATCCGGCACGCGCGCGGCTTCCATCGGCTTCTTGCCGCGGATCAAGTCCGAGGCGCGGTCGGCGATCATCATGGTTGAGGCATTGAGGTTCGCCGAGATCATGCGCGGCATCACGGAGGCATCGATGACGCGGAGACCTTGCAACCCGTGAACGCGGAGCTGATCGTCGACCACCGCCCAGGTGGAATCCGCCGGGCCCATGCGGCAGGTGCAGCCGGGGTGGAAGGTGGTGGTGCCGCGCTCGGTGGCGGCCGCCAAAAACTCGTCGTCGGTATTGACGTTGGGTCCGGGGAAATCCTCGTAGGCGTAATAGGGCGACAGCGGCGCGCTCTTCAAAAGCCTGCGCGCGAGCTTCATGCCGCCGACGATGACCCGGCGGTCGAGCTCGGCGTCAAGATAGTTGGTCTGGATGATCGGCGGCGCAAACGGATCTGCCGAGCGGATGCGGACATAGCCGCGGCTCTCGGGGCGCTGCTGCCAGGACGCCACCGTCATGCCGGGCTCGTCCTCGAGCTGGCCCTGCACGCCTTCCTTGTAGCTCGCCGGTGTGAAGGTGAGCTGGAGGTCGGAGCTCTCCGCACTCTCGCCGGAGTGCCAGAAGCAGTAGACCATGGTCGGCGACAGCGACAGCAGGCCTTTGCGCGCGGTCGCCCATTTCATCGCCTCGACCCAGAGACGCCAGCCGCGGCGGAGCTCGTTGATGGTCCTGATGTCCTTGACGCGCGCGACCGTGCGCGGGGCGTAGTGATCTTGCAGGCCTTCGCCGACCGGAAGCGCGTGACGCACGGCGATGCCGTGGGCCTGCAACAGATCCGGTGAGCCGATGCCGGACAACTGGAGCAGCTGCGGCGAATTATAGGTGCCGCCGGAGAGGATCACTTCCTTGTTGGCGCGGACCTCGACCGGCGTGCCGCCATGACCGCCCTTCATGTAGCGCACGCCGACGGCGCGCTTGCCCTCGAAGATGATCTCGGTCGCATGCGCGTGGGTGCGGACATGCACGTTCGGCCGCTTCATCGCGGGCTTGAGGAAAGCGGTGGCGCCGGAGACGCGCAAGCCCTTGTCGATGGTGCGCTGGCAATAGGAGACGCCTTCCTGGGTCTTGCCGTTGTAGTCGGGGTTGCGCGGAATGCCGAGGCTCACCGCGCCTTCCATGAAGGCTTCGCAAAGCGGATCGCGCCAGTTCATGGTGGTGACGGTGAGATTGCCTTCGCGGCCGCGATAAATGTCCTCGCCCTCGCCGACCCGCTTCTCCAGCCGCCGGAAGTAGGGCAGCACGTCGGCATAGCCCCAGCCGCGATTGCCCATCTGCGCCCAGGTGTCGAAATCCATGCGCTGGCCGCGGTTGTAGATGTGGCCGTTGATCGAGGACGAACCGCCGAGCGTCTTGCCGCGCGGCGCGTAGATGCTGCGGCCGCCGGTCCAGGGTCCGACCTCCTGCTGGTAGGCCCAGTTGATGCTCTTCATGTGGAAGGTCTTGATGAAGCCGGCCGGCAGATGGATGTAGGGATGCCAGTCGCTCGGGCCGGCCTCGAGCACGCAAACGCTGGTCGCAGGGTTTTCGCTCAGCCGGCTGGTGAGCACGCAACCGGCGGAGCCCGCGCCGACGATCACATAATCAAATCTGTCCATGGTGCCTCGGCCGCCTCTAGCGCGGCTTGTCGTTGAGTTGATAATTCAAATGCGTTCGCACCGTAGGCCATTCGGCCGCGGTGATGCTGTAGACCACGGTGTCGCGTAGCGTGCCGTTCGGCGCGACCTGGTGGCTGCGCAGGATGCCGTCCTGCTTGGCGCCCAGGCGCTCGATGGCGCGGCGGCTCTGGTGATTGAAGAAGTGGGTGCGGAATTCCACCGCGATGCAGTCCAGGGTTTCGAAGGCGTGGGTGAGCAGCAGCAATTTGCACTGCGTGTTGAGCGGGCCGCGTTGCGCGCTCTTACCATACCAGGTCGAGCCGATCTCGACGCGGCGGTTGGCCGCATCGATGTTCATGTAGGTCGTCATGCCCACGATCTTGCCGCTGCCATCGAATACGGTGAAGGGGAGCATCGAGCCGGCGGCCTGAAGACCGAGCCGGCGGTCGATTTCCTTGCCCATGTTGTCCGGCGTCGGGATTGCGGTGTACCAGATGGTGGAGAGCTCACCATCCTTCACGGCCTCGCTCAGCCCCTCGCGGTGCTGATGCGACAGCGGCTCCAGAGCGGCATGCTGTCCGCGCAGGGTGATGGGATCAGGCCAGGGCATTTGAAACTCTCTCCTTTGTCATTGCGAGGAGCGAAGCGACGAAGCAATCCAGACTGTCACCGCGGACGCATTCCTGGATTGCTTAGCTTCGCTTGCAATGATGGTCACTAGCACCGTTTACTTGTTAAGGAAATTCAACGGCAAACCGCTGCGCGGCCAGTCCATGGCGATCAGTTCGCCCTTGCCGGAGAGCGTGATGTAGGCGGTCTTCAGCTCGGGGCCGCCGAAGGCGATGTTGGTGGTGACGCGGTCGCCGGTCGGGATCTGCTCGACCAGCGTGCCATCGGGCGCGATCACCGAGATGCAGCCGGAGACGAGGGTGGCGACGCAGACATTGCCGTTGGCTTCGACCGCCAGCGAATCGAACATCTGGTAGCCGCCGAGGCCGCAGATCGGTTTGCCCCGCTCGCCGCGATAGATCGCGTCGCGCGGCTTGAGCGTGCCGGGCGCGGAGAGCTCGTAGGCCCAGAGCCGGCCCGTCGGCGTCTCCGCGATGTAGACGGTGGTCTCGTCCGGCGACAGGCCGATGCCGTTCGCCGGCAACACGCCGTGGACGACCTCGACGATCTCCTTCATGCCGGGCTTGAGATAGTACATGCCGCCGACGTCCATCTCGCGCGCGCGGCGCTTGCCGAGATCGGAGAACCAGAGGCCGCCCTGCTTGTCGAACACCAGATCGTTCGGCCCGCGCAGATCGTGCTCGCCGCAACTGGTCACGACGGTTTCGATCTGGCCGGATTGCAGATCGACGCGCTGGATCGAGCCGCCGAGATAGTCGTCGGGCTGCGGACCCGGCATGATCATGTTGCGGGTCGGGATCCAGGAGAAGCCGCCATTGTTGCAGATGTAGATCTTGCCGTCGGGGCCGAGGGCTGCGCCGTTCGGGCCGCCCGGAATCTTCGCGACGATCTCCTTGCGCCCGTCGGGATGGATTCGGGTGAGGCGCTGGCCGCGGATTTCCACCAGCACGACCGAGCCGTCCGGCATCACGACCGGCCCTTCGGGAAATTCGAGGTCGGTGGCGAGAACGCGGACGTTGGACATGTGGGGACCCTCCCGGCTGCTTGTTATGACTTGCGCGGGATGTCCGGCACGGGCCCCACAGGCAAGATTGCCTGCGGTTATGACAAAGTCACCGGGGCTTGCCAAGCAAGCCGGATGGTATGCCAGCCTTGCGCGCTAATCTCGCACGGGTATCCAAATCTCCAGGCCGCCATTGCCGGTGGCGGGATCGAATTTCTCGTCGTAGCGCTCGAAGTTCGGCGCATCGGCAGCTTTCAGGCCGGAGGCCGGCAGCCACTGATTCCAGATCGCGTTGAAGGTGCGCCTGATCGAGGCGACGTGGTCGGCGTGGGTGAACACCGCATAGCGCTGCTCGGGGATGCGGATACGGCCGAAGGGGCGCGGCAGTTCGGAGAAATCGGCGACCTCGACGCCGGCAATGTAGTCGAAATTGCCGGCATCGTCGCCGTTGCAGCAGACGCCATAGGCGACCGGTCCAACGCGCGCGGGAATGTCGGCGACCTCCTGGTGGAAGCGCTGCCACAGTCCAGGAATGGCCGCGCCGTTGTCGCAGGAGATGCGCTCGCTGATGCCTGCGACGAGGAAGGCCTTTGTGGTTTCGAAGCGCGGGTTGGCGAGTTTGTCCGAGATGGTTGAATCCATGAGGATCGGCTCCTGAAGCTTGAGATGGCCGGTGCATTGCGCGGCGCGCACCGCTTCGGGCGTGGTGCCGAACTGGTCGCGGAACGCGCGGGTGAATGCTTCGTGCGAGCCGTAATCGGCCTCCAGCGCCAGCGACAGGATGTCCGGCGCGCCTTTCGCAAGACTGCGCGCCGCTTCGCTCAGCCGCCGCGCGCGCACGTACCGCATCACCGGCAGGCCGGTGGCTACGGCAAACGCGCGCACGATGTGGAACCGCGACACGCCCGATATCGCAGCGATCTCGTCGAGCGTCATCGGCTCGACCAGATGGCTCTCGACATACCAGAGCGCGCGCTGGGCTGGGTTCATGGCGTTTCTCGTTCGAAGCGCGACCATGATGCACGGAAGTCCGCGGGTTTCGCTTGATCGGCGTTGCGGTCCCGCAGGAGGATAACGCCGGAACAGCCACTGGCAACGTCCGGGCATTCATGGCTACACTCGGGACGTCCTTGAAACCGCTCACAAGAAAGCAGGAGGAACCGCGTCATGAAAATCACCGATGTGCGGGCGCACCATATCCGCATCCCCTATGACGCTGGTGTCGCGAACTTCCGTCAGGGCGCCTCCGCCATCACTGCCCTCGACATGGTGATCCTCGAGGTCACCACCGACGCCGGGCTGACCGGCTGGGGCGATGCCTTCGCTTATGTCTGTCCCCGCACCACGCGCAGTGCCGTCGAGGAAATGATCGCACCACAAGCCCGTGGGCTGGAGGTTCCCGATGCCGCCGGCATCCCCGCGGTGATGGAGCAGATCCAGCGCAATCTGCATCTCTTCGGGCGTTACGGCATCACCATGTTCGCGATCTCCGGGCTCGACATCGCGCTGTGGGACCTCGCCGCCAAGATCGAGGGCGTGCCGCTGCACCGCCTGCTCGGCGGCACCAGGCGCCCGGCCATTCCGGCCTATGCGAGCCTGTTGCGGATCGGTTCGCCCGACAACATCGCCGCCGAATGCAAGAAGGCGCTGGCGCTCGGCTATGGCGCCATCAAGCTGCACGAGACCACGGCGCCGGCGGTGTTTGCCGCGCGCGCGGCGATCGGGCCCGGCATTCCGCTGATGGTGGACATGAACTGTCCGCTCTCGGGCGAGCAGGCGATCGCATTCGCCAGGACATGCCATGACGCGCAGCCGATGTTCCTGGAGGAGCCGGTCTGGCCGCCGGAGGATTTTACGGCGCTCGCCGAGGTCCGCAGCAAGGGCGGGCTCGGCGTCGCCGCCGGCGAGAACGCCTGCACGGAATATCAATTCCGCCAGATGATGGAGGCGGGCGCGGTCAGCCACGCCCAGCCGTCGGTGATCAAGGTCGGCGGCATCACGGAATTTCTGAAGGTTGCGGCGCTCGCGGATCGGCAAGGCGTCAAGATCGTTCCGCACTCCCCGTATTTCGGCCCCGGCCTGCTGGCGACCTTGCATCTCCTGGCGGGGCGCGACGACGGGTTGGTCGAGATGTTTTACCTGAAGCGCGAGGCCTGCCTCTGGGGCGGCCGCGCCGATGTCGATGCCACCGGCCATGTCGCGGTGCCGACCGGACCTGGGCTCGGCTACGAGCCCGCCCGCAGCGTCATGGAGCGATATCGCGTCGCCTGAGCGCGGCGCCTATTTCGCCGCATCCTTCGGCGGCGGCGCATCCTGTTTCTTCTTCACATCCTCCGCGGTCTTCGCCTGCGCGGCCTGGAGATCGCCGAGCATCTTCTGCAAGCCGGCCACGGTCGTCTTCAACGCATCGATCTGGCGAGCCGCGGCGTCCAGCTTCTGCTGGTGATCGAGGTTGAGCTTGGTGATCGTCTTCTGGAGGAAGTCGACGTTGCTCTGGAGGCAGCTGGTGCGGCGCTCCATGGTCTTCTCGACGGTGCAGATCTCGATACCGGGCACGTCCTGCGCGCGGACCGGCACAATCGCCAGCGTAGCGAGCAGCAACATCGCGAAACAAACGCCGGCGCTTCGAAGCAGCATACAAGTTCCTCGTCAAATCAATCACGGCAATGTGCGCTTTTTGCACGCAGCCTGTCGAGGCTACCACACTCGCACCGCATTCTCGCGTTGAGCTTGCGGCTGTTCCCTCGCACGGGGAGCGATGATCTGCACGCGGAGGAAATGGGCACTCTTTCCGCGGCTTTGTTTAAGGGGAGTTTTTTGATGGCAACGCGCGACAGACGACTGGCGGAATTCGACGGCGCCGGAGAACCGCCGCCCGGCCTTGCAGTCGAAGTGCTGTGCGAGGACCACAGCGGAACGTATCAGCTGCCGTTCGCCTGCCGCTATATCGAGGGACGCTGGCAGAACCACGCGGCCGGCGTCGCAGTTGAAGCAACCGTCATCGGCTGGCGCGTCCCGCGCATGAAGCATTCGGGCGTGGCCTGAGCACTGATTTCTGTCTCAAAATGCAACGGGGCCGCGTCCCGGCTTTAACCTTCGGAACGCGGCCCGAACGAATCACGTCCGAATCAGCCGTAGCGCCCCGTACGCGCCTGTTCACGGCTAGATGTCGCAACCGGCCAGCGCGCGCATACAATATCTGCACAGCGCGTGAGCGGGCTCAGCCCACCACGGGCGTCAAACGTTAACGCCTTCAATGACATGACCGCGGGGTGCGGCGGTTGGATGCTCGCTCCCAAAACAGGCAGATGGCACCCGGCCTGCCTAATATTCGACCTCGAGCTCCTCGATCTCGGCCGGCTCATCCCGTGCCGCCGCGATCCATTCCTTCATCTCCGGCATGGCGATGATGGTATCGGCATAGGCTTGCAGCTGTGGCTCGAGCTTGACGTTATAGGTCACGAAGCGCGTCACCACCGGGGCGTACATCGCGTCAGCCATGGTGCGGGTCTCGCCGAACAGGAAGGGGCCGCCCGATTTGTCCAGGCAGTCGCGCCAGATCGCCCAGACGCGATCGATGTCGGCCTGCGCGCGCGACCAGATCTTGAAGCCGGGGAAGTGCCCCTTCAGATTGACCGGCAGCGAGGCGCGCAAGGTGGTGAAGCCGGAATGGATTTCGCCGCAGATCGAGCGGCAATGCGCGCGCTGAACGCGATCCGCGGGCAGCAGCCCGGCATCCGGCATCGCCTCGTTGAGATATTCGGCGATCGCCAGCGTATCCCAGACGATCGCGCCGTCGTGCCGCAGGCACGGCACCAGGATCGACGACGACAATAGCAGGATTTCGGCACGCGCCGACGCGTCGTCCGGCGCGGTGACGATCTCATCGAAATCGAGCCCGGAAAATTTCGTCAGCAGCCAGCCACGCAGCGACCAGGACGAATAGTTCTTGCTGCTGATGGTCAGTGTCGCCTTCGCCATATGGCCTTCCCTCACGCCTAAGACTTGCACCCGCCTGGACTGCGGGAGTGCGCACCGCCTGTGCTTCCCGCCAAAAGAGCAGCAAGCGACGTGCCAATCTTGAGGACGGCCCATCTCCGGTTTGGCTCCGATATTGCATAGCAGCACGGGGACAGGTGGGCGTTTCAGTATGATGTCGATGTATTATCAGGCCTTTCAGAACCATATGGACCTGACGGCGCCGTGGCGGTCGGGGGCTTCGTCCGCACTCAAATTCCTCAATCTGGTGCCGCAGGGCTTATCGGATCAGGTCGTCGGCCGGCTGTCGGCCGCGCTGGAGTTGATCTCCCGCTCCACCCTCACCTATCACCGCCCCGCCTACGGCATCGACAGCGTCATGGTCGGCAATCGCGAGGTCGCCGTAACCGAGGAGATCGCTTACGCGACCCCGTTCGGCTCGCTGCTGCGTTTCAAGAAGGAAGGCGTGGGCGAGCAGCCGCGCATGCTCCTGGTGGCGCCGATGTCCGGCCATTTTTCGACGCTGCTGCGCGGCACCGTGAAGACGCTGCTGCAGGATCACGACGTCTACATCACCGACTGGCACAATCCACGCGACATTCCCCGCAGCGAGGGCCGTTTCGGGCTCGACGACTACACCGAGCATCTCATCGACTTCCTCGGCCAATTAGGCCCCCGCCCGCATATGGTCGCGATCTGCCAGCCCTCGGTCTCCGCACTCGCGGCCGCCGCGATCATGTGCGAGGGCAACCATCCTTCGCGGCCGGCGACGCTGACGCTGATGGCCGGCCCGATCGACACGCGCATCCAGCCGACGAGGGTCAACGAATTCGCCAAGAGCAGGCCAATCGACTGGTTCGAGCAGAACCTGATCAACTACGTGCCGATGCAGTGCCGCGGTGCCCTGCGGAAAGTCTATCCCGGCTTCGTGCAGCTCACCGCCTTCGTCTCGATGAATCTCGAGCGCCATATCAAGCAGCACATCGATCTCGCCGATCACATCGCCAAGGGCGAGAAGGAGAAGGCGGCCAGCATCAAGACCTTCTACGACGAATATTTCGCCGTGATGGACCTGCCCGCGGAATTCTACATCGAGACCGTGCGAGACGTGTTCCAGGAGCATCTTCTGCCCCAGGGCAAGCTGATGCATCGGGGACGTCCGGTGAACACCAAGGCCGTCAGCCGCATGGGGCTGATGACGGTCGAGGGCGAGAAGGACGACATCTGCTCGATCGGCCAGACGCTGGCCGCGCAAGACCTCTGCACCGGCGTACGCGCCTACCGCCGCGTCCACCACATGCAGGCCGGCGTCGGCCATTACGGCGTGTTCTCGGGCAAACGCTGGAACAACGAGATCTACCCGCTCTTGCGGGATTTCGTGCACGTGAATTCGTAACCCGTCAGCCCCTGGCCCGTACGTCACGTGCGAACCTCAACGCGCAATTGCAGTGAGGCGACCGGAGATGGGTCAGGATCGAGACGTCTCTCCTGACCAAACGGCTAGCTAAACAAACCGCACGTGCCTAATGCACTTGCTTGAGCAGCTCTCTGGCTTCAACGACTTCGGGAAGATTGCGCTCCGCATCGAATTCAGCGAGCACGGGAGCGAGCACCTCGGATACCGCGCCCGCTCCGCCATTTGTCTTATGCAGGCGTGCAAGTCCAATGGCGCTGCGCAGCTCGAAAGTCTTCACCCGTTGGTGCCGTGCGATTTCAAGCGCTCGGCTTAGCGCAGTTTCGGCCCTGGCTAGGTCCGAAGGATCATGACGCAACAAAAGCTCCCCGTAGACGCGATGCAGCTCGGCATCAAGCCAATGCTGACCGGATTGCCCCGCCCATGCGATCAATCCGCTCAAGATTTCCAGCCCGTTTTCGAGTTGGCCCGACTCTGCATCCGCCATGGCGACATGCATCCCCCAAAACGGCTCACAGAGGTAGCAGTCATTCTCGTGCAGCAAGGTCCAGCCGCGACGCATTTCCGTTAGCCCGGCCATTCCGTCGCCAGCGCGCCACTTGGCCAGGCCATTCAGGTAAGTGCCGGCGGCCACATACAGCGGCATCGTGTGGTCGCGAGCGAGACCAAGCGCCAGGATCGTCTCTGTTTGCTGCAACATGCCCCCGCATAGTCCGTCGAACACAGCTCGATGAACAAGCGCATTGGCCTGAGAAAGCGCCCGTTTTTCTCCGGAAGCCCTTATCGCTTCCGCGGCGAGGCGGCGTGCGCGGGCGATCCTGCCAAGGGGCCAAAGCACCAGGGCAAGAAACCTCATGATCACGAATGGGAGATCCAGCGCCGAGCCCCTGAACGTCGCGGGATCCGGCTCGTCACCATAGATCTCTAGTGCCTTCTCAAGATGTAATCTCGCGTTCAAGTAGTCGCCCCCGAACCAGCAGGTAACCCCGCCCGTCCAATGTGCAACGACGGCGGCCACCGGTGAGGCCGGTCGCCGGTCAGCGGCGTTCACGATGGCATCCACCAGCGCCTGCATCGGCGCGAGTTCGCCGTGTGTCAGGCAGGCATTGAAGAGACCCGAATGGACCGGCGCAAGTTCAACCGGATCATTGATGTCGGCTGCGAACTGTCGGGCGCGCGTCCATGCGGCGACCGTTTCGGGAGCGCTGTGCCCGAGGCTGCCCCGTAATGCACGGCCATATGCGATTTGAAGATGTAGCCTACCCATCATCCGGTCGTGCTCATCGGGCAGGTCATCGGCGATGGCAATCGCCTTGCCGAGATGTGCAATCGCCTCGGAATAAGCGGAGCGTTTCAGCGCCTGCAGGCCCGCCTTGCGCCACCATTCGAGGGCGACCTCGTTCAGCCCCGCCTCAGTGAAGTGGTGTGCCAGAACTTCCGGCTCAGTCTCGGCGACGACTGGAAACTTCTCGCGCAGGACATCGCCGATGCGCTTGTGAAGCACCTGCCGTTTGCTCTTGAGCAGGCTCTCGTAGGCCGCTTCCTGAACGAGGGCGTGCTTGAAACTATAGTTTGCTTCGGGCGGAGCCCCGCGACGCACCAGCAGTTCGGCCTCTTCGAGTTGCGCTAGCGCAGCGCTCAGCGTCAGATCATCGCGTCCCGCCACATATCTCAGCAGCGCGTATGAAAAGTCGCGACCGATGGCGGCGCCTATCTGCGCTAACTCCTTGACGGGGGCCAGCCGGTCAAGCCGCGCCATCAGCGAATCCTGCAGCGTCGCGGGAATAGCGAGCGGCGGGAGCGGATTATCGAGACGATAGCGCCCGGCATCTTCGAGGAGTAGCCCGGACTCCAGCACCATCTTGGTCAATTCCTCGACGAATAGTGGGATGCCATCCGTCCTATCGATGATCTGCTTCATCATCTCGCGTGGCAGCTGGCGACCAACGGCCACCTGTTCGACCAGCGCGCGCGAGTCCCGCCGATCGAGTCGGTCGAGCCGCAACAGACTGACGTTGGCAAGGCCCGACCAGGAGGGCTCGAACTCTGGCCGGGATGTCATGAGCACGAGTATCGGCAGTCCTCTGATACGATCGACCGCGAGATCGAACAGTTCAAGTGTCGTGGCATCGGCCCAATGCATATCCTCGCAGATAATCAGCAGGGGTTGCTCTCGCGCCAACCCCTCAAGCTGATCCAGAAGGGCGGCAAATGTCTGTCGCCGCTGCTGCGCCGGGCTCAAAGCCAGCGGCGGACAATGGTCGCCGGTGGGAATCGAAAGGAGAGCCGCAATGAGCGGTGTCGCTTGGGCGACCTGCTGTGTTCCAAGCGACAGCATTGCCTCGAGCTTGTCGAGCTTTTGCCCAGGCGTGTCGTGCGACCGGATGCCGGCGGCGCGCTCGAGCTGCGCGACAAAGGGATGGAGCACACTGTTGGTATGGTAGGGCGAACACTGATATCGCACCCGGCGGTGCGCCCCCAACGAGGGGCTTTCGGACAGGGTTGCGACAATGCGCGACTTGCCGATGCCCGCTTCGCCAGAAATCAATACCATCTGGCCCTGCCCCTGCCATGCCAGCCGCTGGCGCGAGAGAGTGAACTCGATCTCGTCCCTGCGGCCGACAAAACCGATCGAGCGTACCGCGCGGACCGCCTCGAAGCGACTCTCGGATGCGATCGCCCCCTCCACCGCCCAGACTGCGATTGGTTCGGCTATCCCCTTGACCTCACGGCGGCCGAGATTGCGAAACGTGAAGAGATCACCAAGCAGCCGGCGCGTCGACGAAGCAACGACGACCGCGCCCGGTTCCGCCAGGCTCTGGAGCCGAGCGGCGAGGTTTGGTGTGTCGCCGACGGTTGCCTGCTCCTCTGATGCATCTCCACTGATGAGGTCACCGA
This sequence comes from Bradyrhizobium sp. Kon56, assembly GCF_055807635.1. Lineage (NCBI taxonomy): Bacteria > Pseudomonadati > Pseudomonadota > Alphaproteobacteria > Hyphomicrobiales > Nitrobacteraceae > Bradyrhizobium > Bradyrhizobium sp. Kon56. Next base: position 192,926 of record NZ_JBVVOU010000004.1, on the reverse strand, counting down.
CCACCACAAGCCCTGTCGCAATTGCGATGCGCAGTTCAACCCGTTCGTCGGCGCCCGTTTTGAGCTGCCCAATTGCGGAGATAGTGTCGAGGGCAGCTCGTACTGCGCGCTCCGCATCATCCTCATGCGCGCGAGGATAGCCGAAATAGACGAGTATTCCGTCGCCAACGAACCTGGCTATCCTGCCGTCATAAGCGGCAATGACGCTCGCGCAGGCGGCGCGGTAGGCCCGGATCACTTCCCACATATCCTCGGGATCGAGACGCGCCGAGAGCGCGGTCGAGCCGACCAGATCGCAAAACATAACGGTGAGGTGGCGCCGCTCGGCGTCCTGAGGAGGGGTCGGCGATGCGATCAACGCGGCTGGATCGAGGTCGGCAATAGCACGCAGCATTTTGCGGCGATGGCCTAGCAGGACTCCGAGCTTTTCAAAGTCCTCGTCCATCAGTTCGGGGAGGACGCCCACGTCGATTCCATTCTGGGCAAAACGCTCTGCGTATTGCCCAAGCCCCAGTTTCTCGAGCCACTCCGCAATCTGCATTGGCTCCACCGATCGTGTGGTTGGCGGTTAGCAGGATTTTGGACCACGGCGCGGGGACGATATCCCAACACCGCCATGATGGCACGTCTTGTTTGTTGTGCGATAATTTAGGTTACTCAGTACCGACACGGCTTCCAAGCCGGGTCGCCGCCCGATGCGAACGACTGCGCTACCAAAAATCGTCTTCCCGCAGCGTTGGACGACAGAGGTTGCGATGAGTGGTCACTACTCACTCCGGACCTGAAATCGAATCCAACACTGCGGCTTGTGCACTCGTCATGACGCCAAGCAGACGTTCTTGCGTGAGGACAATTCCTTCATTGCTTGTCCATGCGCGCTTCGTAGTTGCGAGCCATCATGCCCGCCGCAACTTGGAGCGAGGAACCAACCACCCAACAGCCGGCAACAAAGGTTATCAGGCCATTGGCTGGGTTTTGATCAAGGACAAGGATGCTGACGGACAGAGTTGCGGCAATCGCGGCGCCGAACGTTCCAGCCGCACTCATGATCTCAGCCGGCTCGGAACCATTCCACTCTTCCGAGTTGCTCGAGATCGACTTCCGCGCGACACTGCGAGACAAATCAATTCCGACATAATAGCTGAGAGCTCCATAGAGCATCGTTATCAGCACGATCCAGCCGCTTTCAAACAGTCCGCCTTTCTCACGCAACAGGGTCGCACCCACATAGAGGCCACAGGAGGCCCCAACGGCTGCGAGCCCAATTCTTTCAAGAAGATGGGCCGACCTGATCAGACCGGAACGAGCGATCCGAAGATTGCCGGAGCCCCTCGTTAGGGAAAATGCGCTGGAAACTGCATCACTAATTTTCATTGGGGGTCTCCTTCTTAGGTAAGTAGCGGCCTACCGGCCGACCCCGAATAGAGGCAGCCTCGTGGACGCGTTTTGCGATTGCCTTGATTCCAATTTCTGAAAAATCTGTGCTGAGTGATGGGGCTGGCTTGCTCGTGAGCAAGACGAGAGCCAATCCAAAGCTGCGAGCACGCGGCTACGCAGGCATTGCATCTCACCCGTGTCGGTCAGTTAGGTCCGGGTGCGGCAATTTCTTGCGGGAGTGATAGCTCGAAAGAGAGTGATGAAATATGAGACGGTTCACATAACGCGGTTCCCCGTCGCTCTATCCGATCACAATTTCCGGAGGACAAGTCTGCATCGTCGCGAGACCCGGGAGCACGGGAGCACGGGAGCTGAATCAGTAAACAAGTTGTCCCGCGTCTCGCCGACATCAGATCTATCCCCTCATACCGTGTTTCGTGCACGTGAATTCCTGAAGCGCGAGCAAGCAATCAGCAGGATCGGACAAGGCAGCGCGGCTTTAGGAAAGACGCCGGCGCTCCGCCAGCCCTAACACACGGACATGCCGCTTTTGCCGGAGGCCAAGCCATGTCCGAACTTCCCACCCCCGCTGCAACACCCGCCGCGGTCGTCGATGCATTGAAGGCGGTCGCAGGCAATCCGCCGAAGGTGCGCGCGAGCTTCGCCAAGGGTCGATGTGTGCGCGGGACCTATGCCCCGTCCGACCGCGCGGCAGAGATTACGCGATCGCTGAGCTTCACAAAACCGTCGCGCGTGCTGGCGCGCTTCTCCGTCGGCGGCGGCAATCCCGGGGTGACCGACACCAACAACCTCGTGCTGCGCGGCTTCAGCTTCAGGCTGGGCGACGACGCCCATCGCTCGGACATCCTGACGGAAACCGCTCCGGTGCATTTTGCACGGACGCTCGACCAGATGCTCGCCTTCCTCGAGGCGCGCATTCCGGGTGCGGACGGCAAGCCTGACATCGAGAAGGTCCGGGCCTTTTCGGCAGCCAATCCTGAAACACTGAACCAGGCGAATTACGTCGCGGCACGCCGGCTGCCCGGCAGCTTTGCCGGCACGACCTATTGGGGCGTGCACTCCTTTCCCGCGACGAACGCGAAGGATGAGACCCGCTTCATCAAGTTCAAGGTCTCGCCGGTCGGCGGCGACGTCACCTTGAGCGAGGACGAAGCGAGGGCGAAGTCGGCCGATTTCCTGCATGACGATCTCGCGCGGAGGATCGTAGCCGGCGACGTCCGATTCAACGTGATGGCCTTGCTCGACCGTCCCGGCGATCCCACTATGGACGTGACCCTGCGATGGCCGGACGAGGACAACCGTGAGCAGGTGCGGCTGGGGACGATCGTCATCACCAGCCTCGAAGCCAACGCGGCCTGCGACGGCTCCATCTTCAATCCAGCCAATCTTGCCGACGGCATCGGCCATCCGCCGGACGAGATTTTTGCGGCGCGCCGCACGGCCTACACGATCTCGCTGGCGAAGCGTCGGTAACTTCAAGTCTTGTCCCGTCCACCATCCGTTTCTCGGCGCCATGCGCCCGGACTGACGCCGACGATGGACGAGAACACCCGCGTGAAATGGCTCTGATTGGCAAATCCGGCCGAGATGGCAATCTCGGATAACGGCAGGTCGCGGACTGTCATCAGTTGCTTGGCCGCCTTGACGCGCTGTTGGAGCAGCCATTGATGCGGCGGCAGGCCGGTGGAGATCCGGAATGCGCGTGAGAAGTGGCTGACTGACAGGCCAAGCTCGGTCGCGATCAGCTGCAGCGCGATCTTGCCCGAGAGATCGGAATCGAGCCGGTCACACGCACGCTTCACCTGCCATGGCGCGAGACCGCCGCGGCTCGGTTCCGCGGCCGGCTTCAGCCCACCATAGGTCTGGGCGACATGGGCGGTGAGCGCGAGCATCATGTGATCGACGAAAAGCTGGTTGGTCTCGTCGGGCCGACACAGTCCTTGCCGCAACGAGGCACCGACATGTCGAACGACCTCGTCGTCATGACCGACACCGGGCTCGTAGCTGAGCTCGCCTACGCGCGGCCCGCCCGGTTGCCTGGCAACGCTGTTGAGCGCCGAGCGCGGCAAATAGAAGAAGAGCGAGTGAAACGGCTTGTCGATCACATAGCGCGGGTCACGCTTGAGGTCGTACAGATAAGTCGCACCTGCGCGAACATCCGCCTTGGTGACACAGCGGCCCTCCTCCCAGCATTCGCAATCCGGATAGTCGCGGAGTTTCAGGCTGAGGAGATAGGCATCTTCCGCAGCCAGCGATCCGGAAATATCCGGTGTCGGATCGTCGTTGCGGACTTCGGTGACCGCGAGCTCGGCGCTGTGCAGCGAACGCGTGATCAGGACCGGTGCTTGCTTGGAGCGAAGGCCCTGCCCGAGCCTCTGCCCGTAGACGCCTGCTTGTGTCATTCTAGTAAATCCATCCGTAAAGGCACGTCTTCGCCGGCCTTCCCGAGATCCGCGCATTATCGGAGATCGCCGGCCGACGGTCCAGCTGCAGCGCATAACACGAAGCTGGCGCGGCCAGCCGTCGCACCGGGCCGTGCCGCGATGATTTCATTGTGATTTCAGCGTGATGTCACCGGCCTGGCGTCGCGAAGGACACCACCGTTGACCTGCCCGGCAGATCGCGGGGCGACTTCATCGTGCATTTTGGAAATAATTTGCGGCCTGCGCACGTCAGTTGGACCATTCCTCGCCCCAGAGCTGGACGACATGGCCCGGCGACACCTCACGAAATTGACGCACGGGCGGCTGGTAATCGGGCGCGCGCACCGGGCTTCTGATCTCGTCATTCGTGGCCTCGCGCCTGGTGCCGCGGCGCGCTGGATCGGGCACTGGCACGGCCGCCATCAGCTTCTTCGTATAGGGATGCTGCGGATTTCCGAACAGGGCCGCGCGTGGACCGGTTTCGACGATCTCGCCGAGATACATCACCGCGACGCGATGGCTCATGCGCTCGACCACCGCGATATCGTGGGAAATGAAGAGATAGGCAAGTCCCATGCTGGCCTGAAGGTCCAGCATCAGATTGACGACCTGCGCCTTGACCGAAACGTCGAGCGCCGAGACCGCTTCGTCCGCGACGATCAGCTTCGGTCCGAGCGCGAGCGCGCGGGCAATGCAGATGCGCTGGCGCTGGCCACCGGAGAATTCGTGCGGAAAGCGCGCGGCCATGTCGGCGGTGAGACCAACGCGGACAAGCAGGTCGGCGACCTTCTCCCGTGCCTGCGACGCCGTGACGAGCCCGTTGGCGAGCAATGGGGCCGCAATCGCCGTTCCCACCGACATGCGCGGGTTGAGGCTCGCGAACGGATCCTGGAACACGATCTGCATCTGCTTGCGAAAGTCACGCAAGGTGCGGGCATTCATCGCCAGCACATCCTGCCCGTCCACCAGAACGGTGCCGCTGTCCGGCTCCGTCAGCTTGAGAATGGAGCGGCCCGTCGTCGACTTGCCGCAGCCGGATTCGCCGACCAGCGCCAGCGTCTCCCCGGCGCGCAAGGTGAAGGAGATGTTCTCGACCGCATGGACGCGGCCCGAGACCTTGCCGAACAGGCCCGAGCGGATTGGAAAGCGCGTCGTGAGGTTGGAGACCTCGAGCAGCGGTCGCTCGGCAATCGAGACCGTATCGGGCGTCTCCGCCGGCTCGTCAGAGGTCCCCGTCACCTTGTCGACGGTCGGAAAACGCATCGGCCGCGTCCGCCCGTCCATCGAGCCGAGGCGTGGCACGGCCGCGAGCAGCGAGCGGGTATAAGGATGCGAGGGTGAAGCAAAGATGCGCGCGGTCGCATCGGTTTCCACTGCCTGGCCGCCATACATCACCACGGTGCGGTCCGCGATCTCGGCCACCACCCCCATGTCGTGGGTGATGAAGAGGATCGACATCTCCTCTTCCTGCTGAAGCTCCTTCAGAAGCTCCAGGATCTGGGCCTGGATCGTGACGTCGAGCGCGGTGGTCGGCTCGTCTGCGATCAGCAGCCTCGGCTTGCAGGCCAGCGCCATCGCGATCATTACGCGCTGGCGCATGCCGCCGGAGAAGCGATGCGGATGCTCGTGGAAGCGCGATTTCGCCGCAGGTATCCGCACGCGGTCGAGCAGGCATATGGTCTCGACCTCCGCCGCCGCGCGCGACAGGCCGCGGTGCTGGATCAGTGCTTCCGCAATCTGGAAGCCGATGGTCAGCACCGGATTGAGGCTCGTCATTGGCTCCTGGAAGATCATGGCGATTTCGTTGCCACGAACATCCTTCATGCTCGCTTCGGGCAGCGTCAGCAGGTCGCGACCGGCAAGCCGGACGCTGCCTTCGACGCGGCCGTTCTCCTTCGGAATGAGCCGCATGATCGAGAGCGCAGTGACGCTCTTGCCCGAACCGGACTCGCCGACGATCGCCACGGTTTCCCGCGAGGCAATATCGAACGACACGTCGCAGACGACGGGAATCCATCGCCGCTCACGCAGGAAGGACGTCGTCAGGCCGGAAACCGACAGCACCGGCGACTGCGCGTTGGCAGCGATTTGATCAGCTCCGCTTGCGCCCATGCTCATGCCAGTGTCCTAATAGCCGCGACTACGATCGACACGCCCCGGCAATTCTTCACCGCGGCGGTGGCGCGCAATCACATCCAGCACGAAATCGACCGCCGTATCCGGCGTCGTCATGCTGGCATTGTGCGGCGTGACCAGGATGCGCGGATGGCTCCAGAAAGGGTGACCCGCAGACAGCGGCTCCGGCTCGGCGACATCGAGGACAGCACCCGACAACGCGCCGCTGTCGAGCGCCGCGAGAAAGTCGGCTTCGACCAGATGCGGGCCACGCCCGACGTTGACGAGCGACGCGCCGCGCGGCAGGCGCGCGAACAAGTCCGCATTGAGGATGCCGCGGGTCTCATCCGTCAGAGGCAACAGGCAGACGAGAATGTCGGTCTGCGCAAGGAAATCCGGCAACGTCCCCATGCCCGTATAACAGGTGACGCCGTCGATCTCGCGCATCGATCGGTTCCAGCCGAGTAGTGGAAAGTCGAAAGCCGTGAGGCGTTCGAGCACGGCCTGGCCGAGTTGGCCGAGACCCATCACGCCGACGCGCCGCCGCTTCGCCGGCGTGATCCGGATCTCGCGCCAGACCTGCGCCTTCTGCTGGGCGATGAAGTGCAGGAGATCGCGATGCAGGGCGAGCACCGCCATGGTGACGTATTCGACCATGGTCTCGGCGATGCCAGGCTCCAGCATGCGAACGAGCGGAATGTGCGCTGGAAGTTTTTTCGCGTCGAACTGATCGACACCCGCACCGACCGAGAAGACCAGCTCGAGATTTGGGAAAGTCGTCGCGATGTCGTCGGGCGGCACCCACGCCACGAGATAGCGGATGTCGGCGGGATCGCCGATGTCGGGCCAGAGCCGGAATGGCACATCGGGCGCGCGCTCGGCGAAGAAGCCCGCCCATTCAGCGCCCCGAACCATGTTGGCCTTGTAGAGAACCGTCATGCCGCCAAAACTCTCAGAACGGGCTGACCGGCGCGAGCCGGCGGCCGTCGATCAGGCGCTTGTGGCTGTAGGCCGCGGGATCGACCAGCGGCGTCGCGCCCGTCACGATGTCCGCCGCGAGCTTGCCGGCCGCAGGACCGATGCCAAAGCCGTGGCCGGAGAAGCCGGTGGCAAGGAAGAAGCCAGGCATGGCATCGACCGGCGAGATGACCGGAATGGTATCCGGCGTGCAGTCGATCGTCCCGCCCCAGGCTTCCGCGATCTCGATGTCCTTCAATTCAGGGTTCGACTTGATCAGCGAAGCCAGCGCGGCATTGACCAGCGACATGTCAGGCGCGGGATCGCGCACCCGCTCGGTCTCGAATGGCGACGGCTTGTCCAAGCTCCAGTTCGTGCCGCGCATGAGCTGGTCGAAGAAGGATTTGCCGAACGACAGTTTCAACCCGTTCTTGCGATGCAGATAGGTCGGCCAGAAAGTTCGCGCGTACCGGAACAGATCAGGCGACAGTTCGACCGTGCCGCGGTTGCGTAGCGCCAGGGTAAAGCCGCCGTCGAGGCGGCGGCGGATGCAATAGAAATCGGTGCCGAGCGCACCGGAGGTGATCTCCGGCCCCGGCGTGGTCCGGCACGCGGTCGCATTGACGAGGCCGATCGGCAGCTCGATGCCGTGGCGACGGCAGAATAGCGACGACCAGGCGCCGCCGGACAGCAGCACCGATTGCGTGCGAACGGTGCCCTTCTCGGTGACGACGGCGCTCACCCGTCCACCTTGCGTCTCCAACCCACGCGCGGCGCAGCCCTGATGAATCGTGACGCCGTGCTTTCGCGCGGCGGTCGCAAGCGCCGGCACGGCCATTGAGGGCTCGGCGCGCCCGTCGCTCGGCGTGTGCAATCCGCCAACCCATGTCTCGGCATTGCCGGGCAGGCGCTCGGCGACCTCCGCCGGCGTCAGCACGGTCGAGTGAACCTGCATCTCGCGCGCCGTTGCGGCCCATCGCTCCCAGCTGGCGAGCTCGTCCTTGCTCTTGGTCAGGAACAGCACGCCGGTACGGCGGAAGCCGGCATCGACGCCGGCATCGTTTTGCATGTCTTCCCACAGCCGCAGCGCCTCGCGGGCCAGCGGGATCTCCTCACGCGCGCGGCCCTGCTGGCGGCACCAGCCCCAATTGCGGCTCGACTGCTCGCCGCCGACATGGCCCTTCTCGACCAAGGCGACGGAGAGGCCCTTCTTTGCGAGATGATAGGCCGCGGAGACGCCAATGACGCCGCCGCCGATGACGACGACATCCACCTGCGCTGGCAGGCGCTCGTCACTGTTTATGCGGGTGAGCGGCGGGGACATGGGAAACTCCAGATATTCAGTTCGATCGAGACAGCTCGGCTCGTCGCTAGTTTGCAGATCATGGGATGTTCATCCGCGGATCGAGCGCGTCGCGCAGGCCGTCGCCGAGGAAGTTGAAGCTCGTCACCGCAAGCGTGATGGCGAGGCCCGGTGCAATCGCGAGCCAGGGCGCGCTGGTGAGATAGATCTGCGCGTTATTGAGCATGTTGCCGAGGCTCGCGGCCGGCGGTTGGATGCCGTAACCGAGATAGCTGAGATAGGATTCGAGCAGAATGGCCTTGGCCACGTTCAGCGTCGCCGCCACCACGATCGGCGCGATCGCATTGGGTACGAGCTCGCGGAACATGATCCGCAGATTCGACGAGCCGAACGCGAGTGCAGCAACCGCAAACTCGCGCTCCCGCAGCGAGCGCACCTGGGCCTCGACGACGCGGGCCACCCACATCCAGGCGGTTGCCGCGATCAGCACGGTGGTGGTGATGAAGCCGGGCTCGATGAGCGCCGCGAGCGCAAGCAGCAGGAAGATGGTCGGAAAGCAGAGCATGGCATCGACGAGCCGCATCAGCACCGCGCCGACCACGCCGCCATAGAAGCCGGCGAAGGCCCCGACGACGATGCCCACCGCCATCGCCATCACCATCGCGACGAAGCCGATCGACAGCGAGACGCGCGCGCCCATCATCAGCCGCGCCAGCACGTCGCGGCCGAGTTCGTCGGTGCCGAGGATGTGCGCGCCCGACAGCGGCGGTGCGAACCGCTTCATGATATCGATGTAGGTGTCGTCGAACGGCAGGAGGTACGGGCCGAATGCCGAACCGAGAACAAGGACGAGAATGATCACCGCGCCTGCAAGTGCAAGCCGGTGCCGACGAAATCGCCGCCACGCGGCCTGGCCGGGTGCGGGTTGAGCGCTGGACAAGTCTACGGTCGTCATCCCTAGCCCACCCGGATGCGCGGATCGACGACCGCATAGAGGATGTCGGCCAGCAGCGACCCGATCAGCACCATGATCGCCGAGAACATCAGAATGCCCATCACCACGGGATAGTCGCGATATCCGATGGAATCGAGGAACAGCCGGCCCATGCCGGGCCAGGTGAACACGGTTTCAGCGACCAGCGCACCACCGAGCAGCGTCGGAAACTGAAGGCCGCCCACCGTGATCATCGGCAGCAGCGCGTTACGCAAGGCGTGAACCGTAAGGATTCGCCATTCCGGCATGCCCTTGGCGCGCGCGGTGCGAATGTAGTCCTGGTTGATGACTTCGAGCATCGAGGAGCGCATGAAGCGGCCCCACATCGCGGTCTCCACCAGCGCCAGCACCAGCGCCGGCGCAATGAGATGATGGAGCAGATCGAGCAGGGAGCCATCGCCGACGGTCTGCCGGTTGCCGGCCGGCAGCCAGCCGAGCTTCACCGAGAACACATAGATGGTGACGAGGCCGAACCAGAAGGTCGGGATCGACAATGCGATCATGGCGCCGACGGTTGCGAGCGAATCGAACAGCGAATAGCGGCGCAGCGCACCGAGCACGCCAATCCAGCAGCCGAGCAGCACCGCGATGATGGTCGCAGTCGCCATCAGTTCCAGCGTGGCGCCGAGATGCGACGAGATCACCGCCAGCACCGCCTCGCCGTCACGATACGAGCGGCCCCAATCGCCCCTCAGCATCCGGCCGAACCAATCGAGATACTGGATCGGCAGCGAACGATCGAGGCCGAGCTGCCGCGTGACGCGGTCGAGATCCTCCTGCGTCATCTGCGCGGACGCCGCGAATTGCGAGAGCGGACCGCCGGGCGCCAGATGCAGGATGGCGAAGCCGATCGCGGACACGATCACCAGCAGCATGATCGCCTGCGCCAGGCGATTGGCGACGTAACGGGCCATCTCAGGCGATCTCGCGCGCCTGAACCATCAGGCCCAATACCATTCGCGAATGTTCCAGCAGTTGATCGACATGTTGATGTTGGGACGGAAGCCTTGCAGCCCTTCCTTCACACCTTCGGCGATGAAGCCCTGGAACAGCGGCAGGATCGCGAGGTCGTCGCGGATGAGCTTTTGCAGAGCGCCATAGGTCGTCTTGCGCTGCGCCAGATCGAACTGCTTGGCACCTTCGGCGAGAAGCCGATCCGCCTCCGGGTTGCGATACTGATAGGTGTTGTAGCCGCGGCCACCTTTGGCAGGAATGGCGCCGGAGCCGAAGCGGGGCGTCACGTCGGGGTCGCTGCCGAGCATGAAATTCACTCCCACGATCACCGAATTGAATTTCGATTGCTGCCAGAAGTCGCCCCAGATCACGGCGGCCGGCATGTTGTTGACGCGCATCGCGGCACCGATCGCGCGCCAGTCCTGGATCAGCAGCTGCTGGGTCTGCTCACGCACCGCATTGCCCGACGTCGTTGAATTGGTGAATTCGAGCTTGACGCCGCCTTTCTCGCGCACGCCGCCGGCGCCGCGGACCCAACCGGCCGCATCGAGCAGCGTGTTGGCCTTGGCCGGATCGTATTTGTGCTGCGGCAGTCCCTGCTGGAACGACCAGGCCTGTTGCGGCACGAAGCTTTCGGTCTGCGTCGGCAAGCCGTAGTTCAGCGCGTCGATGATCGCCTGCTTGTTGATCGCGAGATACAGCGCCTCGCGCACCGTGCGGTCCGCCAACGCGCCGAACTCCAGATTGGGCGCGATGTGCTCCACCGACGACGTGGATGAGACGAAGATCTTGCGGCCCTTCAGCGTCTTCGCTTCCTGCACGAAGTTCGGCAGAATGCCTTGCAGGCCGGTGTAATCGACCTGGCCGGTGCGGAACTGGGTGTAGAGCACGGTCAGGTCTGGAATGTATTTGAACACCACGCGCTCAACGTAGGGTCCCTTGGCGTGATAGCCGGTATGGGCATTCAACTGAATGTGGTCGCCCGGCACGCGCTCGCCCCAGCGGAACGGTCCGGTGCCGACAGGCGCATTGTGGAACGGCGAGGCGTTCGGATCGGTCACCTTCTCCAGGATGTGCTTGGGCACGATGAAGGTCAGCGATCCCAAGATCGACATATAGGGCGAATAGGGAGCTTCCATGCGCCAGTGAATCTCGTCGGGCGCGACGATCTTGATGTCCTTGACGAGACTATGGCCGACGCGGCTGCGCGCGCGAAAATCGGGGTTGTTGATCAGCTCAAGCGAGAACTTCACGTCCTCGGCCGTGAACGGCGTGCCGTCGTGCCATTTCACGTCGCTGCGGAGCTTGATCTTCCAGGTCAGGCCGTCGGCCGAGAGGCCGCCATTCTCGACCGTCGGGACTTCGCGGGCGAGGTCGGGAACGAACTTGCCGTCGGGATCGATGAACCAGAGCGGCGAGAACACCTGCCACCAGATGCCCTGATCGACTTCGATGCCCGGCATCAGGGGATGAAAGACCGTCGGCTCCTGCGACAGCGCCGCGATCACCTGCCCGCGCGGCTTGTCCGGCGGATTGGTCGGGCGTTCTGTCTGCGCAAATGCGTTGCCCGATAGCGTCCATCCCGCCGCGGCGCCCGCCCCGAGCTGAAAGATCTGACGGCGATTCGGATTGCCGAGATGCAGTGCCCCAACGCCGAACTTCCCGGTGTCGTCCGCCATGACCACTCTCCGTTGTCGCACGCGGCACCGTCTCCCGCGCCCCGAGACCCCGGCAAAGGGACAGGAGTGGGCTTTAGTGCTTCTAAATTTTTCTATCAAAAGTTCATCACGACTAAATACAGCTGTCAATCATATTGCTAGAATGCGCGACCTTTTCACTCCGACTGAAGCTCCGGACCGTCGTTGTCCGGGGTTGAGATGATGCACGGGAGAGCGACATGGATGGTCGCGGCGAGATCAACGATCCGAAGGATGCCCCGGCGACCGAGGCCGACGATGCCGTCGACCAGCGCCTGGGCGAGACCGTGCGGCTGCTGCGGCAGCGTGCGGGCCTGTCGATCCAGGACGTCGCCAATAAGACCGGCCTCTCTAACGGCATGATCAGCCAGCTCGAACGCGCGCGTGCCATGCCGTCGATACGCACGTTGCGCCTGCTCAGCATCGCGCTCGACGTTCCCATCTCCTATTTCTTCGAGACCACCGATCCCGGCGACGTGCAGCGCTACATCGTCCGCAAGAACAGCCGGCGCCTGCTGCGGCTCACCGCCAGCGGCGTCGTCAAGGAAGCGCTGACGCCGGCAGACAAGGGCCAGCTCGAACTCTACGAGCTCACGCTCAATCCCGGCGCCTCGTCCGGCACCGACTTCCTGCAGCACACCGGCGAGAAGGCGGGCTACATCCTCTCAGGCAGCCTGCGGCTGTGGCTCGACAACCAGGCCCATCTGCTCGACGCCGGCGACAGCTTTCGCTTTCCGAGCATCGTGCCGCACATGTTCGACAACCCGACCCAGCAGACGGCCCGCGTGATCTGGGTGACGACGCTGCGCCAGACCGATTCGCCGGCAGGTTGAAAGCGCCGCCAGCCCGGCACCACCGCAAATTGCCCCTCGACGCTGCCGCGCGGAATCTGTAGCTCACATCTGTAGCTCACGTGGAGCCGGTCATTGACAGGGCGGACACGAGGGTCTGCCACTGACGCGTTGGTGTGAGACCATGAAACTCAGGCGGCTTCTGACACTCGCGATGGCCGCGCAGGTCATCGTGACCGCGGCGGCTCTCCTCGTCTCCTATGCCGCGACCGGAACCGGGTTCGGCATTGCCCAGATCGTCGCCATGCTCGCAAGCGGCGCCATTGCGGTCCTGATCGCTCGTCTGTGCACGCGCGCGATCGAAACGGCGCAGGAAAAACGCGCCGCCGCGCTACTGACCGAGCAGGCGCGAGCCAGCGCACAGATGACGCAAGCGGTCATCAAGACCGCGCTCGATGCCTTCGTTCAGACCGACCAGAACGGCATCGTGCTGGAATGGAGCCTTCAGGCCGAGGCCCTGACGGGATGGACGCGCAAGGAGGCGCTCGGCACGGACGTCGTCAATCTCCTCATCGCCGAGCCGCTGCGCGACGGCTTCAGGCAACGCATGATGCGGCTGCTGCCGGAATTGTCGGATACGCCGATCGGCATCCGGTTCGAAGCGACCCTGCTGCACCGGGACGGCGACGAGATCCTGATCGAGGCCTCCAGCACGGCGCTCCACATCGGGGGGCGCACCCTCATCAACAATTTCGTCAAGGATGTCACCCAGAAGCGCGCCGCCGAGGAGCAGCTGATCCAGGCCCAGAAGATGGAGGCGATCGGTCAGCTCACCGGCGGCATTGCGCACGAATTCAACAACATGCTCACCGTGATCACGGGCACGATCGAGATCCTCGCCGACGCCGTGAAGGATAATCCGCCGCTCGCGACCATCACCAAGCTGATCAGCGACGCCGCCGATCGCGGCGCCGCGCTGACGTCGAGCCTGTTGTCCTTTGCCCGCAAGCAGGCGCTCAAGCCGGCCGAGAGCGACATCAACGAGCTGCTCGAAGAGCTCGCAAAGCTGCTGCTGGCAACCTTCGACAAGAAGATCGAGATCGTGACCCGGCTCGACGGCAACATTTGGCTCGCCCTCGTCGATCGCGGCCAATTGAGCTCGGCGCTTCTCAACCTCGCGATCAACGCCCGCGACGCGATGCTGGACGGCGGCAGACTGACGTTGACGACGCGCAACGTCGTGTTCGGCGTCCGCGAGGCCGTGGCGGTCGGGGCCGGCTATGCCGGCGACTATGTCGAGATCGAGATAGGCGATACCGGAACTGGCATTCCGCCGGCCATTCTGGAGCGGATCTTCGATCCCTTCTTCTCGACCAAGGACGTCGGGAAGGGCACCGGGCTCGGGCTCAGCATGGTGTTCGGATTCATCAAGCAGTCCGGTGGCGGAATCAAGGTCGCTTCCGAAGAAGGACGCGGCACGACTTTCACGATCTATCTGCCGAAGGCGGAGGCGAGCACGCTTCGCCCCACCGGCTATGACGAGCGCAAGGTCGTGGGCGGGACGGAAACCATTCTTTGTGTCGAGGACGACCGCGACGTCCGCCAGTACGTCACGGTTCAGCTCGAAAGCCTCGGCTACAAGGTCATCCCGGCCGCCAATGCAGCCGAGGCACTGGCCATCGCGGCCGAAGGCACGCCCTTCGACCTGCTTTTCACCGACATCGTGATGGCCGGCAGCTTGAACGGACGAGAGCTCGCCGACGAGATGGTGGCATCGCGCCCCTCGCTGCGGGTGCTCTTCACGTCGGGCTATGCCTACGACGCCCCGCATGCGCAGGGGCGCGCCACCAAGGGCGCACCGCTTCTGACAAAGCCCTACCGCAAGGCCGAGCTCGCGCGCATGCTGCGCCGCTCTCTCGACACCGCTGTCGACGACGCGGGCGATCCGATCCCGACGCCCTATTCCGTGCAGGCCGATCTCGAAGGCTTTCTGCGCAGGCAGGCGGCTGAACGCGATGGCGCGACAAGGTCGCGGAAGACCTAGGCCATCCGCTGCGAATTCCAACGCGGGTGGCATGGTTGAATGGTCAATCAACGACAGGCTAAAAGACTGCGACGATCAGTTATTGCTGGGGCGATGTTACTCAGGCGACGATGTTCAAATGATGCCGCATCTTCGCGCCGCGCGCTCCCCAACCGACATCGGGAAGCCGCCGGCGCATCAGCTCATCTTCCGCCGCAGCGTCGCTGACGGCGTCTCGCCGAATTTTTCGCGATAGGCGCCGGCCATGCGGCCGAGATGGGTGAAGCCGAGATCGAAGGCGATCTCGGTGATCGAAGTGTCCAGCTCGGCTTGCGTGAGCCGGGTGTGGAGATTGGCGAGGCGCATGTCGAGCAGCATCTGCGAGATCGACACGCCGAAATGACGGCGGAAACCGAGCTGTAGCGCGCGGATGCCGATCCCGGACTCACAGGCGAGGTGCGCAAGGTCGAGCGGGTCGCAGGCATTCGCCGCGAGGCAGTCCCGCGCAGTGTGCAGCGCGCGCGGCAGACGCTCGCCCTGGCCCGAGAACGTTCTGATCGCGTCGGACAGGCCGTGCCGCTGGCCGTCGAGGAGGTAATGAAGCAGCGCCTCGCGCCAGCCCGCGGTCGCGACCGGTGAAAGCCTGCCGGACGGTCCGAGACCTTCGGCGAGCATCATCAGCTCGACGAGCTTCGCCGCGAGGCCGCGCGCGGCCGGCGCGTTCAGGTCGAGCGTAGGGTCGAACTCGACCGCGCGGGTCGCCCTGCCCGACAATGCCGCTGCGCGCTGCTCAACCATGCGGCGGTCGAGCAGCAGGATCGCTTGCGCCGACTCGGTCCAGATCATCCGGGTCGGGATGGTCGGCGACAACAGCGACGCCGTCCGTTCCGGCGCTGTGTCGAGTTCGCGGGTACCTGCGCGGATACGGGCCGTGCCGGCGAGCGGGATCTGCACCAGGAAGAAGCGGTCGAGGCAGCCGGGATCGATGGTGACGGATCCGCCATAGGCGACATAGTTGATGGAAAAGCCGTCGAAGGCGGCACAATTGTGCCTGGCCGAGAAGCCCGACCTCCGCATCGGCGTCAGATCATGCGGGCAGAAGATGCGCCCGACCTGCTCGGCCGCCTCGTCGGCGTCGTCGGTGGTGACGCGGGCGAAAGCCGCGAGCCTTTCGGCCGCGGATCGAGGCGTGCTCATTTCCAGCTCGGCTGCGGACATCGCCGACCACGCTTGGCATCACGGAATATTTTAAACCTATAATAGTTCCCCGTCCCCGGAAAGAGCCCTGTCGCAAAAACGTCGTGCCGCACGGCACAGGACGTGTCCGGATTCGTTTAGCGGATAGACAGCAGCCCGCGCCTGACCGAAGCTCCACCCTCGTCGGGATCCACGATGGAGGCGAGCCATGACTGCACTCGAGAAGGGCATTACCGCGAACGGCACGGGCTATGGCGGCAAGACCTGGAATATTCTGGGCCAGGTCTATTTTCCCAAGGCCGTCACCGATTCCACCTTTGCCTTCGAGACCAACAGCGAGCCGGGCCAGTTCGTGCCAGTGCACATCCATCCGACCCAGGACGAATTCATCCTGGTGCAGGAGGGCACGCTCGACCTCAAGCTCGACGGCAAATGGGTCAAGGCCAACGCCGGCGATCTCGTGCGCCTGCCGCGCGGCATCCCGCACGGCTATTTCAACAAGTCCGACAAGCCGGCCCGCGCGCTGTTCTGGGTCTCGCCGATGCAGAAGCTGGAGGCGCTGTTCAACCAGCTCCACAATCTGGCCGACCCCGCCGAGGTCGTGCGCATCTCGGCCCTGCACGAGGTCGACTTCCTGCCGCCTGAAGCCAACGACTAGGCGGCCGCCCCACTCCCATTTCTGTTTCGTCGCAGGTCCAGCGGCCGCGCAGCGCGGCCGAACGCGGCCTGCTGTGCCCAGAACATTCGAGCTCGCGAGCAATCCCATGGTCAACCCAAAGCATGTCTGCGTGATCGGCGCCGGCGTCTCCGGCCTTGCCGCCGCAAAGGCGTTCTCGACCCGCGGTCACCGGGTCACCATCATTGAACGCAGCGCCGATCTCGGCGGCGTCTGGGAGCCGGCGCGCTCCTATCCGGAGGTGCAGACCCAGAGCCCGAAGGAGCTCTACCGCTACACCGACCGCGCCATGCCCGAAGCCTATCCGGAATGGCCGACCGGATCGCAAGTCCACGCCTACCTCGCCGACTACGCACGAATTTTTGGCCTCGACCGTATGCTGCGTTTCAACACCAGCGTGTCGGGCATGGCGCGACGCGCCGACGGCAGACCAGGCTGGACGCTCGCGCTCTCGGACAAGAGCGGCGCCAGCACAGCTGAGGATTTCGACTTCGTCGCGGTCTGCACCGGACAGTTCAACGAGCCGCGGGAGCTGCACTGCCCCGGCGAAGACGGCTTTCTAGCACAGGGCGGGCAGATCCTGCATTCATCGAAATACAACGATCCTCAAGTGGTGAAAGGACGGCGCGTCGTCGTGCTCGGCGGATCGAAATCGGCAACCGACATCGCGGTGAACGCCGTGAAAGCGGGCGCGCGTGAGGTGACGATCGTGATGCGCGAGCCGGTCTGGCGCATTCCTTATTTCATCGGCGGTCTCGTGAACTTCAAGCGCATCCTCTACATCCGTGCGCAGGAGGAGATGTTTCCGGGCTGGGGCATCGGCGCGATGTCGCGCCTTGCGCATCGCATCGCAGCACCGTTCGTCTGGGCAAACTGGCGCGGGCTGGAAAGCCTGTTGAAGGCGCAGCTCAAGCTGAAGCAATGCAACATGGTGCCGAAGGAGCGGATCGAGGACGGAGTCAACTGCTCGGTGCCGATCGCAACACCCGGCTTCCATCCGATGGTGGCCGACGGCCGCATCAAGGCCGTGTTCGGCAGCTTCGATCATTACGACGGTGACACCATCGTGATGAGCGGCGGCGAGCGCGTGGCGGCCGATGTCGCGGTGCTCGCGATCGGCTACAAGCTCGGCGTGCCATTCCTGCCCGCCGCGTACCAGGCAAAGCTGGTCGATGCGGATGGGCAGTACCGGCTCTATCGCCTGATCGCCAATCCCGACCTGCCGGAGCTCGGTTTCGTCGGTTTCAACTCCTCGTTCTGCACCGTGCTCTGCGCCGACCTCGCCGCCAACTGGCTGGTCCGTTACGCCGACGGACAGCTCGCACGCCAGCCGACCGCGCAACAGATGCGCGACAACATCGAGATGATGCTGCACTTCAAGCGGGTCGAACGGCCGGCTGCGGGCGTCTATGGCGGCCTCTGCGTCGCGCCCTATCACTACCGTCACTTCGACGAGCTGATGGCCGACATCGGCGCCAAGGAGCAGAAGCGCGGCGGGCTCGCGGGCCACTTCCGGCCGCCGGACGCGGACGCCTATGCGCGATTTCTCGCCTCCGCGCCGGATTACCAAGCGGCGTGAGGCCGCGAATTCGGGCCGAGTGGAATTTGCCGCTCGCCAGCCCTCGCCTCCGATGCTTACGATCCCCTTGGCCATCGAATCGACAGGCCCAGGGAACCGGCCATGAGAGCACGACATCGCGCCGCCGCAGTCATAACGGCGCTTGGGCTGATCCTTGCGACCTTCGTCCCGAGCCTGGCGCAAACGCTCACGGCCAGGCAATCGGAGGCGGTTGCGACCTACGAGCGTGCGCTCGGCGATTTCAAAGCGATTCTCTCCGAGCGGCGCCGCCAGATCGACGCCAAACAGCCGCTGCCGAACCTGCCGGGCCAGGCGCTCTATCTGGCACGCGTCGCCGTGATCAGTGCTTACAAGGATCTCACCGACGTCATGCCGTCGCGGACCGGCAGGCCCAACAAGTTCGAGATCCCGCCGGCCTATTTCGATGCCGACATCGAACCGCTGGTGGACGAATACTCAAAGCTGTTCGAGATCATGGAAGCGCCGCCGGCCGGCGCGCAGAACTCGGCGACACCGTTCAAGGACGTGGTGGATCTCGCGGTCGCGATCGCACGCGCCAAGGGGTTGGCGCCTGACCACGCCGAAGCCGCGGGCCGGATCAGTCTGGGGCTGTTCTTCGCCGAGACCAACGGCAAGCAGAACGTCCGCAACGGGCGCTCGAACACCTATATGGGCAGCTTCCAGACCGGCCCGTCCGAGGACCGCAACGGCCATAGGAAATGGGACGCCATCAAGGGCGAGATCGCGGCCGCCGATCCCGGGTTGAGCGCGCGCGACGACAAGGAGGAGGCGCGGGCCCGCGGCACCGATCATCGCTTCAATCACTGGACCAACGTGCGCGACGGCCTGATGAACGCGCATGCGGATATTTTCCGGGAGATCCCAGGAATCGTGAAGACGCTGCCCGACCCGATCGACCAAATGAAGCTGTTCGAGCTGATCCAGATCGTTCCCACGCCGACGCGGGCGGCGCTCAAGTCCGGCGATCTCCTGAACTACAGGGTGTCCAGTCCGACGATCATGAAGCACCTGCGCAACAACAGCATCTTCGCATTCGGACAGGCCGACCGGGCGCGCACCTCGGCAAGCTTCCGGGAAATCCTTGGCGCGATGTGGCTGTTCAAGCGGAAGTTCGAGAAGGCGATGGCGAAATACGCGGAGATCAAGCCACGCTGAGGGGCCTCGCCGCGTGGCACGCGACTGAGAGGCTAGCTCCCGCCTTGTAGCCGTCCGTCGGCGTCTTCAAAGGCAAACGCTCGCCACCTGGTCATTGCGTCCTGCGCCCGGTGCATTTAGCTTCTCCGGACAAGAACAAATCTCGGGGGGACATATGACAGCCGCTCTTCGCAAGCGCACGCGCCGTGCCGCATGTGCTTTGATCTCAACATCCCTGGCGGGCCTCGCCAATTTCGCCGCGCACGCCGAGATCGTCGTCACGGCCAATGACGGCAAGATGGTGCTCGAGAACGGCAGCGCCGTGGTGCGCAAGCAACCACTGCCGGACACGGTGAGCGTCATCGACTTCACCGACGGTGCCTTGAAACTTCTAGGCGAGGTGCCCGCCCCGGCCAGCGTCGTCGGACCGCCGCCCAGCGTGGCAATTGCGCCGGATGGCGCGTTCGCCCTCGTCACCGGCGCGATGAAGCTCGATCCCGCGGATCCGACCAAGACGGTGCCCGACGACAAGCTTTCGGTCATCGACCTGAAATCCACGCCGCCCAAAGTACTGGCGACCTTGCAAGCCGGCGCGGGCGCTGCCGGCGTTTCGATCAACCGCGCGGGCACGCTGGCGCTGGTTGCGAACCGCAGCGAAGGAACGGTCTCGGTCTTCACCATCAGCGGGGGCACGCTTGCGCCCGTCGGCAAGATCCAGCTCGGCGACGCCAAATCAGGCCCCAGCCACGCGGTCTTTTCCCATGACGGCGCGACCGCGCTGGTCACGCGCGACGGAGACAGCAAGATCTCGCTTCTGACTGTGGACGGGAGCAAGGTCGAGTACGCCAAGCGCGATCTCTCCGCGGGCATCCGCCCCTACGACATCGATCTCACCGGCAGCGCCGCCGCCATCGTCGGCAATGTCGGCGCCAGCAGCGGCGACAACGACTCGATCAGCCTGATCGACATGACGGCGAAACCGATCCGCGTCGTCACGACAGTCACCGTCGGGCAGACGCCGGAAGCCGTGAAGATGTCCCCGGACGGCAACTACGTGGCCGTGACCGTCATGAACGGTTCGAACAAGCCGTCGGCGTCGCCGTTCTTCAACGATTTCGGCCTGCTCAAGGTCTACAAGATTTCGGGCACTGACCTTACGCCGGTGACGGAAGCGAAGATCGGCCATTGGTGCCAGGGCATGGTGTGGTCCAAGGACTCCAAATATGTCGTGGCCCAGTGCATGGTCGAAAACGAGCTGATCGCCTTCTCGTTCGATGGCAACGCGCTGAACAAGACATCCACGCTCAAGATGCAAGTGAGCCCCGCGGGCATCCGCACCGCGGAGCCGTAGGGCCGGAGCGCGGCGCAGTCATCCTGCGCCGCCATCCTATTCGGTGCGGATCGGCGCGTCCTTCAGGCCATTGCTGTCATAGGCCTTGCGCAAGGTGCCATTCGTCACCGCCTCGTTCATGAATTTGGTGACGAAGGTCAGCGCTTGGGGGTGGCCGAGCGGCACAGCGACCGCCGTGACGGTCTTCTTGAAGGTCTCGTCGAGCACGCGCGTGCCCGGGATCTTCTGCGCCATCTTGTTGAGCTGGTCGCGCGACAGCGCAAACGCATCGATCTGGCCGCTGCTGAGGAGGCCGAAGATCTCGTCATAGGTCTGATAGCCCGTGACCTTCGCATTCTTCAGATGCGCGGCCGCGCCGCGCATCGTGGTCGTGGCGTTCACGGCCGCGACCTTGATGCCCACCTGATCGAGCGTGGCGAAATTGGTGACGTTCGAGCCTGATTTGACGATGTAGGTGGCGTCCGCGACCTCGTAGATCGGGCCGAACATCATCCTGCTCTCGCGCTCAGGATCTTTGGGCAACCAGGTGACGTCCCAGTTGCCGTTCGATGCCGCGTCAGTGATCTGCCCTGAATTCTGATACACGACATATTCAACGGGCACGCCGAGTTGCCCGGCCATCTCCCTGCCGAGATCGACCGGCACGCCGGCATAGCCGTCTCCGGTCTTGGTGGACCAGAACGCGCCGCCAGCCAGGCTGATCGCGATCGCGACCCGCAGCTTGCCGGTCGGTGCGATCTCGTCCTTAAGTCCATCGCCTAGCGCGGGCATGACGACCGCCGCGGCGAGAATGAGGCCGGCAAGGACCGACTTAAGGACCGACGTGGGCATGTCATGATCTCCCGACCTTTTCTTCTTGTATTCTTCTCTTGTTCGTCCCGACCGCTTCGCGCGCCGTCGCTCGGCCTGTGACATAATTCTGGTCGATCGGGTGCGCGATAAAAAGCGGTTTGTGATGGCAAAACTGCCAAAGGCCACAGCGCGGTCCGCAGCGCAAGGCCGACGACTGCCATGGCTATGGTGTTCCACGTCCGGGCATTTGTTGGTAGCCTCCCGCCTCGACAGACAGCAACCGGGGGCCACCGAATGACCTGCGCGAATCCCGCATCTCCCGCACGGCGCAACGAAGCGTGGAGACATGTCGGGCAGGCACTGGCCGCCGCGATGGCCGTGGCCGCGCTCGCCGGCTGCGAGGACAAGAACAGTTTCGTCGCTCCGCCGCCGCCCAAGGTGGACGTCGCCGCGCCCGTGCAGCGCCCGGTGACCCGTTATGTCGAGGCCACCGGCAACACCGCGCCGATCAAGAATGTCGATCTCGTCGCGCGCGTGCAGGGATTCCTGCAATCGATCGACTACCAGGACGGCGCCTTCGTCAAGCAGGGCACCCAGCTGTTCACGATCGAGCCCGAGACCTACAAGCTCAAGCTCGACCAGGCGCGGGCGGCCGAGGCCGGCGCGCAGGCCTCAGTCCGGCAGGCGGAAGCCGACTACAAACGGCAGGCTGAGCTGGTGCAGCGCCAGGCCGTCTCGCAGGCCACGCTCGACACCTCGACATCGACGCGCGATAACGCGCAGGCCAATCTCCAGCAGGCCGAGGCCAACACCAAGCTCGCCCAGGTCAACTACGGCTACACCAACGTGACCGCGCCTTTCGACGGCATCGTCAGCGCTCACATGGTCTCGGTCGGCGAACTCGTCGGCGTCTCCTCTCCAACTCAACTCGCGTCCATCGTCGCGATGGACCCGATCTATGTGAATTTCACCGTCAACGAGCAGGACGTGCTGCGCATCCGTGCCGAGGCCGTCCGCCGCGGGCTCACCGCCGCAGACATGAAGCAATTTCCGATTCAAGTCGGTTTGCAGACCGAGGCCGGTTATCCGCATGAGGGCAAGCTTGACTATGTCGCCCCGACCCTCACCCAGTCGACGGGCACGCTCGCAGTGCGGGGCCTTGTCCCCAACGACAAGCGGGTGCTGCTGCCCGGCTATTTCGTCCGCGTTCGCGTGCCCTTCACTCAGGAGAAGGACGCCCTGCTCGTGCCCGACACCGCGCTCGGCAGCGATCAGGGCGGCCGCTATCTCCTCGTCGTCAATGGCGACAACGTTGTCGAGCAGCGCAAGGTGCAGATCGGTCCCGTGGACAACGGCTTGCGCGTGATCGAAAGCGGCTTGAAGCCGGAGGACCGCGTGGTGACCGCGGGACTGCTGCGGGTGATTCCGGGCCAGAAGATCGACCCGCAGGTGACGAAGATCGAGCAGCCGCAGGCGTCTGCCAAGTAAGATCTGCAAGTAGGAGCGCCGGCCATGATCTCAAAATTCTTCATCGAGCGGCCGGTCCTCTCGAACGTCATCGCGCTGCTGATGATCCTGATCGGCGGCGTCGCGCTGTTCAACCTCGCGATCGCGCAATATCCCGACGTGGTGCCGCCGACGGTGCAGGTCACCACACGCTATCCCGGCGCCAGCGCCAAGACCGTGATCGACACAGTTGCCTTGCCGATCGAACAACAGGTCAACGGCGTCGAGGACATGCTCTACATGCAGTCCTACAGCGGCTCCGACGGCACCTACACGCTGACCGTGACCTTCAAGATCGGCACCGACCTGAACTTCGCGCAAGTGCTGGTGCAGAACCGCGTCTCCAGCGCGCTGTCGCAATTGCCCCAGTCGGTGCAGAACCAGGGCGTCACCGTACAGAAGCGGTCGACGTCGATCCTGCTGTTCGTGACGCTGACCTCGCCCGACAAGACGTTCGACAGCCTTTATTTGAGCAACTACGCCACCATCAACCTCCGCGACGAACTCTCGCGCCTGCCCGGCGTCGGCAACGTCACCGTGTTCGGCGCCGGCCAGTATTCGATGCGGGTGTGGCTCGATCCGAACAAGCTGCAGGTCCGGGGCCTGGTGCCGCAGGACGTGATCCAGGCGATCCAGCAGCAGAGCCAGCAGGTCTCCGCCGGCCAGGTCGGCGCACCGCCGACGCCGCCGGGTCAGGCGTTCCAGTACACCCTCAACGTCAACGGCAGGCTCGACGATACCACCGAGTTCGAGAACATCATTGTCAAATCAGGCACCAGCGGCGACGTCACGCGGGTGCGCGACGTCGGCTGGGTCGAATTGGGCGCGCAGACCTACAGCCAGATCTTCTCGCTTAACAAGCAGCCGGCCACCGGCATCGGCGTGTTCCAGTCGCCCGGCGCCAATGCACTCCAGGTCGAGCAGGCCGTTGAGAAGAAGATGGCGGAGCTTGCCAAGGCCTTCCCGCAGGGCATGAAGTACGACACGCCGTTCGACACCACCAAATTCGTGCAGGCCTCGGTGCACGAGGTCTACATGACGCTGATCGAGGCCGGCCTGCTGGTGCTGGTCGTGATCCTGGTGTTCCTGCAGGACTGGCGCGCGATGCTGGTGCCGGCGACCACTGTGCCGGTGACCATCATCGGCGCCTTCGCCGCCATGGCCGCGCTCGGCTTCACCATCAACATGTCGACGCTGTTCGCGATCGTGCTAGCGATCGGCATCGTCGTCGACGATGCCATCGTCGTGGTGGAAGGCGCGGCCCACAACATCGAGCAGGGCATGAACGGCCATGACGCCGCGATCAAGGCGATGGACCAGCTGTTCGCGCCGATCGTCGGCATCACGCTGGTGTTGATCTCGGTGTTTTTGCCAGCGTCGTTCCTCGCCGGGCTCACCGGCCGCATCTATTCGCAATTTGCGCTGGTGATCGCGGCGACCGCGCTTCTGTCCGCCATCAACGCGGCGACGCTGAAGCCGACGCAATGCGCTCTCTGGCTGCGGCCGACGGTGCCGCCGGAGCAGCGCAACTTCTTCTATCGCGGCTTCAACGCGGTCTACAACCGCGTCGAGCGCGGCTACATCCGACTGATCGGCGTGCTGTGCAGGAACAGCACGATCTCGGTCGCGATCGCGCTGGTGCTGATCGGGATCGGCGGCTACGGGCTGTCCCGGGTACCGACCGGCTTCCTGCCGATCGAGGACCAGGGCTACCTGATCGCCGCCGTGCAACTGCCTGACGGTGCCGCGCTGGAACGGACCCAGAAGGTGCTCGACAGAGCGAGCGAGCTGATCAAGGACACGCCCGGAGTCCAGCAAGTCATCACCATCGCCGGCATCTCCGCGCTGGACAACAGCGCCAGCCTTGCCAATGCCGGCGTCGCCTACATCATCCTGAAGGACTGGGACGCGCGCAAAGGCCCCGGCGAGGATTTGCGTTCGCTGGTGTACGGGCTGAACGACAAGCTCGCGGCCATCATGGAAGCGCGCACGCTGGTGCTGCCGCCGCCGCCGATCCAGGGCATCGGCAACGCCGCCGGCTTCTCGATGCAGGTCGAACTGCGTGACGGCAACAGCGATTTTGCCAAGCTCCAGGCCATCACCGGCGCCATGGTCTCCAACGGCCAGAGCCAGAGCGCCCTGCAGCGCGTCCAGTCCTCGTTCCGCTCCTCGGTTCCGCAATTCAACGTCGAGATCGACCGCATCAAGACCCAGACGCTGCACGTGACGACGGACCAGGTGTTCGCGGCGCTCTCGACCTATCTCGGCTCGTCCTATGTCAACCAGTTCAACAAGTTCGGCCGCGTGTTCCAGGTCTACACCCAAGCCGATCCCGCCTTCCGCGTCACCGAACGCGACATCGCCAACATGATGGTGCGCAACTCGAACGGCGACATGATCCCGATCGGCACGGTTGCCACGATCACCCCCGCCACCGGCCCGTCGCTGATCAGCCTCTACAATCTCTATCCATCGTCGACCGTGATCGGCCTGCCGGCGCAGGGCTACTCCTCTGGCCAGTCGCTGAAGCTGATGGAGGAGATCGCGGACAAGACGCTGCCGCCGGGCACCGGCTTCGAATGGACCGCGATGTCCTATCAGGAGAAGGCCGTCTCCAACCAGATCTACTGGGTGTTCGGGCTCGCCATGCTGCTGGTCTATCTCGTGCTCGCCGGCCAGTACGAAAGCTGGTACGCGCCGATCTCGGTAATCCTGGCGGTGCCGCTGTCGTTGCTCGGCCCCATGCTGATCCTCAACGCACTGAAGATCGACAACAACCTCTATTGCCAGATCGGCCTGATCCTGCTGATCGCGCTGTCGGCCAAGAACGCCATCCTGATCGTCGAGGTGGGGCTCGAGCTGCACGGCCGCGATGGCAAGCCGGTGCTGGAATCCGCGATCGAAGCTGCTCGCGCCCGCTTCCGCCCGATCCTGATGACGTCGTTCGCCTTCATCCTCGGCGTGGTGCCGCTGGTGATCGCGACCGGCGCCGGCGCCAGCGCGCGCAAGTCGATCGGCATCACAGTGTTCTCGGGCATGCTGGCCTCGACCTGCCTCGCGGTGCTGTTCGTGCCGGCGTTCTTCGTGGTGGTGCAGCGCTTCGAGAACTGGCGTGCGTCGAAGAAGACGCCGAAGGCGGTGGCAGTGGCCGAAGTGAAGTCCTAGGCTTTCTCCGTGGACGTCGGACGCGCCTCCCCGCTCGAGACCAGGAGCACCGAGACCTTCGCTTGCCTGAGCACGGCGTCGGCGACGCCGCCGAAGGAGAGGTGATCGGCCTGGATGCGATCGACCCCCATCACCACGAGATCGACGGCGGTGGTCTCGATCTCGCGCAGGATCGCCGCTTCAGGCGCCCGGTTCGCGCGCAAGGTCGTGGTGATGTCGACCTCGTAACGGGCGGCGAGATCGCTGGCGTCCTTCAGGATGCCGGCCTCATGGTTCAGACCACGCGAGGCGCCGCGCTGCGCGCCCTTGTCGCGCGTCGTCGCGACATAGATCACCCGGAGCGAGCCTGATCCCGCCTGCGCCAGCGCGACCGCGACCTCGGCGCCGCGCTTGGAGACGCCGCTGCCGGAGACCGGAACGAGGATGTTGAGCGCCTCGGGCGTCGGCTGCTTCAGGTGCTTGCCCTTGGCCGCCAGGATCGCGAGCGGTCCCTCGAACTTCGCTGCGATGTCCTCGATCCTCCGATCGAAGCGGTCCTTGGCGGCAGCAACCTTGTCGACGCCGATGACCAGAAGATCGAAGCCCTTGCGCGCTTCGTCGGCAATGGACTCGCCGAGCTCCGCACGCCTTGCCCGGGTGACGACGTCGACGCTGCCGACATCGCCTTCGCCATGGGCCGATACGATCTCGGCGGCCTTCTTCACCACGGTTTCGGGGCTTTCCTCTTCATCGCGGCCCTTCTCCTGATCCTTGGCGCGCTTGCCGATGTGCAGCACGGTGATTGGCAAGCCGCGCATGCCGGCGATCAGGCCGGCGATGTGGGCAGCGAAGGTGGCGTTGACGCTCTCGTCCACTGCGAGCAAGGGACGTTCGAGATTGGCGACGAAGCCGCGCTTCTCGAATTCTTCCCGCTCCAGGCGCTCTTGCTCGTCCTTGTTCATCGGCAGCTTTGCCAGCGCGGCGCGCAGCATCGGCGGCATCGCCATCGTGGTCACGATCGCCATGGTCACAATCATCGTGAACAGGTTCTGGCTGAGCACGCCGATCGAAAGACCGATGGTGGCGATGATCACCTCGGTCGAGCCGCGCGCGTTCATCCCGCTTGCGAGGGCCAGCGACTCCCTTGTGTTCAGCCCGCCCACGGTTCCGCCGACGAAGGCGCCGCCGAACTTGCCGACGCTGGCGATCACGACCAGCAGGCCGGTGAGCATCAGCAGATGGGGATCGCGCAGCACCGTGAGGTCGGCGCTCAGGCCGGCCAAACCGAAGAACACCGGCATGAAGAAGCTCGAGATCAGCCCGCGCAGCCGCTCGTCGATCTGCCGCGTCAGGATCGGGGACTCCCCGACCAGAATGCCGGCGACGAAGGCACCGAGCACGGTGTGCACGCCGATCAGATGCGTGACCAGCGCCATGGCGCACATCAGCAGCAGGATCACCGTGATGACCGGCGCGGTGCTGACGAGATTGTCGTTGGCCCATCGAATGAGCTGGAACACGATGCGGCGGCCGATGGTGAAGCTAATCGCGAGGAAGGCCAGCGTGCCCAGCACAGCTTTCGCCACCGAGGCGATATCCAGCGCGCCGTGCGAGGCGAGGCTGAAGATGACGGCGATGATGATCCAGCCGATGGTGTCGTCGATGACGGCGGTGGCGACGATGATCTGGCCGACATTGCGGCGCATGAAGTTCATCTCGCGCACAACCACCGCGACGATCTTCACCGAGGAGATTGACAGCGCCGTACCCATGAACAGCGACGCAACCAGGCGGGCTTGCGGATTCGGCAACAGCGCATCTGGCAGGAATTCGCCGAGCGCAAAACCGCAGGCAAAGGGCACGAGGATGCCGGCAATCGAGATCGCGATCGCGGCCTTGCCGACCTTCCTGACCAGCTTGAGGTCGGTCTCCATGCCGGTCAGCAGCAACAGCAGCAGGATGCCGAACTGCGCGATGCCGTCGATCATCGCTTTCTGCTCGGGCGTTTTGGGGAAGATTGCCTGCTGTGCGTCAGGCCAGACCCAACCGAACAGCGAGGGACCGAGCAGGATGCCGGCGAGCAATTCGCCGATCACCGAGGGCTGGCCGAGGCGCTGCATGATCTCGCCGAGACCGCGGCCGACCGCGATCAACAGCACGATCTGGGCCACCAGCAGGAATTCCGAGGGACCGGCCGATTTGCCGCCCTCGGCGCTGGCCGCAACGGTGGTGAGGACAAGCGCCGCGGGGACAAGGCCGACCGGTCGGAGCAGGCTCCACTGCATGCAGGAATTTTACCCCTTCATCTGCCCCGGCGAGGTGCCGGGATGACGGGGATAGAACCCGCGGCAGGCAACGGGAGTTCCTTGACTTCGCGGCGGGTAAGGGGCCTCAACAAAAAAAACGCGAAAACAACCCCATGCACAGTAGAGATGAGGTTGAAAAGACTGGAGAAAATTTCGTCTTTGCCGAAATCTGATTTCGCTTTGCCGAAAATGCTTGCCCCGTCGGGCAAAACACTGGCATGATGGCATCATCGGCAGACTACGCGAGCCGCCGCCACTCCCACGTCATTGCGGGCGCGGCGACTTGACAGCCGAACCTTTAGCGAAGGCGGAAGCAATCCAGAATCCTCCGCGGAAAGATTCTGGATTGCTTCGTCGCTACGCTCCTCGCAATGACGGGATTGAAACGGGCGCGCGCCTCACGCCGATCCCTCACGCCGCCTGCGGTGTCCTGATCTCGCGCGGCAGAATGATCGCGGCTGCGATCGCGAGCAGGCAGAGCGCGGCGAAAGCATGCAGCATGGTGACGAAGCCGCCCTGCTCGTAGAGCCAGGCGACCAGGCCGACCGAGGCGCCGGCGGCGGTGAAGCCGATGAAATAGCGCACGGCATAGGCGCGCGAGCGCCATTCCTCGCTGGTGTATTTGCCGACCATGGCGTCGTTGACCGTGACCTGCCCGAACGCGCCCATGACGATGCCGATCGAGACCAGGATCAGCGGCAGATTGGACAGGCTCGCGGCCAGATACAGGAACGGCGCCAGCATGAAGGACAGCGGCAGCGCCACCGTCTTCAGCGAATAGCGGTCGAGCAGCCGGCCGATCGTGTACTGCGTCATCGCGCCGAACACGTAGACGCAGGCTGCGATGACGCCGAGCAGCGCCGGGCTTTTGGTGAGATCGGCAAGCCGCTCCGCGAACAGCTTTGGCAGCGCCACGGTGACGGCATTGAACGTCGTGGAGATCGCGATCACCACGATCAACAGCGACAGGATCACGCGCCACATGTCCTGCTTGGCGACCCGCGCCTGAGCTGCCGCCTGCTTCGAGCCCTTGCGGTCCTCGTGCACGACCATCATCGCAAACGCGATGCCGATCAGGATGGTGACGATGCCGGGGACGATGAAGGCGAAGCGCCAGCCGAGATACTGGCCGATCACGCCGGTGACCAGCGCCGACGATGCGACGCCGAGATTGCCCCAGACGCCGTTGATGCCCATCTCGCGGCCGAGCCTGTCAGCGTAGGAGACGATCATGGCGGTGCCGACCGGGTGATAGATCGAGGCAAAAATGCCGATTGCGAACAGCGCCGCGCCGAGTTGCGCCGGGGTCTGCACGCAGCCGACCGAGATCATGGAAGCGCCGATGCCGACGAAGAAGATCAGCATCATGTGGCGGCGGCTCCAGCGGTCGCCGAGCCAGCCGGTAAGCAGCGAGCCCGCGCCGAAGGCGACGAAGCCCGGCGTCGCGTAAGGCAGGAGTTCCGAATAGGCCATGCCGAGCGCCGGTCCCATGATGATCACCGCGGCGGCGAAAATCAGCATCGCGTAATGGTCGATGAAATGGCCCGCGTTGACGAAACTGATCACCCGGCTGGGGCTGTTCATGGGAATCCTCTCCTGCTCCGAAATGAATTATATGTCTTGGGCATGACGGGATGCTGCCAATGACTGTCGTCGAGACGCCAATCCTCCGGGCGGTCCGGAGCAATCATCGCTCGCCTGCGGGCGTGCATCTGGTCGCACGCGACTACCCCAAGGGCATGCGGATCGATCCGCATATGCACCGCGAGGCACAGCTGATCTATGCCGCCAGGGGCACCATGCAGGTGACGACGCCCGGAGGGCGCTGGCTGGTGCCGCCGGACCGCGCGGTCTGGGTCCCCGCCGGGCTCCAGCACGCCATCGATCTGCTCGCCGACATCGAGATGCGGACGCTCTATTTCGACTTGGCCTGGCTGAAGCGCGAGCAGCGCCATGAGGGACTGACCAAGGAATTCGTGGTGCGGGTGTCGCCGCTGCTGAACCAGGCGATCCTCGCGCTGTTCGACGCGCAAAATACGGAGGAGCGGACCGATCTGCTGGTTCGCCTGGTGATGCTGGAGCTGGTCCGGGCCGAGGACTCCGCGACCTTCGTGCCGCTGCCGCACGAGCCGCGCTGCCGGCGCGCGGCCATGATCGTGCTCGACGATCCCACCGGCCTGTACGACATCGACGCGCTGGCGCGCGAGGTCGGAACCTCCGCGCGCACGCTGTCGCGGCTGTTTTCGACAGAGACGCAGCTGAGCTTCAAGAGCTGGTGCCAGCGTGCGAGGATTGCGGCGGCGATCCAGCGGCTGTCCACCGATGCCAATGTCTCCGTGAAGCAGCTCGCGACCCAGCTCGGCTATGCCAGCGTGCCGGCGTTTTCGGCGGCGTTCCGTCAGGTGACGGGACGGACGCCGACGGAGTTTGCGGGGAAGGGGTAAGCGCAGAGGCGGGCTGCCGATCGTCCTGCGGGGCCGGTTCGCCAGAATAACGCGATGGCCGGCGGCCCCTTTGGCCTCGACGAGCCGCGCAACATCTATTCTTCAGGAAGACCTGCCTTGCGTAACCCCACGGCGATACGAGCTCGCTGCGCAAGACAGGTTGGATGATCCGTTGGCGAACTGGCGTGGAATTGGGCGATGCTGAAGTCCGGAGCGAGCGTCAGCCCCGCCTGCATATGAGTCCGCGCTTCCTTGATCTCACCGAGATGCGCCTGCTCGGCGGCAAGATAAAAATGGACAAAGGGTGCAATATTACGGTTGGTCTCGATCGATCGCTTGAACCAGCGAACGGCAGCCTCATCGGCGCCGAGATATGATTGCGCGACTCCTGCCGTATTCATCCAGGAAGAGGCCTTGTTATCGCGGGGAGAGAGTCGGAAAGCCTCCATGACGTGCGCTTCGGTCTCCTCGGCTCGGCCCAGAT
This sequence comes from Bradyrhizobium sp. Kon56, assembly GCF_055807635.1. Taxonomy (NCBI): domain Bacteria; kingdom Pseudomonadati; phylum Pseudomonadota; class Alphaproteobacteria; order Hyphomicrobiales; family Nitrobacteraceae; genus Bradyrhizobium; species Bradyrhizobium sp. Kon56. Next base: position 161,637 of record NZ_JBVVOU010000004.1, on the reverse strand, counting down.
TGCACTTGCCAAGTCCGATCCACGCATGGGCCGTGGCAAGATTCCGGTCCAGCACCAACGCCCGCTCACACTCGGCGATGCCTTGGGCGGCGCGGTTCGTGAAAATCTGGACGACGCCCATCAGGCAATGTGCCCTCGCGTGATTGGGCGTGTGGCCAAGTATCCTGGTCAAGGACGCTTCGACCACTTGCAGAGGCGCCGTGCGGTCGATCAGCATGGAGGTCGCCCGCATCGTATCGACGTCTGTGATTCCCACCATAGCTTCAACGTTTGAAGCGTCCAGCAGGAGCGCTTGTTCGAAGAACGGGCTAGCCTGCGACAGGCTCGTGGGATCCGTCCCGCGATTCAGATACGCCATGCCCTGGAAATAAAGGTCGGTCGAATCTGGATGTGGCGCACGCGCAGCGCGCCGTGCCTCTACCCTGACGAGCTCGGTTCCCAATTGATTGGCAAGACGCGCACCGATTTCGTCCTGCATGTCGAAAAGATCTGCTACCTGCTTGTCGAAACGGTCGCCCCACAAATGATTTCCGGTCTCGGCATCGATGAGCTGGACGATGATGCGCATCCGGCTGCCGGCCCGTTGCACGGAGCCCTCGAGCACGTAGCGAACGCCGAGTTCGCGGCCGAGCTGCTTCAGATCGACATGCACGCCCTTGTAGGTGAAGGCGGTGTTGCGGCCGATCACGAAGATACCGGCCATTCGCGACAGATCCGTGGTCAGGCTCTCGGTCACGCCGTCGACGAAATAGTCCTGGGCGGGATCGGGGCTCAGATTGGCAAAAGGCAGAACCACGAGCGACGGCTTGCCTGCGGCGGGCCTCGGCAAGCGCGCGACAGTCGCAGTTGTAGGCACTTCGCGCACCTCCGCGACGAAGCGGACGCCCTTGCGCGGAAATGTCTTGATCAAGCGCTGCGCGTCCCCGGAATCGCCGATCGCCTTGCGCGCCGCATTAAGCCGCGTGGTCAGGGCGACGTCGGAGACGACGCGACCATGCCAGATGGCGCGGATCAGGTCGTCCTTGCTGACCACGCGCTCGCGGTTGCCGATCAGATAACGAAGCAGGTCGAACACCTGCGGCGCGATGGCGACGACCTCCGGCCCGCGACAAAGCTCGCGCCGCTCAGTGTCGAGTGAAAAATCGTTGAAGAAATAGCGCAAGCGACTTCCCCGAGACCGCCGTCCGTCGTCAAAATCCGTGCGATGCGTAAGAGTAAGCTGCCGGTAAGGAAAATGTAAGCCGGCGACCAAGCCCGTTCGTCCCTCATGTGATACATCCGCCGGTAGAACCCGCTCTGAGCGCCAAATGGATCAGGGAGACAGGGAATGATCACGCGTCGTAGCGTATTGGCCGCATCTGCGGCCTGTGTGGCGAGCTCCGCCTCGCACCGCGTGTCGCGCGCGCTCGCACAGCCGCTCTCCAAAACCGCGCACATTTTGACGGGCTTCTCGCCCGGACTGCAGGACGCCATGGCGCGGCTCGTGGCCGGACAGATGAGCGGCTATGCGGAGACCATCGTGGTCGAGAATCGGCCAGGAGCAGGCGGCCGTATCGCGGTGGAGGCGGTGAAGAACGCCGATGCCGACGGATCGGCCATGCTGTTCTCGCCGCTCGGCTTCATGATGTTTTTTCCGCACGTCTACAAGACGCTGAGGTACCAGCCGCGCGATTTCACGCCGGTGTCGACCGTCGCCTCGACCCCGACATTGCTGACAGTCGGCCCGGCGGTTCCGGCCGACGTCAGGACACTGGCGGATTTCGTTGTTTGGTGCCGAGCCAATCCGAAGCTTGCCACCTTTGGCACGCCGGGCGCCGGAACCACGCTGCATTTTCTCGGTACGATGCTGGGCCGCAGCGCAGGCTTCGATTTTCTCCACGTGCCCTATCAGGGCGGTGGCGCGATTCAGGATCTGGTCAAGGGCGTGATTGCAGCGACCGTCATGCCGATCGGCAGCTCGCTCGGACTTGTCCAATCCGGAGATCTTCGTGCGCTGGCGACCACTGGACCGCGCCGCAGCCCGTTCGTTCCGGCGGTACCGACGGTGCGGGAGGCGGGATACCCCTCGCTCGAGGACCTCACATGGTTTGCGTTTTTCGTTCCAGCGAAGACGCCGGCGCCGATTGTCGATAAGCTCAGCGCCGCGATCCAGACGGCCGTTCGCACCGACGAGGTCAGGGCCGGTATGGCAAAGCTGGCCGTCGAGCCGGACGTGATCGCGATGGACGATTTCGCCCGGCTGATCGCATCCGAATCCGACCGGTGGAAGGCGATCGTGCATGAAACGGGGTTTGTCCCGACCGATTGATCGCAGCAACGGAGGCAACAGATGAGCCGGCCAGCGTCCGTCCTTGATCTCGTGCAGTCGCATCGCATCACCGCGGTGATCTATGCTGCGGCGAAGCTTAGTCTCGCGGAGGCCGTCGGAGACGAGGCGAAATCCGTGGCTGAGCTTGCCCGGCTGGTGTCCGCCGACGAAAGGGCTCTGCGCAGACTGCTCGTTGGTCTGACCACACTTGGTCTTTGTAGGCAGGCAGACCACGACCGGTTTGCTATGACCGATCTCGGCCTGCAGCTCGGCGAGACGGCCGACCCATCCTTCAAGGACTGGGTTCTCTTTGAGGGCGAGATGCTCACGCAATCCTGGAGCGGACTGGTCGATTCGGTTCGCACCGGAAAGACCGCGACCCAGCTGCGCGGAGAAGGCGACGACCGTTATGCGGCCACAGGCAATACGCCGGAATCAAACCGCCGGTTCAACGCTGCGATGGTCAGCCTCACGCGGTCCATCGTTCCGAAGATCGTTACGGCCCACGACTTCGCCGCAGCGCGCCTCGTCATGGATATCGGCGGCGGCACCGGCGAATTGATCGGCGCCATAGTTCAGCACAACCCTCACCTTGAGGGCATCGTCTTCGATCTCGCGCGTTGCGAGACAGATGCGCGCACACATTTCGATCGTCTCGGGATCGCCGGCCGCAGTCGCTTCGTCACCGGCAGCTTCTTTGAAGATATTCCGAGCGGCGCCGACACGATTGTGATGAAGAGCATTCTCCATAATTGGAACGACGACCGTTGCCGGATCATCTTGCGCAATTGCCGGAACGCGCTGCCGTCCGACGGGACGTTGATCGTGATCGAGCGGATCATGCCGGAGCGCGCAACGACGGCGCCCGAGGATCGTTCCTGCGTCATGAGCGACCTCAACATGCTGCGAGGACCGGGCGGTTGCGAGCGGACCGAAGCCGAGTATCGCAAGCTGGCGGACTCGGCCGGCTTCGCTTTCGTCCGGACGACCGGTATCGGCTCGTTCAGCCTGGTCCAATTCAGGAAATCCGGTCACTGAGCAGGCTGTCTCCTTGCGCTGGCAGGAGGGGCCCGGATCAGGGACGCCCTGGCTGCCACCCGCGGCACGCAGGCCGTGGCGTACTGGATGTCCCTCCTTCGCCGGGCATGACGGCATTCTGGAAATCCACACCCCCCGCTAAACTTGCCAAAATCCCCCGCTTGATTGTGATCGGATTCCGCCCAAATCCCGTGTAAGATTCCCGCACCGCACAAACCCGACACGAAAGCCCCGATGGCCAACGCCTTCTTCTCCGACTTACTTACTACCATCTCCGAGCGCGGCCGCACGCTGCTTCGCCGCGGGGATTCTGCCGACACCAAGCCGGACGCCGATGGGCTGATCGAGCTCTGTGGCGCGCTGCTGTCGGGCCGGGGTGAAGCTTCCGGCACCGCCATGGCGCGTGAGGTGCTCGACATCTACCAGGACCTGGATGCGGCGGGACGTCGCGCCTTTTTCGAAGCCCTGGTGCGCGATTTCGGCCCGGATCGGGAACGCCTGTCCAAGGCGATCGAGACATGGCGCGCCAAGCCGGCCGACGAGGATGCCAGCGCCCTGCACTTCGCCTCCGAGCCGCGCCGGCAGGAGTTGATCCGCCGCCTCAACCGCGCACCCGGCGGCACCGGCGATCTCGTCAAGATGCGCGCCGACCTGCTCGACATGATGAACAGGCACGCCGATCTCGCCGCACTCGATCGCGACGTTTCGCATCTTCTCTCGTCATGGTTCAACAGGGGGTTTCTCGTGCTGCGCAGGATCGACTGGTCGACCCCGGCCAACATCCTCGAAAAGATCATCCGTTATGAGGCCGTGCACGAGATCAGCGACTGGGACGATCTGCGCCGCCGCATCGATCCGGTCGACCGCCGCTGCTACGCCTTCTTCCATCCCGCGATGGTGGACGAGCCCCTGATCTTCGTCGAGGTCGCGTTGACCGAGACGATCCCCGGCGCGATCGCGCCGCTGCTCGCGGTCGATCGCCCATCCGTCCCGATCGAGCGCGCCCGTACCGCCGTGTTCTACTCGATCTCCAACACCCAGCGCGGTCTGGGCGGCATCTCCTTCGGCAGCTTCCTGATCAAGCAGGTGGTGGAGGAGCTGCGCCGCGAATTGCCCAAGCTCGACAATTTCGTGACGCTGTCGCCGGTGCCGGGCTTCATGCCATGGGTGAAGCAGGACAAGGATTTGCCGCTGTCGGACGAGGACCGCGAGATCCTGAAGCGCCTCGACGATCCCAAATGGTTCGAGAACCCCGAGACCACGACACTGCTACGTGGCGTGATCGAACCGCTCGCGGCGCACTATTTCCTGAAGGCGCGCACACCCAAAGGCAAGCTGATCGACTCCGTCGCGCGCTTCCATCTCGGCAACGGCGCCCGCCTCGAGCGCATCAATTGGTTAGGCGATCTCTCGCCGAAGGGCGTGCGCGAGTCCGCCGGCGTGATGGTCAACTACCTCTACCGCCTCGACGACATCGAGAAGAACCACGAAGCCTACGCCAATGACGGCGAGGTCGTGGCCTCGAGCGCGGTGAAGAAGCTCTTGAAGGGCGAAGGGCGGCGGCTGTTGGATATGCGACTGTCGTAAGGGACGACCTCGGCTGATTGCGTTGGTTCGTCCACAATCTCGGTGTCACCGCCCGGCTTGACCGGGCGATCCAGTATTCCAGAGGCCTCCGTTGAAGCGCTCGCTCTCGCCACATTCGCCACGGCGTACTGGATGCCCCGGTTAAGCCGGGGCATGACAGCGGAAAGCATGGCGTGGCCGTCGCGCCCCCTACTCCGCCAGCGCCTTCATCTCCTTGTAGAGATCCGACTTGCCTTCGAAGCCGATGCCTGACAGCTCCGGCATGGTGATGTGGCCGTTCTCGACGCGGACGCCGTCGGGGAAGCCACCATAGGGCTGGAACAGGTCGGGGTAGCTCTCGTTGCCGCCAAGGCCTAAGCCGGCTGCGATGTTGAGCGACATCTGGTGGCCGCCGTGGGGGATGCAGCGGCTCGGCGACCAGCCATGAGTTTTCAGCACCTCCATCGTGCGCTGGTATTCGCACAGGCCGTAGGACAGCGCGCAATCGAATTGCAGCCAGTCGCGGTCGGGGCGCATGCCGCCGTAGCGAATCAAATTGCGGGCATCCTGGTGGCTGAACAGGTTTTCGCCTGTTGCCATCGGGCCCGGATAGAATTCGGCGAGGGCTGCCTGCAGCGCGTAGTCGAGGGGGTCGCCAACTTCCTCGTACCAGAACAAGGGATAATCCCGCAGCATCTTGGCATAGGCGATGCCGGTCTCGAGATCGAAGCGGCCGTTGGCGTCGACGGCGAGCTGCGCGTCCTTGCCGATTTCCTTCAGCACCGCTTCGATGCGGGTGCGGTCGTCCTCGATATCAGCGCCGCCGATCTTCATCTTCACGACGTTGTAGCCGCGATCGAGATAGCCTCGCATCTCGCCGCGCAGCATCGAGAGGTCCTTGCCGGGATAGTAGTAGCCGCCGGCAGCGTAGACGAACACGCGCGGATTGGCTTTGACGCCGTGACGCTCAGCCAGCAGGCGAAACAGCGGCTGGCCCGCAATCTTCGCGACCGCATCCCACACCGCCATGTCGATGGTGCCGACCGCGACCGAGCGCTCGCCGTGACCGCCCGGCTTCTCGTTGGTCATCATCGCGGCCCAGACCTTGTCGGGGTCGAGATTGTCGCCGGCCGCGTTCAGCAGCGATTTCGGATCGGCCTCCAGGATGCGCGAGGCAAAACGCTCGCGGATCAGGCCGCCCTGCCCGTAGCGGCCGTTGGAGTTGAAGCCGTAGCCGACGACGCGCTTGCCGTCGCGAACGACGTCGGTGACGACGGCCACCAGGCTCGTCGTCATCTTGGTGAAATCGATATAGGCGTTGCGGATCGGCGAAGAGATCGGCTTCGTGATCTCGCGGACGTCGACGATGCGGACGGACATGGGGTTTGGCTTTCTGCGGGCTCCCTCCTCTCGTCATGGCCGGGCTTGTCCCGGCCATCCACGTCTTAGCCGCTCGAAGAACGTGGATGCCCGGGACAAGCCCGGGCATGACGGCGTGCCCCAAGCACGCTTCGCATTCCAAAACTACTTCTTATCCCTGAAATACGGCTCGACCGGGCCGTGCACCTTGATGGTCAGCGGGTTGCCGTGGCGGTCCTTGGCGTTGCCTGCGGTGACGCGGACCCAGCCTTCGCTGATGCAGTATTCCTCGACATTGGTCTTCTCGACACCCTTGAAGCGGATGCCGACGTCGCGCGCCAGAATGTCCGCATTGTAAAAGGGGCTGTTCGGATCGACCGAGAGGCGGTCCGGAAATTCGTCGCTCATGATTGTCTCGCTCATAACAGGGTCTCGATTTGCTGCCGCAATCCTTCGGGCCGCGCGGTCGGCGCATAGCGCGAAACCACCTTGCCGGCGCGGTCCACCAGGAATTTCGTGAAATTCCATTTGATGGAGGCGCCCAGCAGGCCGGATTGCTGGCGTTTCAGGTACTCATACAACGGATGGGCATTGCTGCCGTTGACGTCGATCTTCTCGAACAGGGGAAAGGTGACGTCGTAATTGGTCGAGCAGAACGCCTGGATCTCGCTCGCCTGCCCTGGCTCCTGCGCACCGAACTGGTTGCAGGGAAAGCCGAGCACCGAGAAGCCGCGCGGGGACAGGTCGCGATGCAGATCCTCCAGCCCGCGATATTGCGGCGTGAAGCCGCATTTGCTCGCGGTGTTGACGATCAGCAGCACCTGCCCCTCGAAGCTGCGCATCGGCACTTCTTCGCCGAGAAGCGAGTTGGCCTTGAAGTCGTAGATCGCGGACATCGCTAACCTACGGGATCGATCGGCGACGGCGGCACGCCGCCCGCCTCGATCGCCTCGCCTGCGAGCAGGCAGAGATCCTCGCGATAGCGGCCCGACACGATGTGCACGCCGACCGGCGCCTTGCCGACGAGGCCCGTGGAGACCACGAGGCCCGGCAGGCCCATGAAGGGAATGGCGATCTGCGGCAACTGCGCTTCCCAGACGCGTTTGAAGGAAGAGTCGTCCTTGCGGTCGAGATGATCGGGGAACGGCAGTTCGCCGGAGACCGGCGTCAGCAGCACGGCATAGGTCTCGAAGAACAGCATCCAGTCGCGGGTCAGCCTGGCGCGGCGGGTCAATGCCTTGGCGTAATTGGCCTGGTCCATCGGCGTGACCCTGGCACGGTTGCCACGCAGGCACGCCAGCGCGCCGGGATCGCCTTCACGCTCGGCCATCTCGAGCTGCGCCTCATAGCCGTCGCCGAGCCAGAGCTTGATCTGCCACTCGACCGCTTCGCGCATCGGCGGGGTGTTCTCGATTGTCTCGACGGTCCAGCCGGCCCGTTCGAGCCGCTTGCCGGCGTCGATGACGGCGGCCTTCACCTCGGGCGCGGTGGCCAGGCCGTCCGGGTCGAGACAGAGCGCGGCGCGCTTCGGCCGCGCGGGGCCTTCCAGCGGCACCGGCACAAACCAGGGATCGCGGATGTCGCGGGCCGACATGGCCGCGAGCGAAATCCTGATGTCGTTGACGGTGCGCGCCAGCGGCCCCGACACCGCCATGATCTGCGGCCCGATCGGGCGCTCCGGCAGGGCCGGATTGAAGGCCGGGATGCGGCCCAAGGTCGGGCGCAAGCCATGCACGCCGCAGGCATAGGCGGGATAGCGGATCGAGCCGGCAATGTCGGTGCCATGGGCGATATGGCCGATGCCGGCCGCGACCGCCGAGCCCGCGCCGCCGGACGAGCCGCCCGGCGTCAGCGAGGCGTCGCGGGGGTTCTTGGTGTCGCCGTGGACCAGGTTGGTGGTGAACCAGCGATAGGAGAAGGCCGGGCAATTGGTGCGCCCAAGCAGAACGGCGCCGGCTTTGCGGAAATTGGCGACCACCGGATTGTCCTCGCGCGCGATCAGGTCGCGCTGGAGCTTGAGGCCGTTGGTGGTGGCAAAGCCCTCCTGGTCGACATTGGCCTTGATGGTCACGGGCACTCCGGCCAGCATGCCGGGGTCCTCGCCCCTGGCGATGGCGGCATCGACGGCGTCGGCCTGCTTGAGCACGTCCTCGGGCCGGTGGTCGATCACGGCGTTGAGGCTCGGATTGACGGCGTCGAGCCGGGCGAGGCCGGCCTGCGCGGCCTCCCTGGCGGAGACCTTTTTGGTTTTGACGAGATTGGCGAGGTCGGCCGCCGACAGGCGCCAGAGATCTTGCATGACTTGCTCCGTGTAACCGGCGTCTTTTAGCCCCGGGAACGCGGCAAAGCCATGCGGATTTCGCAGGGATTCCTCCGCCATTGCGACGGTGGCGAGAGCAAGCCTTAATGCCGGGTGGCGGACTGGTCCGGAATGTCCAGGAGTGCCTCGGTGAAGGGGAATTCGAGCACGATCTCGCCTTCGCGGTCGGTGACCTCGATGACGGCCTCAAGCAGGGCCGGCTGGGTGCCTTCCGATCTCAGCACCTCCAGAATCATCTGGCGGGCAACCTCCCAGGCGCGATCGGGATTGCGCAAATCCTCTCCCTCAGGATCCACGATCAGTTCGTCGCCGATACGGGTGTTGAAGAAATATCTGGGCATCACGAAGTTCCAGTTGGGTCGCCTGTACCGGATTGAAAGCTGCACTGCACTCACAACCGCTTTATCAGGACAGGGTTCGCGACCGAATGCGCCGGGCGCAAGGCAGCATCACCAGCAAGTATCGTTCCGGCAGCATTTTTCGCGCCGCAACATGGCTTTCTCGGGAAAATTTCACTGGCGAACTTTTCCACCCGCACTAACTTAAGGGTTGGGCGGATACGTCCGAATTCTCGAAAATGGAGAGCCGAAAATGGCCTGGAAAGCCCCGAAGATCGTCGAAGTGCCCTGTGGCATGGAAATCAACATGTATGTGAGCGCCACCCGCAAGTAAGCGGTTGGTGAGTTCGCGTTCTGCGCAGGTGGATCTTTCGGTCACGATGCATGTCCGGAAGACAGGATTTGTGTTTGCGTGAGGTCCACCTCGCGACATTGCCTCCAGGAGACGGATCATGCTTCGCGTCGTCGTCCTGGGCGCCGCAGCCGGCGGCGGAGTGCCGCAATGGAATTGCGGCTGCGAGGGCTGCCGGACGGCCCGTGATAACGGCCAAGAGCTGCAACGGACCCAAGCCTCGGTCGCCTTCAGCGGCGACGGCGAGCACTGGTTCTTGATCAACGCCTCCCCCGACCTCCGCCAGCAATTGAATGCGACGCCACAGCTGCATCCGAAGGCAGGCGCGCTGCGCCATACGCCGATCGCAGGCGTGATCCTGACCAACAGCGAGGTGGACGCAGTGGCCGGCCTGCTGTCGATGCGCGAGGGTTCGCCCTTCACGGTCTATGCGCACGAGAAGGTGCTGGCGATCCTGAAGGCGAACAGCATCTTCAATGTGCTGAACGAGAAAAACGTGCAGCGCCTGCCGGTCGACATCAATGAGCCGTTCGAGCCGCGGCTGCCGGACGGGGCGCGCTCAGGACTTGAGGTGCTGCCCTTCGCGGTCTCGGGCAAATCGGCCTGGTACCTGGAAGGCAAGACGCATCCGGGCGGCGACAGCGGCGAAGGCGATACGCTGGGGCTGAAGATCACCGACAAAGCAACCGGCAAATGCTTCTACTTCATCGCCGCCTGCGCCGAGGTCACCGACGCGCTCAAGGCCGAGATCGACGGCGCTGCGCTGGTGTTCTTCGACGGCACGGTGTGGCAGGACGACGAGATGATCAAGGCCGGGCTTAGCCACAAGACCGGCAAAAGCATGGGCCACGTCGCGATGTCCGGCGACCACGGCGCCATCGCGCGGCTCGCCGACCTCACACTCGACAGGAAGATATTTCTGCATATCAATAATTCGAATCCGGCGCTGCTGCCCGCTTCCCCGGAGCGCAAGGCCGCTGAAGCGGCGGGCTGGCAGATACCCGCGGACGGAACGGAGATCGTGCTGTGAATGCCGCGTCACTGACTGGAATGACCGCGCTCTCGATCGGCAAGGACATCAGGCTCACTTGCGCCGAGGAGCTGGAGGCGACGCTGCGTCACATCGGTGCGACGCGCTATCACAGCCTGCATCCGTTCCATAGACTGCTGCATGGCGGCAAGCTCAACAAGGGCCAGGTGCAGGCCTGGGCGCTGAACCGCTACTATTACCAGAGCACCATCCCGATCAAGGACGCGGTGGTGATCTCGCGCTTCCGCGACCGCGCCACGCGGCTGGAATGGCGCCACCGCATCGAGGATCATGACGGCGACATCGGCTCCGAAGGCGGTATCGAGCGCTGGCTGAAGCTGACCGAAGGCCTCGGGTTGGACACAGCTTACGTGGAATCGACCGAAGGCATCCTGCCGGCGACGCGCTTTGCGGTGGAAGCCTATGTGCATTATTGCCGCGAGAAGTCGCCGCTGGAGGCGATCGCGTCCTCGCTCACCGAATTGTTCGCGCCGAACCTGCACGAAGAGCGCATCTCCGGGATGCTGGAGCACTACGACTTCGTCAATCCTGATATCATGAGCTACTTCAACCGCCGGTTGGCGCAGGCGCCGCGCGACGCCGGGTTTGCGCTCGACTATGTCAAGGCGCATGCCACCACGCCCGAGCAACGCGCGTCCGTCTGCAATGCGCTGATCTTCAAGACCAACGTGCTATGGGTGCAGCTCGACGCACTCCAGCACGCCTATGTCGAGGGCCACATTCCGCCGGGCGCGTTCGTGCCCCAAGAACACCAAAAGGCGAGCTAAGGAACGAGCGATGGCCGAGCCGCGTCACATCAGCGTCAGCGAGACCAGCCGGCCGGTTCTGCCGCGGCACGCCAAGCTGAAATATGACGAGACGCGAAAAGTCTGGGTGATCCTGGCGCCCGAACGCGTGCTGGCGCCGGACGAGATCGCGGTCGAGGTCTTGCAGCTCTGCGACGGCGAGCGCAATGTCGGCGAAATGTCCGACCAACTCGCGGCAAAATACGCCGCGCCGCGCGAGGCGATCCTGGCCGACGTCATTGTCATGCTGCAGGATCTCGCCGACAAGGGCTTTCTCACGGAGGCCCGGGAGAAGACGTCATGAGCGATGTGCTCGGCAATCCCACCATCCCGCCCGACGCCAGCGACAGCCTCGCGGTGCTGGAGAAGAGCCGCTCGACGGCAGAGACATTCGGCATTCCGCTCGCCGTGCTGCTCGAGATCACCCATCGCTGCCCGCTGCAATGTCCCTACTGCTCCAACCCGGTCGAGCTCGACCGCTCGGGCAAGGAGCTGACCACCGAGGAATGGACGAAGGTATTGAGCGAGCTCGCCGAGATCGGCGTGCTGCAGGTGCATTTCTCCGGCGGCGAGCCGACGGCGCGCAAAGACCTGGTCGAACTGGTCAAGCATGCGAGCGACGTCGGGCTCTACACCAACCTCATCACCTCGGCGGTGCTGCTGACGCGCGAGCGGCTGAGCGAACTTGCCGATGCCGGGCTCTGCCACGTCCAGATCAGTTTTCAGGGCGTTGAAGAAGCCCTCGCCGACCGCGTCGGCGGCTACAAAAACGGGCACCGCAAGAAGCTCGAAGTCGCAAAATGGACGCGCGAGCTCGATTTGCCGCTCACCGTGAATGCGGTGATGCATCGGCAAAACCTGCACCAGCTGTCTGATATCATCCAGATGTCGGTGGACCTCGACGCCGACCGGCTCGAGGTCGCCAATGTCCAATATTACGGCTGGGCGCTAAAGAACCGCGCCGCGCTGATGCCGACGGTGGCGCAGCTCGACGAGTGCACCCGCATCGTCGAGGAGGCGCGCGAGCGGCTGAAGGGCCGGCTCACGATCGACTATGTCGTGCCCGATTATTACGCGCTGCGGCCGAAGAAGTGCATGGGCGGCTGGGGTCGGCAGTTCTTCAACATTTCGCCGGCCGGCAAGGTGCTGCCCTGCCACGCCGCCGAGAGCATCACCGGGCTCGACTTCGAATCCGTGCGCTCCAACCATTCGATCGCCTGGATCTGGCAGAACTCGGACGCCTTCAACCGCTACCGCGGCACCGGCTGGATGAAGGAGCCGTGCAAGAGTTGCGAATTCCGGGAGATCGATTTCGGCGGCTGCCGCTGCCAGGCCTTTGCGCTGACCGGCGACGCCGCCAACACCGATCCCGCCTGCGCGCTGTCGCCGCTGCACGAGACCATCTTCAAGCAGGCCGAGCGCGAGGCTGAGGGCGAAACCAACCGCTTCCTCTATCGCAATTTCGCCGGCGGCACCCTGGAATCCGAGAATGGTGCCTGACGCCGACGCGGCCAGCTCAGTCAAGCGCGCCGATCCCTTTGCACCGCTGACCTCCGAAATGCTCGACGTCGGCGGCGGCCACGAGCTCTATGTCGAGAGCGTCGGCCGCACCGACGGAATCCCGGCGGTCTATCTGCATGGCGGCCCCGGCAGCGGCTGCCAGCCCGACCACCGCCGGCTGTTTGATCCCGACCGTTTTCATGCCGTGCTGTTCGACCAGCGCGGCTGCGGTCGCAGCCGGCCGAAGGGATCGCGCGCACACAACACCACGCAGCATCTGATCGCGGACATGGAAAAGATCCGCGAGAAATTCGGCGTCGCGCGCTGGATGGTGGTCGGCGGCTCCTGGGGCGCGACGCTGGCGCTGGCTTATGCGCAGGCGCATCCCGAGCGCGTCTCCGGAATTGCGCTGCGCGCGACCTTTCTCGGCACGCGTGCTGAAGTCGAGATCGCCTTCACCTCGCGCCTGTCGCAATTCTACCCCGCGCTCTACGACGATTTTCTGAGCGTGCTGCCGGTAGAGGAGCGCGCGCAACCGGTGGAAGCCTACTATCGCCGCATCCTCGATCCCGATCCGGCGGTGCATGGCCCGGCCTCGCGCGCCTGGCACGATACCGAACGCGCCTTGTCGGAGCACAAGGCGGCAAAGACACGGCTGGATCTGGCGTCGCTGAACGTGTGGCGCACATTGCCGGCGACGCCGTTCATGGAGGCGCATTATTTCGTCCAAGACAGCTTCATGACGGAGAACGAGTTGTTGCGGAACGCCGGCAAGCTCAACGGCATTCCCGGCATCATCGTCCAGGGCCGCTACGATCTGTTGTGCCCTCCCGAGACATCGCAGGCGCTCGCGAAAGTGTGGCCGGGTTCCGAGATTCGCATCGTGGAAGAAGCCGGCCATTCGCTCTATGATACCGGCGTGCGGGACGCGGTCATGAAGTCGATCGCAGATATCGCTTCGAAGATTTCGCGATAGCGGGACAAGAAAATGCCACTCGCCGGGAAGGGCATGTTGCTCACGTCGATGAATATCGACGTTCCAAATGAACCCGATTTCAACCGCTGGTACGATCGCGAGCATCTGGAAGAGCGCGTTGCGATCGAGGGCTTTCTCGAAGCGCGGCGCTATGTCGCGCACTCCGCCAATCCCAAATATCTCTCGCTGTATTCAACCGCGACGCTCGACGTGCTCGACAGTCCCGCCTACCGGGCGAGGCTCGCTAGTCAGACCGAATGGTCGCGGCGGAGCATGGCGCATTTCAAGGACATGCTCCGCGTGGTCGCCCGCATCACGATCAGCAACGGTACCGGACGCGGCGCGGCGCTCGGCCTCGTGCGGCTGCGGCCGACGGCGGACAATGCAGTCGCGTGGCGTGACGCACTGCAAGAACGGCTGGCGCCGGAAAAACACGACGGCATCATCTCCATGCATCTGCTCGAAAGCGAGCCGGAACTATCAGGCGCGACCGCGGATATTCCGGCGGTGCGCAACGAAGGCGCGCGCGACTGGTTCGTGCTGATCGACGGCACGCATGTCGGCGCGGTCTCGTCCGTGATCGCCGAGCGCTTCACCGGCCCTGCCGCCTCGCCATTCCCGCTTCCCGTGTCGGTCGGCTCCTACTGCCTGATGTGGGACCTCGCGAAGAGCGACATCGCGCGCAACTAAGCCATTGGACGCATCGCAACATGCTGCACCGCCACATACTGCGCACGGCCGTTAATCTGTGCGCGCGTAGCTCCCATGAAAGAGGGGAAGCGCGAAATTTGCCGTTGTACTTCGGAGCGGTTCTAATAAGCTAACCCAATGACGTCATTCAGAAACCAGATCGCCGCGCGTTAGCGTTCGCAAGCTCAAGAAAAGGCCGCGGGGTCTTTGAGCCTGCGCGGACAGGGTAGGAATGAAACCGACCGATATTGCGGCCCCCGACTACTTTCACAAAGTGGTCGATTGCCAATGGGCCTGTCCTGCGCACACTCCCGTTCCCGAATACATCCGACTGATCGCCCAAGGCCGCTACAGCGACGCCTATATGATCAATTGGAAATCGAACGTGTTTCCAGGAATTCTGGGACGGACCTGCGATCGTCCATGCGAGCCGGCGTGCCGCCGCGGACGCGTCGAGGAGACGCCGGTCGCGATCTGCCGCCTGAAGCGCGTCGCCGCCGACTTCAAGGACGACATCACGCAGCGCTTGCCGCGCCCCTCGGCCAAGAACGGCAAGCGCGTTGCATTCGTGGGCGGTGGTCCCGCTTCGCTGACGGTCGCCCGCGATCTCGCGCCGCTCGGCTATCACTGCACCGTGTTCGACGCCGATGCCCAAGCCGGCGGCATGATGCGCTCGCAGATCCCGAAATTCCGCCTGCCGGATTCGGTCATCGACGAGGAGACCGGCTACATCCTGGGTCTCGGCGTCGACTTCAAGGGCGGCCATCGCATCGAGAGCATGAAGGCGCTGCTCGCGGAGAAGTACGACGCAATCTTCGTCGGCTCCGGCGCACCGCGCGGCCGCGAGCTCGACATCCCCGGACGCAAGGAAGCAGCCGCCAACGTCCATATCGGCATCGACTGGCTGTCCTCGGTCTCGTTCGGTCATACCGACAAGATCGGCAAGCGCGTCATCGTGCTCGGCGGCGGCAACACCGCGATGGATTGCTGCCGCACTGCGCGTCGCCTCGGCGGCGAAGAGGTGAAGGTCGTCGTACGCTCCGGCTTCGAGGAAATGAAGGCCTCGCCCTGGGAGAAGGAAGATGCGCTCCACGAGGACATCCCGATCCTCAACTTCCTCGTGCCCACAGCCTTCGTCCACGACAACGGCAAGCTCACCGGCATCACTTTCCAGAAGGTGAAGGCCGAATATGACGCCAAGGGCCGCCGCAACCTCGTGCCCTCGGGCGAGCCGGACCAGACCATCGAATGCGACGACGTGCTGGTCGCGGTCGGCCAGGAGAACGCCTTCCCCTGGATCGAGCAGGACTGCGGCATCGAGTTCGATAAATGGCACATGCCCAAGGTCGATCCGCAAACCTTCGTCTCGACCAACCCGAAGGTGTTCTTCGGCGGCGACGCCGCGTTCGGGCCGAAAAACATCATCTGGGCGGTGGCGCAGGGCCATGACGCCGCGCTGTCGATCCACAAAATGCTCTCGGGCGAGGACATCACCGAGCGGCCATTGCCCGACGTGTACATCTCCTCGCAGAAGATGGGCATCCACGAATGGAGCTATGACAACGACATCTCCAACGACAAGCGCTACAAGGTGCCGCATCGCGACAAGGTGATCGCGCTGAAGGACATCCGCACCGAGGTCGAGCTCGGCTATGACGTCAAGCTGGCGCTGGGCGAAGCTCATCGCTGCCTGAACTGCGACGTCCAGACCGTGTTCTCGACCTCGCTCTGCATCGAGTGCGATGCCTGCGTCGACATCTGTCCGATGGATTGCATCACCTTCACGGACAACGGCGAGGAAGGCGATCTCCGTCAGCGCCTGAAAGCACCCTCGCTGCATCCGGACCAGGATCTCTATGTGTCCAGCGACCTCAAGACCGGGCGGGTGATGGTGAAGGACGAGGATGTCTGCCTGCATTGCGGGCTGTGCGCCGAGCGCTGCCCCACCGGCGCCTGGGACATGCAGAAATATTTGATCGAGATGACTCACGCAGGTTCAGCATGTCCGACAAAAAGCCGATCAGCAGCGTAAACGACTTCGTCGTCCGCTTCGCCAACGTCAACGGATCCGGCTCGGCCAGCGCCAACGAGATGTTTGCGCGCGCGATCCTGCGCCACGGCGTTCCGGTGAGCCCCCGCAACATCTTCCCCTCCAACATTCAGGGCCTGCCGACCTGGTACGAGGTGCGGGTGACCGAAGACGGCCATCTCGGCGCCCGCGGCGGCGTCGACATGATGGTCGCCATGAACCCGCAGACCTGGGACAAGGACGTCGCCGGCATCGAGCCCGGCGGCTACCTGTTCTATGATTCCACCAAGCCGATGCCGTCGACCAAATTCCGCGACGACATCACCGTGATCGGCGTCCCCCTGACCGCGATCACCAACTCGACCTATACCGATCCGCGCCAGCGCCAGCTGTTCAAGAACATCATCTATCTCGGGGCGCTCTCGGCGCTGCTCGACATGGATCCGAAGCTGATCGAGCAGCTGATCGGCGAGCAGTACAAGGGCAAGGAGAAGCTGCTCTCGTCCAACGTCCACGCGCTGCATCTCGGCCGCGACTGGGCGCTGCAAAACCTGAAATGCCCGACCGGGCTGCGGGTGAAGAAGTCCGACAAGGTCGGCGACCGCATCTTCATCGAAGGCAACAGCGCCGCCGCGCTCGGCGCCGTCTATGGCGGCGCCACGGTGTGCGCGTGGTATCCGATCACGCCGTCCTCGTCGGTGGCAGAAGCTTTCACCGCGCACTGCAAGAAGTACCGGCACGACCCGGAGACCGGAAAGGCGAAATACGCCATCGTGCAGGGCGAGGACGAGCTCGCTTCGATCGGCATCGTGATCGGCGCCTCCTGGAACGGCGCGCGCGCCTTCACCGCGACCTCCGGCCCCGGCATCTCGCTGATGACCGAGTTCATCGGGCTGTCGTATTTCGCCGAAATCCCGGCCGTGATCATGAACATCCAGCGCGCCGGTCCCTCGACCGGCATGCCGACCCGCACCCAGCAATGCGACATCATCGCCTGCGCCTATGCTTCGCATGGCGACACCAAGCATGTGCTGCTGTTCCCCGAAGATCCCGCCGAAGCGTTCGAGTTCGCGGCCGCGGCTTTCGATCTCGCCGAGCGGCTTCAGACCACCATCTTCCTGATGCTCGACCTCGACATCGGCATGAACCACCGGCTCTGCCGTCCGCTGAAATGGGACGACGCCAAGCAATATGACCGCGGCAAGGTGATGACCGCGGAGATGCTGGACGAAGGCCGCGATTTCGGCCGCTATCTCGACGTCGACGGCGACGGCATCCCCTACCGAACCTATCCCGGCACGCATCCGACCAAGGGCTCCTATTTTACCCGCGGCACGTCGCGCGACCGCTATGCGCGTTACTCCGAAGAGGGCTCGGTCTACGCCGACAACATGCAGCGCCTGATGCGCAAGTTCGAGACCGCGCAGGATCTGGTGCCGCGGCCGCTCCAGGCCAATGCGGAACGGCCAACCAAATACGGCGTGATCTATTTCGGCTCGACCACGCCGGCGATGGACGAGGCGATCGGATTGCTGGAAGCGCGCGGGCATCAGCTCGACCGCCTGCGCATCCGCGCCTTCCCGTTCCACTCCAGCGTGGCGAGCTTCCTCGCCGAGCACGATTTCGTCTATGTGGTCGAGCAGAATCGCGACAGCCAGCTGCGCCAGCTCATCGTCAACGAAAACGGCATCGACCCGGTGCGGCTGGTGCCGATCGTGCATTACGACGGCTCGCCGATCACCGCCCGCTTCATCGCAAAAGCCATTGGCGACCACCAGGATCACATCAAGGTGACCCCGCTCCGCAAGGCCGTGTCATGACCTACATTGCAAAGCCGAAATTCCACCATCCCGGGCTGAAGAAGAACGAGCTCGGCTACACCCATCGCGATTACGAGGGCAAGATCTCGACGCTGTGCGCCGGCTGTGGCCATGACTCTATCACGGCCTCCATCATCGAGGCCTGCTATGAGCTTTCGATCGAGCCGCACCGGGTCGCCAAGATTTCGGGTATCGGCTGCTCGTCGAAGACGCCGGACTATTTTCTCGGCAATTCGCACGGCTTCAACTCCGTGCACGGCCGCATGCCCAGCGTCCTGACCGGCGCCAATCTCGCCAATCGCGACCTGATCTATCTCGGCGTCTCCGGCGACGGCGATTCCGCCTCGATCGGCTTCGGCCAGTTCGCGCATTCGATCCGGCGCGGCGTCAACATGACCTATATCGTCGAGAACAACGGCGTCTACGGTTTGACCAAGGGCCAGTTCTCGGCGACCGCCGACCGCGGCTCGAAGTCCAAGAAGGGCGTCACCAACACCGACAACGCCATCGACCTCGTCGCGATCGCGCTGCAGTTGGGGGCGACTTTCGTCGCACGCTCGTTCTCCGGCGACAAGACCCAGCTCGTGCCGCTGATCGCGGCCGCGATCCGCCACAAGGGCGCGTCGTTCATCGACGTCATCAGCCCCTGCATCGCCTTCAACAACCATGCCGGCTCGACCAAGAGCTTCGACTATGTCCGCGAGCACAATGACGCGGTGAACCGGCTCGATGTGCTGGTCGGCCGCGATCCGATTGCGGTGGATTACGCACCGGGCACCGTGCAAATGGTCGAGCAGCATGACGGCAGCAGGATCGCGCTGCGCAAGATCGACGCCGACTACGATCCGCACGACCGGCTCGGCGCCCAGACCTTCCTGCAAAAGCACGCCGCCAAGGGACAGATCGTCACCGGCCTGCTCTATGTCGATCCCGACGCGGAAGACCTGCACGAGCATCTCAACACGGTCGAAACGCCGCTCAACACGCTGGAAGCCGACACGCTCTGCCCGGGCTCGGCGGCGCTGGACAAGTTCAACGCCAGCCTGCGGTGATTGCCTATCGCGCCGCGGCCGGCTGCCGGACGCGTATGGTGATCTTCTCCGACACGATGGGCGGCTCGAACGGATAGTGCTTGGCATCGCCCAGCACGAGTTGAAGCGTGTGCGTCCCGGGCGGAAGCTCGAGCAGCGTTTCGGTCTGCCCTGCCCCGAAATGCAGATGCGACTTGTCCTGCAGGATCGGCTCCTTGGGATCGATGGGGTCGTTGACGTCGATCAGCAGATGATGGTGACCGGCGTTCTGGTACTCGTCGCCGGCATGGGTCACTCCCATGTTGCGCAAGCCGAACCGGACCCAGAATCCGCCGCGCACCTTCTGCCCGTCACGCGGGGTGATGAAATAGAGCTTTGCGTCCTTGGGCGCTGCCTTGCCCTGCGAAAAGGCTGCCCCCGGAAGCAATGCGAGCGCCGCCGCCAGCGCGACGCAACGAAGGATCTGCATCAAACCAACTCCACCACTTACGGACTGAGCGCCACGCGGAATCCGTGCGTGGGGTAACGAACATTGGTGTCGTAGCCATCGCGGTTGGACGGCCGCACATATCTCGAATCGTTCTTCCAGGAGCCCGAGCGCAGGACATGAGCGCTGCAGTCCCCGCTGCTCCATGCCGAGCCGTCGGTGGGCGCGCCCTGATAGGTCTTGTGCCAGCAGTCCTCGACCCACTGATCGACGCCGCCGCCCATGTCGTGGAGCCCGAACGGGTTCGGCTTGAAGCTGCCGACTTTCGCTGGCTGCTCGGCCGCGAGATCACCGCAATCCTTGCAACCGGCCATGCCCGGCTGCAGCTTGTCGCCCCACCAATATCTGGTCTGCGTTCCGCCCCGCGCGGCATATTCCCATTCGGCTTCGCTCGGAAGCCGATACGTCTTCTTCGTCGCCTTGGCGAGATAGGCCGCATATTGCTGCGCGTCGGTCCAGCTCACATTGCTGACCGGCGCATCGTCCTTGCCGATGGCGGTGAAGCTGCACGCCTTTGCAGCGGCGCACTCGTTCCATTCCTGCACGGTCACCGGATATTTGCCGATCGAGAACGGCTTGACGGTCACCTGATGGACGGGACGCTCGGTCGGGTCGTCGTTGCTTCCCATCGCAAAGCTGCCGCCGCGAATGGCGACCATCTCGGGTTCGCGGACGGGAATGGGCGATTGACTTGCCGATTGACTGGTCGATTGACTTGGCGACGGAGCGGGCGATGGAGATGATGAAGCCGACGAGGGAGAAGGCTGCGGCGTCTGCGTCGCCGCTTCGCGCGGCGGAGGCTGCGGGCTCGGTGATGCGGCAGGAGAAGCGGGAGTGACGGCGGCCTGCTCGCCCACCCTGCCCGGCGCCTGAGCCAGAAGATACCACAGCACGCCGGCGGCCATCACCGACAGCGTGATACCCAGGAGAAAGATCAGGGCATTCTCGCGCCGCCCCCGCGTCCTGCCGACCGCGTCTGCATCCGGCAGCACTTTATAAACGCGCACGGGATCGGTGATGTTCTTGACTTTGCGGTCCCCGAGCGACTCGTAACCGCACACGACCTTGTGCTTGATCTGCTCGTAGATCGCGCCGGAGATAAAGACCTGGCCTGGCTCGGCGATGCCCTCGATACGCGTGGCGATATTGACGCCGTCGCCGTAGACGTCGTCAGGCTCCACGATGACGTCACCGAGATTGACGCCAATCCGGTACTCGATCCGGGTGTTCTTCGGAAGCGAGGCGTTGCGGCCGATGAGATTCTGCTGGATGACGATGCTGCATCGGACGGCCTCGACCGGACTGTCGAAAATCGCGATGAAGCCATCGCCCGTCGTCTTCACCAGACTTCCGTTGTGCTCGACGATGCTGGGCTGGATGAGATCCCGCTCGATCCGCTTGACGCGGACGTGCGTGCCCTCTTCGTCGGCCTGCATCAGGCGGCTGTAGGAAGCGATGTCACCGACAATGATGGCCGCGAGGCGACGAGGCATAGGGCCGTGCGAAGGCGGCTCGTCATTCCCGGATCTGAAGTTGCGAATTTCGCCCATTGCGGGGACTCCACAAACTTGCAAAGGCAGACCCCAGCCTACGACTGCCAAAGGCGATCGTCTGTGAAGGCTATCACATCGATGGAATCGGGCAATGTCCGTGGAATCGCAGGCGCCGAGTTCCGAAAGGCGAAGGCGTCACGTCGAATGAACCTTCAGGACCCCACCGACGACTAATGCCCGGCGTGGAACTAATCACCTCGCTCCGCCCTGCGATGATGCTGTCAGCTGTGCGGACGTTGAACGCGTCGCACCGGGGCTGCGTCTACAGCGTACAGCTCAGCTGCTGCACGCGAGGCCATCATGAAGTCTTTTCTCGTTGCCGCCGTCTTCCTTGCCGCGCTCGGCGGCGCCGCTCACGCCGAGGAGGCCGACGATATCCGTGAGGCCATCAAGGCCGAAGCCGAAACCTTCAACGCGCGCATGTATGCCGGCGAACCCGGCAACAAGGCCTATGCCTGCTTCGTGCGCCGCTACGATGCCGAGCATCTGGCGCACCATCCGAAGCAGAAGGTCGCCTCGATGAAGCTGCTGATCTCGGCGGAGATGGACACCGAAGACAAGCAGTTCCACAACTCCTTCCGCCTCGGCTTCAGATATCGTCACCGCTCCGGCGATTTCGATTCCAGCGGCTCCTGTCATCACGCTGTGTTCACCAAGGACGGCACCGAAATCCGCCTCGGTTGCGGCGTCGACTGCGAGGGCGGCGGCATCGGCGTCGCGCTCTCGAAGGACGACAAATCGGCGATCGTGCGGCTGGCGCGGGTCAGGGTCTGGCAGAACAACAAGCCGGACGACGATGCCGAACTGTCACTGGTCGCCGGGGCCGACGACGGGATTTTCCGCCTAGATCGAACGGACAATAAGGAATGCGCCTCGCTCGTGACCGACCGCAAGGAACTCGCCGCGCTCCGCCACAAATGATATGTGTCCGGCACAATCGAGGGGAGATCGTCATGAACCGCCGGAACATCTTGTGGAGCGCCGTCTCAGGCCTGGGCGCGGCACTTGGCGCCTCCAGCGCGAAGGCCGCGACCGAGGCCGGCACGGGCAACAAGCTGAAGGTGGTCTATCACCTGAGCGATGCCGAGAAGGTCAACTTCGTCCTCGGCAACATCCAGAACCACATCGATGGCGTCGGCGGCCCCGACCATGTGACGATCGCGCTGGTGATCCACGGCCCGGCACTGAAGGCGTTTCACTCGGCGCAGGCCAACCCTGACATTAGCAAGCGCGTCGGCGATTTTTCCAAGGATGGCGTCGAGCTTGCCGCCTGCGGCAACACGATGAAGGCGCAGAACGTCACGCTCACGGATCTCCTGCCGGGCTTCGTCAGCGCGGAGAAGGGTGGCGTCGTCCGTTTGGCCGAGCTCCAGTCGCAGGGTTATCTCTATCTGCGGCCGTAGGAGCGCGCGCTCGACATCCCCCTTGACGTACCCATAACCCCAGGGTTATGAATATATCCATAACTTGCAGGTTATGGATTTTATGCCCGCCATCGCCCACGACCTTCTGTTCAGGACGCTCGCCGACCCCACTCGTCGGGCGATCTTCGAGCGATTGTGCCGCGAGGGCGAACAGACGGTCGGAGCCCTGACAGCAGTGTCGGGCGTTTCCCAGCCCGCAGTCTCAAAACATCTCGGCGCGCTGAAGCAGGCTGGTCTGGTGCGCGACCGGCATCAAGGGCGGCAGACGCATTACAGCGCCCAGCCCGGCGCGCTCAATCCGCTGATCGATTGGACCAGCCAGATGACCGGATTCTGGCAGAACCGGCTCGATGCGCTCGACGATCTCCTGAAGAGGATGGACCAATGAACGAATCCCCCACCGAAACCCGATCTGTCGTCGTCGAGCGCGAATATGCCTTTCCGGCAGAGCGGATCTGGCGCGCGCTGACGCAGCCGCATCTGATCGAGGAATGGCTGATGAAGAACGACTTCAAGCCGACCGTGGGCCACCGCTTCAACCTTCGCGGCGAGTGGGGCGGCGTGCTGGACTGCGAGGTCCTCACCATCGAGCCGCAGAAGACACTCGCCTACACCTGGAATTTCTCGCATGACGACGCGGCGTTCGATCTCAAGAGCGTCGTGACCTTCACGCTGACGCCGGCGGGCGCAGGCACGCATCTGCGCGTCGAGCAAGCGGGCTTCAGCCCGACGCAGAAGCAGGCTTTTGGCGGCGCGCATGCCGGCTGGAAGCAGTTTCTCGCCAAGCTGGACGAGCTGCTGGCAAGGGCAGACTAGCTTGGCCGCCGGCCTTCATTCGATCATCTCAAGAGGAGGTTTCATTGACCGGAAATATGTGGATTCGGCAGATCCATCGCTGGCTGTCGATCGCCTTCACGCTTGCCGTCATCGCCAACATCGTCGCCCTGACGCTGCAAGTCCAGGCGACGTGGATCGGCTTGCTCGCCTTCGTCCCGTTGATCCCATTGCTTGCGACCGGGCTCTACATGTTCGCGCTGCCCTATCTCGGCCGCCGCCGCGGCGCCCGACAAGAGGCGTGAACATGAAGAAGGCCGTGACCGCGAAAAACAGCAGCGCGACGAAGACGGATGGCGCTTCGCCGTCCAGGATGATCGACGGCAGGATCAAGGAGCTCGGCGACTGGCGCGGCGAGATGCTCGAGCGAATCCGCAGCCTGATCAAGGACGCCGACCCTGATGTCGTCGAGGAATGGAAGTGGCGCGGCGTTCCCGTGTGGGAGCACGACGGCATCATCTGCACCGGCGAGACCTACAAGGCCGTGGTGAAGATGACCTTTGCCAAGGGCGCCGCGCTGGACGATCCCGCCGGCCTATTCAATTCCAGCCTCGAGGGCAACGTGCGGCGTGCGATCGATATTCGCGAAGGCGAGAAGATCAACGAGAAAGCGTTGAAGGCACTGATCCGCGCAGCGGTGGCGCTGAATGCGTCCAAAGCCAAGAAGAAGCCGGCGAAACGTTCCGGATAGAACAGCCGTTGTGGAGCCACGAACGCTTTCCTTCTCCCCTTGTGGGTGAAGGTGGCGCGAAGCGCCGGATGAGGGGTCTCTATCGACACGGGAAATGTTGAGAGATACCCCTCACCGCAGGGAGCTTGTGTCTTCCAGCGTCGCCGCCCTCTCCCATAAGGGGCGAGGGCGCATCAACGCGCATCTCGCCGTATTGCTCCGCATAGTCAGCAGCGTCAGGCCACCGCCGAGATCGGGCGCGGGCTCACGACATATTCGCGCAGCACCTTGTCACTGGCGTCGACCTCGATCAGTGCGACGTCGTAGGTCCAGAGATCGGCTAGATGCTGGAGCACGCGCTTGGCGTCGGTCTCGTTGAGCTGCGCGCCCTTGATGACATGGTGATGCAGGATCAGCCGCCGGTCGCCGGAGAGATCGACGTCGACCACCTCGATATTCGCG
This sequence comes from Bradyrhizobium sp. Kon56, assembly GCF_055807635.1. Lineage (NCBI taxonomy): Bacteria > Pseudomonadati > Pseudomonadota > Alphaproteobacteria > Hyphomicrobiales > Nitrobacteraceae > Bradyrhizobium > Bradyrhizobium sp. Kon56. The sequence goes on along the minus strand of NZ_JBVVOU010000004.1, from coordinate 137,044 downwards.
TCGATGTAGCCGACATCGTGCTGCCGTGCCAGCTCGCGCCGGACACGGCGGAAGCCCCGCTCGTCGTGAATGGCGTCGACCCGGATGCCGGCGCGTTCCTCGGGGTCATCATGCAGGTGGAACATGCGGAGGTGCCGCATCAGCTTCGGACTCAGGAACTGGGCGATGAAACTCTCGTCGCGGTAGTTGGCCCAGACGTCGCGCAGCACGCCCATCACGTCGTTCTTGCCGGCGATGTCCGGGAACCATTCGCGGTCCTCGTCTTCCGGCCTGGTGACGATGCGCTCGATGTCCTGCATCATGGCGAAGCCGAGCGCATAGGGATTAAAGCCGGAAAAGCGCTGGTCATCGAATTCGGGCTGGAACACGACATTGGTGTGCGACTGCAGGAATTCGAGGAAATTGCCGTCGCTGATGCGGCCCTGCTGATGCAGCTTGGTCATGATGCGATAGTGGACGTAGGTCGCCGTCCCCTCGTTCATCACCTTGGTCTGGCTCTGCGGATAGAAATATTGCGCGATGTGGCGGACGATGCGCAACAGCTCGCGCTGCCAGGGCGCCAGCCGCGGCGCGCTCTTCTCGAGGAAATACAGCAGGTTCTCCTGCGGCAGGCCGAGCAGCTTGCGGCGGCGTTCGATGCTGAGCGCGGACCGGGTCTTGCTCTTTCCCGCCGGCACGGTGCGCCAGAGGTCGTTGAAGACCTCCTCCTCGTGCTGGCGGCGGCGCCCTGCCCGCTTCTCTTCGGCGCGGAGGTCGAGCTTCTTCTTGCCGGGATAGCGGTCGATCCCATGCGACATCAACGCATGCGCGGCATCGAGGGTGCGCTCGACCTCCACCCGGCCGTAGCGATCCTCGCATTGCATGACGTAGTTCTTGGCGAAATCCAGATAGTCCAGGATGCCGTCGGCGTCGGTCCACTGCTTGAACAGATAGTTGTTCTTGAAGAAGTGATTGTGGCCGAAGGCGGCGTGCGCGATCACCAGGGTCTGCATCGTCGCCGTGTTCTCTTCCATCAGGTAGGAGATGCAGGGCGAGGAGTTGATCACGATCTCATAGGCGAGGCCCATGAGGCCCTTGCGGTATGAGGCCTCGTGATACGCAAAGTGCTTTCCGAACGACCAGTGCTTGTAGAACAGCGGCATGCCGACCGACGAATAGGCGTCCAGCATCTGCTCGGCGGTGATGACTTCGATCTGGTTCGGATAGACGTCGAGCCCGAGATCTTTCGTCGCCACCTCCTCGCAGGCATCCGTGATGCGCTGCAAGGTGTGAAAATCCCAATCGGCGCCTTCGAACAAGCGTTCCGTCATGGAGCGGCTTTCTCCTGGGCAGTGTCGCGGCGCTGAAACAGATCGTGGAACACCGGAAAAATTTCGCTGCGCTCGCTGACCTTGCGCATCGAGAGCGGTGCGCCGCTGTTGCGCAAGCGCTCGTAGAGGGTCCAGAGCGAGGAGTCGGACAGATCGAAGGCGCTGCCGCCGGACTCGCCGACCTCGAGATAGGCGAAGAACTGGCAGACCGGCAGGATTTTGTCGGTCAGCAGCATGCCCGCGAGCTCGCCGTCGGAATAGGAATTGTCGCCGTCGGAAGCTTGCGCAGCGTAGATATTCCAGTCCGACGGGCTGAAGCGTTCGCGCACGATCTCGTGCATGGCCTGCAGCGCGCTGGAGACCAGCGTGCCGCCGGAAGCCGGGCCATAGAAGAAGGTCTGCTCATCCACCTCCTCGGCGCGATCGGTGTGGCGGATGAAGACGATGTCGACATGCTTGTAGCGGCGCTTCAGAAATACGTAGAGCAGCATGTAGAAGCGCTTGGCGAGATCCTTCATGTGCTCGGACATCGAGCCCGACACGTCCATCAGGCAGAACATCACAGCCTGGGCAACGGGCTTTGGAACCGTCTCGAAGCGGCGGTAGCGGATGTCGAGCGGATCGATGAAGGGAATGCGCTTGGATTTCGCCTTCAGTTTTTCGAGCTGGGCTAGCAGCAGCAGACGCTCGTCCTCATCTGCGCAGGCAGCGATGGCGGATTCAAGCTCTTCGATCTCCTCCTTGCTGGGACGCTTGAGCGCGATACGGCGCGCCATTGCGCGCCGAACCGTCCGGCTCACCGAGATGTTGGATGGCGAGCCCGACGTGGTGTAGCCGGCGCGCTGGATGCCCTCGCTCTCGGTCTGCGCGATCTTGCGCTTGGCGAGATCAGGAAGTTCGAGGTCATCGAGGAAGAGATCGACGAATTCGTCGCGGCTGAGCACGAAGCGGAAGGCGTCCTCGCTGTCGCCTTCGCCCGGACCGGAATCCTTGGCACTGCCCTGGCCGGAGCGCTGGAGATAGTCGCCCTCGATGAACTTCTTGTTTCCGGGCAACACCATGTCGCGCGTTCCGCCGTCGCGGCGGAAACGCGGCTCGTGCATGCCGTCGAGCGGAATGGTGACCTCGCCACCCTCCAGGACGTCCTTGATGTCGCGTTCCTGCGAGGTCTTCTTGACGGCGCCCTGCACCAGGGATTTGGCCCGACGCAAGAACCGCTGCCGGTTCTCGAGACTCTTGCCGCCTGGATTCAGGCGCCTGTCAATAATGTGAATCGGCACTTTTCCATCCGCCTCAACCGGCCTGCTTCACGCGCATGTACCATTCGACGAGCCGGCGAACCTGACGCTCGGTGTAGCCGCGCTCCACCATGCGTGCGACGAACTCGCCGTGCTTCTTCTCCGTCTCGCCGTCCTTCTTCGACCCGAAGGAGATGACCGGAAGCAGGTCCTCAACCTGGGAGAATATCCGCTTTTCGATCACATCGCGAATCTTCTCGTAGGAGATCCAGGTCGGATTCTTGCCGCCGTTCTGGGCGCGCGACCGTAACGAGAATTTGACCACCTCGTTGCGGAAATCCTTCGGGTTGGCGATGCCCGCCGGCTTCTCGATTTTGGTCAGCTCCTGGTTCAAAAGCTCACGATCCAGCAGCTGGCCGGTGTCGGCGTCCTTGAAATCCTGGTCCTCGATCCAGGCATCGGCGTAGTCGACGTAGCGGTCGAACAGGTTCTGGCCGTAATCCGAGTAGGATTCGAGATAAGCCTTCTGGATCTCGTTGCCGATGAACTCGGCATAACGCGGCGCAAGGTCGGCCTTGATGAATTCGAGGTAGCGCTTCTCGACTTCCTCGGGCAGTTGCTCGCGCTTGATCGATTGCTCCAGCGCGTACATCAGATGCACGGCGTCGGCGGCGACTTCCTGCGGATCGTGGTTGAAGGTCGCAGCCAGGATCTTGAAGGCAAAGCGGGTGGAAACACCGTCCATGCCCTCGTCGACGCCGGCGGCATCGCGATATTCCTGGACGCTGCGCGCCTTCGGATCGGTCTCCTTCAGGCTCTCACCGTCGTAAACCCTCATCTTGGCGTAGATCGTGGAATTTTCGTGCTTGCGCAGGCGCGACATCACCGAGAACCGCGCCAGCGTTTCCAGCGTCGCGGGCGCGCAAGGCGCGGCCGCGAGCTCGGAGCCCTGGATCAGCTTCTCGTAGATCTTCTGCTCCTCCGTGATCCGCAGGCAGTACGGCACCTTGATCACGCAGATGCGGTCGATGAAGGCCTCGTTGTTCTTGTTGGCCTTGAAGCTCGACCACTCGGCTTCATTGGAGTGCGCGAGGATGACGCCGGTGAACGGGATCGCGCCGATGTTCTCGGTGCCGATATAGTTGCCTTCCTGCGTCGCGGTGAGCAGCGGGTGCAGCATCTTGATCGGCGCCTTGAACATCTCGACGAATTCGAGCACGCCCTGGTTGGCGCGGTTGAGGCCGCCGGAATAGCTGTAGGCGTCGGGATCGTTCTGCGCGTAGGTTTCGAGCTTGCGGATGTCGACCTTGCCGACCAGCGAGGAGATGTCCTGGTTGTTCTCGTCACCCGGCTCGGTCTTGGCGATCCCGATCTGGCGCAGCCGCGACGGCTGGATCTTTGCAACCCGAAACTGGGAAATGTCGCCGCCGAAGGCTTCCAGCCGCTTGTAGCACCACGGGCTCATCAGGCCGGTGAGACGGCGGCGCGGAATGCCGTATTTCTCTTCCAGCATCGGGCCGAGCTGATCCGGATCGAACAGGCTGAGCGGGCTTTCGAACACGGGCGAGAGCTCGTCGCCGGCCTTGAGCACGTAGATCGGATGCACTTCCATCAGCGACTTGAGCCGCTCAGCGAGCGAGGATTTGCCGCCGCCGACCGGACCGAGCAGATACAGGATCTGCTTGCGCTCTTCGAGGCCCTGCGCCGCGTGACGGAAGAAACCGACGATGCGCTCGATGGTTTCTTCCATGCCGTAGAAACCGGCGAAGGCCGGATAGGTACGGATCGTGCGGTTCAAAAAAATACGGCCAAGGCGTGGGTCCTTGGCCGTGTCAATCGTCTGGGGCTCACCGATCGCTGCTAGCAGTCGTTCGGCCGCGTTTGCGTATTTCATGGGATCGCTTCGACACGATTCCAGATATTCCGCCATCGACATGTCGTGTTGGCTTCTCGCCTCGAACGACTTAGCGAAAGCGTTGAATAGAGAATCGTTGTACATGATCCCTCTCCGCGTGAGTTCCGCTACACAATTGAACGAAAGCAGCGACCGGACCGTTCCTTAGCGCCACTCTCGAATCAGCGTGAGCACATGACGATCATTCGACACCCGGGCGCCTTCTCGGCGCAACGCACAACGTAGGCACAGGGTGAGTTACGAACAGGCACCTGCCTGATATTTGAGCGAATCTTTGTCTATATTGGCTCATTTCCAGAAAATGTCACTCGCTCGCAACATCCGGGCATTACCGGGGATGCGTTCATCCGGCGCCGCATCATAGCCGTCTGCGAACGGCGATCTTATGACGCTTGTGCGGCGAAGCCTTGCGTGGCGCGTTCATCTTCCTGCTGCAATGCGGTGCGTGGACCGCCGGCGGCGTGACAGTCGCGGCAAACGCGCAGCAGTGTATCAAAATCGGTCGCCAGGCCCTCCGACCGGATGACGATGCGATCGTCCGTCGCACCGCGGGCCAAGCCGCGGATGCTGCAGAGCTGCCTCTGCAAGGCCGGCGTCGGCGTCAGCACGATCACCTTGCGCCCGCGGCGTTCTTCAGCCGAAATCTCCGCGATCGAGTCCCACAGCAGAAATTCATTGCCGATGCGAAGGTCGCGAATGCCATAGGGGGTGACGATCACCACCGATGCCCGCTCGGCGGGGAGCATCCAGATCAGCCGGCCGGTCATCGCGGCGAACGCCACCACGCCGGCATAGCCGACCGTCGTGTCGTAATCGCCAAAAGCATTCCACCAGCCCAAGGCGAGCGTTGCGCTGAGCAGCGTCATGGCGAAACCCGCAACGATCAGCAACCGCAGTTGGGTCGTACATGGACCGATTTCGAGATCGTGGGACGCATCGACGCATCCGGTCGACGTGACCGACTGGGGGCTGTCTGTGACAGCGAGCGCCAGACGGTCATGATGTGCTTGCATGCTTTCCCCCAGCATGGCCATTCGCGACCGAGCCACGATGCATCAGGCGGACCGGAATCCGCTGATGAGTACTCCGCGCAGCCACTGGCGGCGAGGCGAGGCAGCTGGCGTTACACAACAAGGGCGTAGCCGATTCCTCACGGCCAACGACCTTTTACGCAACTCGGCTCCCTCTACGCGGATCGCCATGATCGCGACGGAGTTACACTGGAGGATATGACGCCCATACCCTTGATTGGTTCCCTCAAGGAAGCATGTACGCTAGAGGATAGCGCGTCAGGACCGGCGCGGAAACCCCTCGCCCGCAGGCTTGGAGATAAATTAGCATCATGAATCCCGTCAAAGAACTGGAAAAGCACGGACAAGCCGTCTGGCTGGACTTCCTGGCCCGCGGCTTCATCGCCAAGGGCGACCTGAAGCGGCTGATCGACACCGACGGCGTCAAAGGCGTCACCTCCAACCCCTCGATCTTCGAGAAAGCGATCGGCAGCTCGGACGAGTACGACGCGCCGATCGGCAAGGCATTGAAGCGCGGCGATCGGTCGGTCGCCGACCTGTTCGAGGCCGTCGCGGTCGAGGACATCCAGAACGCCGCCGACGTGCTGCGCCCGGTCTACGACCGCCTCAAGGGGGGCGACGGCTATGTCAGCCTGGAAGTCTCGCCCTATCTGGCGATGGACACGGGTGAAACGGTCACAGAGGCGCGGCGGCTCTGGAAGGACGTCAACCGCAAGAACCTGATGGTGAAGGTGCCGGCAACGCCGGAGGGCCTGCCGGCGATCGAGACCCTCATCGGCGACGGCATCAGCATCAACATCACGCTGCTGTTCTCCAGGGACGTCTATCTGCAGGTTGCCGAGGCCTATCTCGCCGGTCTGGAGACATACGTCGCAGGTGGCGGCGATCCCTCGCACGTGGCGAGCGTGGCGAGCTTTTTCGTCAGCCGCATCGACTCGGTGGTCGACAAGCAGCTCGACGAGAAGATTGCCCGCGCCAACGACCCGAGCGAGAAGGAACGGCTCGCCGCGCTGAAGGGCAAGGTCGCGATCGCCAATGCGAAGGTCGCCTACCAGGATTACAAGCGCCTGTTCTCAGGTCCGCGCTGGGACAAGCTCGCGGCCAAGGGCGCCAAGCCGCAGCGCATGCTGTGGGCCTCGACCGGCACCAAGAACAAGGACTACAGCGACGTCCTCTATGTCGAGGAATTGATCGGTCCCGACACCATCAACACCGTGCCGCCGGCGACATTGGATGCGTTCCGCGACCACGGCACGCCGCGGGACAGCCTGGAAGAGAATGTCGACGACGCCAGGCGCGTGCTGGAAGAACTGGAGCGCTCCGGCGTCTCGCTCGATGCTATCACCGAGGAACTCGTCAAGGACGGCGTCAAGCAGTTCGCCGACGCCGCCGACAAGCTCTATGGCGCTGTCGCCCACAAGCGCGCCACCGTGCTCGGGCCTGCGATCGACCGCCAGCTTCTCTCGCTCGGCGACGGCCTCGGCAAGGCCGTGGCCAAGAGCACCGAGGAATGGCGCGCGTCGGCAAAGATCCGCAGGCTGTGGCAACGGGACAAATCGGTCTGGACCGGCACCGACGAGGACAAATGGCTCGGCTGGCTCGACAGCGCCGCCAAGGCCGACGTCGCCGATTATGAGGATTATGCCAGCCGCGTGAAAGGCCAGAAATTCTCCGACGCCGTCGTGCTCGGCATGGGCGGGTCAAGCCTCGGGCCGGAGGTGCTGGCCGAGACCTTCGGCAAGAAGCCCGGGTTCCCGAAGCTGCACGTGCTGGATTCCACCGATCCGGCGCAGGTGCGGGCAATGGAGGCCAGGATCGACATCGCCAACACCGTGTTCATCGTCTCCAGCAAGTCCGGCGGCACCACCGAACCGAATGCGATGAAGGATTATTTCCACCAGCGCGTCGCGCAGGCGGTCGGACCGAAGGTCAAGACCGGCCATCGCTTCATTGCGGTCACTGATCCCGGATCGTCGCTGGAGACGGCGGCGAAGACGCTAAGCTATGCGCGCATCTTCCACGGCGAGCCCTCCATCGGCGGACGCTACTCGGTGCTCTCGCCATTCGGCCTGGTGCCGGCGGCAACCGCGGGCGTCGATATCAAGACCTTCATCAAGCACGCGCTTGCGATGGCCCGCTCCTGCGGACCGGACGTGCCGCCGGCCGAGAACCCCGGCGTGCAGCTCGGCCTTGCCATGGGCCATGCAGCGCTCGAAGGCCGCGACAAGGTGACGATCCTGTCGTCGAAGAAGATTGCCGATTTCGGCGCCTGGGCCGAGCAGCTCATCGCGGAATCGACCGGCAAGGACGGCAAGGGCCTGATCCCGATCGACGGCGAGCCGCTGGGCGAGCCGGCGGTCTACGGCAATGACCGGCTCTTCATCGACATCCGTATCGAGGGCGAAGCGGACGCCGCCCATGACTCGCAGCTTGCTGCGATCGAAGCGGCCGGCCATCCCGTCGTGCGCATCGTGATGAAGTCGATCGACCATCTCGGCCAGGAGTTTTTCCGCTTCGAGATGGCAACGGCGGTCGCGGGCAGCATCCTCGGCATCAACCCGTTCGACCAGCCGGACGTGGAAGCGGCCAAGATCAAGACCCGAGAGCTCACCGCCTCGTTCGAAAAGACCGGCGCACTGCCGGCCGAGCAGCCGGTGGTCAGCACCACCGAGGCCGATCTCTACACCGACGAGACCAATGCCGCAGCCCTGCGCGCTGCCGGCGCCAACGGCGACCTCACCTCCTGGCTGAAGGCGCATCTGTCGCGCTCCAATCATGGCGACTATGTCGCCCTGCTCGGCTACATCGCCCGCGACAAGGCGACGATCGACGCGCTCCAGGCCATGCGGCTCGAGGTGCGTGAGAAACGACACGTTGCGACCTGCGCCGAGTTCGGCCCCCGCTTCCTGCACTCGACAGGACAGGCCTACAAGGGCGGCCCCGACAGCGGTGTGTTCCTCCAGATCACCGCCGACGATGCCAGGGACCTGCCGGTGCCGGGCCAGAAGGCCAGCTTCGGCGTGATCAAGGCCGCGCAGGCACGCGGCGACTTCGACGTGCTTACCGAGCGCGGCCGGCGCGCGCTGCGGGTCCACTTGAAGGGCGGGCTCAAGAAGGGTCTCGCGGCGCTCAATGCGGCGCTTAACGACGCACTGAACTAAGGGAATTCCTCAAATGCAACTCGGCATGATCGGCCTCGGCCGGATGGGCGGCAACATCGTTCGCCGCCTGATGCGCCACGGACATTCGACCGTGGTCTACGACAAGGACGCCAAGGCCGTCGCCGGCCTTGCGGCAGACGGCGCGGTCGGCTCGGCGACGCTCGAAGAGTTCATTGCGAAACTGGAGCGGCCGCGCACGGCCTGGGTGATGCTGCCGGCCGGCCACATCACCGAGACCACGATCGACACGATCGCGGGCGCGATGCAGGAAGGCGACGTCATCATCGACGGCGGCAACACGTTCTGGCAGGACGACGTCCGCCGCGGCAAGGCGCTGAAGGAGCGCGGCATCCACTATGTCGACGTCGGCACCTCCGGCGGCGTCTGGGGCCTCGACCGCGGCTATTGCATGATGATCGGCGGCGAGAAACAGGTCGTCGATCGGCTCGATCCGATCTTCGCCGCGCTCGCGCCCGGCGCCGGCGACATTCCGCGCACGGAGGGACGTGAGGGGCGCGATCCCCGCATCGAGCAGGGCTACATCCATGCCGGCCCCGTCGGCGCCGGTCATTTCGTCAAGATGATCCACAACGGTATCGAATACGGCCTGATGCAGGCCTACGCCGAAGGTTTTGACATCCTCAAGAACGCCAACATCGAGGCCTTGCCGGCGGATCATCGTTACGATTTCGATCTCGCCGATATCGCCGAGGTGTGGCGGCGTGGCAGCGTGATCCCGTCCTGGCTGCTCGACCTTACCTCGACCGCGCTCGCGGATAGCCCTGCACTGGCGGAGTATTCGGGTTTCGTGGAGGATTCCGGCGAAGGACGCTGGACCGTGAACGCGGCGATCGACGAGGCCGTGCCGGCCGAAGTCCTGACCGCGGCGCTGTTCGCACGTTTCCGTTCCCGCAAGGAACACACTTTCGCCGAGAAAATTCTCTCAGCGATGCGAGCCGGTTTTGGCGGCCACAAGGAGCCGAAGCAGCCGGCTGCTTCGAAGCCGAAATAGCAATTAGCAGAACGAAGGCCAATAGTTCGTGACAAAAGACCCGCAAGCCAAGCGCAAGCCGGAAAATTGCGCCTTCGTCATCTTTGGTGTCACCGGCGACCTCACCCATCGGCTGGTGATGCCATCGCTCTACAATCTGGCGGCCGAGCATCTGTTACCCGAAAAGTTCTGCGTGGTCGGCGTCGCCCGCCGGGGCCAGTCGGACAACGAGCTGCGCGACAGCCTGTTGAAGGGCTTGCGCCAGTTCGCGACCCGGCCGGTGGACGACGACATTGCCAAGAAGCTGCTGGAATGCGTGACCTTCGTCGAAGCCGACGCAAAGGATCCGCCATCCTTTGATCGCCTGCGTGAGCATCTGGATTCCCTGGAATGCGCGCAGGATACCGGCGGCAACCGGCTGTTCTATCTCGCGACCCCGCCGGCTGCGTTCGCGCCGACCGCGCGCGAGCTCGGCCGCACCGGCATGATGAAGGAGAACGGGGCGTGGCGGCGCCTGGTGATCGAAAAGCCGTTCGGCACCGACCTCGCCTCGGCGCGCGCGCTGAATGGCGAGCTGCTGAAGATCATGGACGAGCACCAGATCTACCGGATCGATCACTATCTCGGCAAGGAGACGGTGCAGAACATCCTGGTGCTGCGCTTTGCCAACGGCATGTTCGAGCCGATCTGGAATCGCAACCATATCGATCACATCCAGATCACGGTGGAGGAAAAGCTCGGCGTCGGCCATCGCGGCGGCTTCTACGACGCCACCGGCGCGCTACGCGACATGGTGCCGAACCACCTGTTCCAGCTGATGTCGCTGGTCGCGATGGAGCCGCCGGCGCGTTTCGACGCCCATTCCGTGCGCTCCGAGAAGGCCGAGATTCTGACCTCGATTCAGCGCCCGAGCGAAGAGGAAGCGCTGAAGAGCTCGGTGCGCGCCCAATATCTCGCAGGGCGCATCGGCGACGATGAGATCCCGGACTATCGCAAGACCGAGGACGTCAAACCCGGCAGCACTACCGAGACCTATGTCGCGCTGAAGCTGATGATCGACAATTGGCGCTGGGCCGGCGTGCCGTTCTATTTGCGCACCGGCAAGGCGCTCGGCCACAAGCGCACCGAGGTCGCGATCAAGTTCAAGCAGGCGCCGCTGTCGATGTTCTCAGGCACGGCTGTCGATCGTCTCTCTCAGAACTTCCTCACGATCGGCATCGCACCGACCGAGACCATCGAGCTCCAGTTCAACGCCAAGATCCCGGGGCCGAGCGTCACCATCGACGGCGTCGAGATGAAGTTCCGCTATGGCGACTATTTCCGGGCCGATCCCTCGACCGGCTACGAGACGCTGATCTACGACTGCATGATCGGCGACAACATCCTGTTCCAGCGTGCCGACGGCATCGAAGCCGGATGGGAGGCGGTGCAGCCGTTCCTTGACGCCTGGAAGAACGCGGGCAGCAACGGCATCGAGACCTATCAAGCCGGCAGCGACGGCCCCGCCTGCGCCGATGAATTGCTCCGCCGCGACGGCCGAAGCTGGCGTAAATTTTCGTGACCGCGACGGCCGGACAGCCGAAGCTGATCGTCGAGGCCGACGCCGAGGCTCTCGCGCGGACCGCGGCCGGACGGGTGATGGCGCGAATCGCGGCCAATCCCGGGCGCACTGCGATCTGCCTGACCGGCGGCTCCAGCCCAAAGAGGCTCTACCAGCTGCTGGGCAGCGAGGCCTGGCGCGAAAAAATCCCGTGGGAGCGCGTGCACTGGTTCATCGGTGACGAGCGCTTCGTGCCCGAAAGCGATCCCCTCAACAACATGGCGGTCGCGCGCGCGACCTTTCTCGATCGCAACGCGCCCTCCGGCCATGTTCACCCGATCCCGACGACGGCTGACGACCCTGATCAGAGCGCCGAGGCCTATGCGCGCGAGCTGCAGTCTTTCTACGGCGCGGAAAGCCTGGATCCGGCACGGCCGCTGTTCGACATGGTCTTGATGGGCGCGGGGCCGGACGGCCACACGGCTTCGCTCTTCCCGGGCTACCCCGCGATCGAGGAGACGGGACGCTGGGTGGTCGGCGTCCCCAAGGCCAATGTTGCCCCCTTCGTGCCGCGGGTCTCGCTCACCCTGCCCGCACTGGCGTCCTGCCGCGAAATGCTGTTCGAGATAGCGGGGCACGACAAGCAGCCGATCTTGACGCGCCTGCTCAATGGCGAGACTCTGCCGGCTGTACGCGCGCGCTCGAATGGCGAGACCGTCTGGCTGGTCGACCAGGCCGCGCTTCCGGAGGGAATTCGTGGCCGGCGTTGAAGCACCTTGTGCATTGATCGTGATGGGCGTGTCGGGCTCGGGCAAGAGCACGGTTGCAAAAGCGCTCGGCGAGCGCCTCGGCTGGCGTTTCGAGGACGGCGACAGCTTTCATCCCGCCAGCAATGTCGAGAAGATGCGGGCCGGCCATCCCCTCACCGACGAGGACCGCTGGCCCTGGCTCAACGCCATTGCCGACGAGATCGCGAGGGTCTGTGACAAGGGCGAGCACGTCATCATCGCCTGCTCGGCGCTGAAGCATACTTATCGGGACGTGCTCCTGCGCGGACGCGACGACGTCCGCTTCATCTTCCTGAGGGGGACGAAGGAGCTGATCGCCGCTCGCCTCGCGCAACGTAAGGGGCACTTCATGCCGCCCGGCCTGCTGACGAGCCAGTTCAACACGCTGGAGCCGCCGGAGGCTGGCGAGCACGTGATCACAGTCTCGATCGACGAATCCGTGGAAGCGATCGTAGACGGCGCGGTGCGGCAGTTGAAACTGGGCGGCGCGAAACGCTGAGGCCAAACACCCAAGAAACACCCAAGGGACCGTCATGACAAAAATCTCGCTCGTCGTCTCCGACGTCGACGGTACGCTGCTGACCAAGGACAAGACGCTGACCGACCGCGCGAGGTCCGCGGTTCAGCGTCTGCACCAGGCCGGCATCGGCTTCACGATTACGTCGAGCCGCCCCGCGATCGGCATGCGTTTCCTGATCGAACCGCTGGCGCTCTGGCTGCCGGTCGGCCCGTTCAACGGCTCCTCGATCGTCGACCCCGAGATGAATCCGGTCGAACAGCATCTCATCCCCGCCGCGGCGGCCGAGCGAAGCTTGCAAATTCTGCGGGACTTCGGCGCCGACATCTGGCTGTTCACCACCGACAAATGGCTGATCGACAAGCCTGATGGCCAATACGTGGCACATGAGCAGCACACCATCCGCTCCGACCCGACCATCGTGACGGATTTCTCGCCGTATCTCGCGAGCGCCTGCAAGATCGTCGGGGCCAGCGCCGATGCAGCCGGCCTCGAAGCTTGCGAGAAGGCGATGCAGAAGGCGCTCGGCAGCGAGGCGATGGCGGTGCGCTCGCAGACCTATTACCTCGACATCACCCCGCCCGGCTTCGACAAGGGCACATTCGTGCAAGCCATGGCCAAGCGCCTCGGCATTTCAACGGACGCGGTCGCCACGATCGGCGACATGCAGAACGACCTCGCGATGTTTCGCGTCAGCGGCGTTTCGATCGCAATGGGCAATGCGGCCGACAACGTCAAGGACCAAGCCACCCACGTCACCGCGACCAACGAGCACGACGGTTTTGCGGAAGCGATGGAGATGATTTTGAAGCGGAACGAGGTCGCCTAGGTCACTGCTTCGACCGCTGCATCGCAGGCTTCTTGCTGCCCTGCCTTGCGGCCGACAGGTTATGCGCGGTGTTGACCAGCGCGATATGAGTCAGCGCCTGCGGGAAATTGCCGGTCTGACGCCTGGCGCCTGAATCATATTCCTCGGCTAGCAGTCCCACATCATTCGCGACACCGACCACGCGATCGAACAAGGCTTGCGCCTTGTCGAGATCGCCCGCCAGTACATGGGCATCGGCCAGCCACAGGCTGCAGGCGAGGAAGGCGCCCTCGATCGGCTGCTTCTCCTCGGACACTTCGCGCGGATCGTGCCGCAGCACAAAGCCGTCAGGCATCATGTGCTTTTCCATCGCCGCGATGGTGCCGCGAATGCGCGGATCCGACGCTTCCAGGAAGCCAACGGACGGCAGCAGCAGCACGCTGGCATCGAGCAGCTTCGAGCCGTAGGACTCCACGAAGGCATTCTCCTCCGCGTCGAAGCCGCGGTTGCAGACGTCGCGATGAATGGCGTCGCGCAAGGTGCGCCAGTGCAGCAGCGGCGCCTTGAAGCCGAAGGTCTCGGCGCTCTTGATGCCGCGGTCGAAGGCGACCCAGGTCATCACCTTGGAGAAGACATAGTGCTTCGGCTGCCCGCGCCGCTCCCAGATGCCGTGATCGGGCTGGTCCCAGACTTCGGCGAGATGCTTGAGCACGGCGCATTCCAGCGCCCAGCTCTCGTCGTCGAGCTTGAGCTTGGCCATCCGCGATTGGTGGAAGGCGTCGATCAGTTCGCCGTAGACGTCGAGCTGGAGCTGCGCATGCGCGGCATTGCCGACGCGCACCGGCTGTGCGCCCTCGTAGCCATCGAGCCAACCGGCCTCCCATTCCAGCAGCCGCCGCTGGCCCCAGATGCCGTACATGATCTGCATGTTCGCCGGTGAGCCTGCCGCCGCACGCAACAGCCAATTGTGCCAGGCCGAGGCTTCCTCGGTGTAACCCGAGTTCATCAGCGCCAGCAGCGTGAAGGTGGCATCGCGCAGCCAGCAGAAGCGGTAGTCCCAATTCCTGGCGCCGCCGAGCTTCTCCGGCAACGAGGTGGTCGGCGCCGCGACGATGCCGCCGGTCGGAGCGAAGGTCAGCGCCTTGAGTGTGATCAGCGAGCGCACGATCAGGTCGCGATAGTCGCCATCGCGATTGCAGTGGCTGCACCAGTCCTGCCAGAATTTCTCGGTCTCCTTGAGTGCGACCTCCGGATCGATTGGCGCGGGCGGCTCGAGATGCGAGGGGCCGTAGGTCAGCACGAACGGCACGGTCTCGCCGGCCTTCACCTCGAAATCGGAAACCGTGGTCAGATCCTCGCCTCGGGTCTTGGCCGGTGTCCGCAGCACGGTCATGTCCTGCCCGGCGACCGCCAGCAGGGAATGGTCGATCCGCCGCACCCACGGGATGTCGACGCCGAAGCCGAAGCGGATGACGAGTTCCATCCGCATCTTCACCGTGCCGCTGACACCGCGGACCAGCCGCACGATGTCGGAGGCCTTGCCGCGCGGCGGCATGAAGTCGATCAGCGCAACGGTGCCGCCGTCAGTCTCAAAGCGCGTTTCGAGGATGAGGGTGTCGCCGAGATAGCGGCGCGACGTCGCGGTGACGTCCTCGCTCGGCGCGATCAGCCAGCGGCCGTTCTTGTGCGTGCCGAGGAGCGCGGCAAAGCAGGCATCGGAATCGAAGGCCGGCCAGCACAGCCAGTCGATCGAGCCGTTGCGGCCGACCAGCGCCGCGGTCTCGCAGTCGCCGATCAGCGCATAATCTTCAATCCTCTGAGACAATGTCGTGCGAGCCTCGAAAACGACGTCCGGAGACCCCGGCGATCAACGCCCGCCGGGTAACGAGCGTTCCCGTGTCGCGGCCTTCAAGGCTGCGACATCGACCTTCGAAATGATCTTGTCGAGCGTCACAGGCAGGCGCTGGCGCCAGTTCGGATGCTCGTCAATCGTACCGGGAATGTTGGGCTGGTCGATCACGCCGAGCAGATCCTCCAGCGACACCGCAAGCAGCCGCGACGGCGTGCGCGACAGGAAGGCGAGCACCGAATAGACATCATTGGCACGGATGCCGTTGGCACGCAGGATCTCGTCGAGCAGGCCGAGCGCATCCCAGCGGGCCTGATCGTTCTCGCCGGGATCGAGCCCGAGCGAGCGCTTCATCCTGAGATCGCTGAAAGAGCGCCAGCCGGCATAGGTCGACAGATCATGCGTGTTCAACGTCACCAGCGCGTTGGGCCGGTAGTGATCGACGGGCCGGAAGTGACCGGCATCGTCGCGCTCGAACATCATGACGAGGTAGGACCAGATGCCGAAATCCTGCATGGTCTCGCGAAAACCTTCCGGCACCGTGCCGAGGTCCTCGCCGATGACGATGCACTTATGGGCCGCGCTCTCCCGCGCCACGGTCGCCAGCAGCGCCTCGAACGGCATCTGCACATAGGCGCCGTTGTCGGGCTTGAAGCCGCGCGGCACCAGATACAGCCGCTTCAAGCCGAGCACGTGATCGAGACGGATGGCTCCGGAATGGCGCATCGAAGCCGCGAGCATATCGGCGAATGGCACGAAGGATTGCGCCTCCAGGCCGCCGGCATTGAAGCCGGCCAAGCCCCAATCCTGGCCAATGGTATTGAGCACGTCCGGCGGCGCGCCGACGGCGAGATGACGAGAAATCGCCCCCTGCTCGTTCCAAGCATCGAAGCCGTTCGACTGCACGCCGACGGCAACGTCAAGATAGAGCCCGACCCGCATGCCGAGCTGGCCGGCCAGCTCCTTGGCCGCATGCAACTGGCTATCGGCGGTCCATTGCACGAATTCGACGAACTCGACCTCGTGCTTGTCCGGGCCGTTGCGCAGCTCGGCGCATTTCGTCTCATCCGGCTTTTGCCATTCCTGCGGCCATTCCCACCACGGCGCCGCAAAGCGATGGCGTAGCACCTCGAAGCAGGCAAAACGGGACAACAGCGGCGCGCGAGCCGCCCGGAAGGCGTCGAACTGGTTGCGGCGGACGCCGCTCGCGGTTTTCACGAAGCTGTCGAAGGCGGCACGCAAGGCCAACCATTTCAAGGCCGCCATGTCCGGATAGGGCACACGATCACCGTCGCGGAGCCGCGCGGCGGTCGCGGCCGCATCGGGGACGAGGTCGGGGGAAAATTCCGGGATCGCCTCGACGTCGATATAGAGCGGATTGAGAAACAGCCGGCTGTTCGGCGAATAGGGGCTGCAATCGGCCGGATGGTCATCGAACAACACATGCAGGGGATTGAGCCCGACGCCGTCGGCGCCCAACTGCTTCGCGAGCCGGACCAGACCGGCGAGGTCGGTGAAATCGCCGATGCCCCAATTGCGGTCCGAGCGGACGCTGTAGAGCTGCACGGCAAGCAGCCAGCCCCGGTCGAAATCGCCGCCGAAGGCCCGCTCCGGCGCCACGATCATCGGCACCTCTTCCGTCACGCCTCCGGCATCCGTCAGCGTCAGCCGGTGATAGCCGAGCGGCAGGCCGGCCGGCCAGGCAATCACGGGCTCGCGCGTCTCACCTTGCGCGATCAAATTGCCGTTGCCGGTCATCTTCCATTTGAGCGGCGGCGCACCGATCGTCACCAATTCGGTGCGCGGATGGCCCAAGGCGCGTACCACCACAGGCCCGCTGACGAAGCGGTAAACCCGCTTTTCCGGCAAGGCGTCGAGGATGGATTTGAGGGCCACGGGATCGGTGACCCGCAGCTTTCCGAGGGCATCGACGAATTCGGATTGAACGCCCTTGATCCGGGCTTGAGCTAAAAGATCCATTCGGCACGCAGCTTGCAGGCCATTTTGTGGCCGGGGGCATCGATTTTAACGAGGTCGCGGAAGAGGTTAGTCAGGGTTAACTCGCGAGCCGCGCCTGCCGTTCCCCAGGGAACCAATGACACACAAGCGGCTTTCTATAGTGGTATCAAGCGTAGGTTCCCGGCAAGGGAAACGGGCTCCTGCTTTCTTGTCAATGGCATCACCGTGAACAAGACAATTCAAACTGTCGAGAGTGCCGCAGCCGGCAGCACTTTCCTCATCGAGGACGTCTATCCCCTGATCGACGGCGGGCGCTTCCCCGTGAAGCGGATCGCGCGCGAACCGGTCGAGGTCTGGGCCGACATCTACCGGGACGGCGACGCCGTGATCGGCGCAGCGCTGATCTGGCGACAGGAGCAGGACCGCGAATGGCAGAGCGAGCCGATGATCCCTCACGGCAATGACCGCTGGTCCGGCGCGTTCACACCCGTCGAGCCCGGCAAATATGTCTATGCGATCGAAGCTTGGACCGACGAATTCGCCACCTGGTCGCACGCGTTCGCGCGCAAGCAGCGCTCCGGTGCCGACGTCACGCTTGATGCGATCGAGGGCGCCGGCCTTTTGACCAAGGCGCATGGCGCGCAGCAGGACGCCGCCGCCGTCATCGTCAGGCGATGCGAGGACTATCTTCTGACCGGCGACGTTGCCCCGCTGCTGGCAACCGAGCTCGGCGCAGCCATGGCCGAGAGCCAGTTGCGGCCTGATCTCACGCGCTCGGCGCTATTCCCACTGTTCGTCGACCGCGACAAGGCACGCTTCGGCGCCTGGTATCAGATGATGCCGCGCAGCCAGAGCGTGGTGCCAGGACAGCATGGCACGCTCCGCGACTGCATCGCGCGCGTGCCCGACATCGCCGCGATGGGCTTTGACGTGCTGTACTTCACGCCGATCCATCCCATTGGCCGCACCCGGCGCAAGGGCCGCAACAACATGCCGGTGGCGGGCGACGGCGATCCCGGCTCGCCTTATGCGATCGGCGCCATCGAGGGCGGGCACGACGCGCTGCACCCCGAACTCGGCACGATCGAGGATTTTCGCGCGCTGGTCGCGACCTGCCTGGAATACGGCCTCGAACTCGCGCTCGACTTCGCCGTGCAATGCTCGCCGGACCACCCGTGGCTGACGCAGCATCCGGAATGGTTCAAATGGCGCCCGGATCGGTCGGTGCGGACGGCTGACGGGCCCTATTCCGATATCGTCATCCCCGATTTCGCGTCCGTCGACCGGGCTGGACTATGGAACGCGTTTCGCGACGCCATGCTGTTCTGGATCGACCACGGCGTCACCATCTTCGCCATCGACAATCACGACACCGCGCCGCTCGCCTTCTGGGAGTGGCTGATCCGTGACATCCGCCGCCGGCATCCCGAGGTGATCCTGTTTTCCAAGACGTTCGCGCGCCCGAAGCTGATGAAGGGCCTCGCCAAGCTCGGCTTTGCGCAATCGTTCAGCTATTTCCCCTGGCGCACGGCGAAGTGGGAGCTGGAGCAATATCTCGGCGAGCTGACGCGCTATCCCGAACGTGACTTCTATCGGCCGAACCTGTTCGTGAATACGCCCGATCTTTTGCCCTATCATCTCCAGGGCGGCGAGACATGGGCGTTCAAATCGCGCGTCGCGCTGGCGGCGACGCTGTCCAGCAATTATGGCGTCTACAGCGGGTTCGAGCTGCTGGAGCACGAGGCGATCCCCGGCCGCGAGGAATATCTCGACTCCGAGAAATACCAGATCAAGCAGCGCGACTGGAACAAGCCCGGCAACATCAAGGCCTACATCACGGAGCTCAATCGCATCCGCAGCGAGAATGCTGCGCTTCAGCGGACGGCGAACCTGCGCTTCCTTGGCATCGAAGACGGCGAGACGATCGCCTTCGTCAAGGAAGCGACCGACCCGGCCAACATCGTCGTGGCCGTGGTTGCGCTCTCGTGCCACGTGCGCGAATTCTGGTTGCCGCTCGGCGACGTCACGGTTGACGCCGGCGGGCAGCGACACCATGTGTCGGCACTCGAAAACCTCCTCACCGGCGAACAGGCCCGCATCGAATGGGGCGGGATCAAATTGCGTATCGATCCCGAGCGCGATCCCGCGCTGCTGTTCCGCTGCCTGGCGTAAGGGCGCACGCCATGAATGTATTGTCTTCCGTCGACACCAAGAAAGCCGAGGCTGCCGAGATCGTGGACGAGCTCTGGTACAAGGACGCCATTATCTATCAGCTTCACGTCAAGGCGTTTGCCGATAGCAACAATGACGGCATCGGCGACTTCGCCGGGCTGACCGAGAAGCTGCCCTATCTCCAGGAGCTCGGCGTCACCGCGCTCTGGCTGCTGCCGTTCTATCCCTCGCCCGGCCGCGACGACGGCTACGACATCGCCGACTACGGTTCGGTCAATCCCGATTTCGGGACGATGAAGGATTTCAAGCGCTTCATCCAGGAGGCCCAGAAGCGAGGCTTGCGCGTCATCACCGAGCTCGTCGTCAACCACACCTCGGACCAGCACAATTGGTTCAAGCGTGCTCGCCGCAGCCCGGCAGGCTCGAGCGCCCGCAACTGGTATGTCTGGAGCGACACCGACCAGAAATACCAGGGCACCCGTATCATCTTCACCGACACGGAGAAGTCGAACTGGACCTGGGATCACGAGGCCGGCGCGTTCTACTGGCACCGCTTCTTCTCGCACCAGCCGGATCTCAATTTCGACAATCCGCGCGTCGTCAGCGCGCTGATCCAGGTGATGAAGCGCTGGCTGGACGCCGGCGTCGACGGCTTCCGTCTGGACGCCATTCCCTATCTCTGCGAGCGCGAAGGTACCTCGAACGAGAACCTCCCCGAGACGCATGCCATCATCAAGCGGCTCCGCCACGAGCTGGATTCCTACTCCAAGGGCAAGCTGCTGCTGGCCGAGGCCAATCAATGGCCGGAGGACGTGCAGGAATATTTCGGCCGCGGCGACGAGTGCCACATGGCCTATCACTTCCCGCTGATGCCGCGCATCTACATGGCGATCGCGCAGGAGGACCGTTTCCCGATCACCGACATTCTGCGCCAGACGCCGGATATTCCGGCGAGCTGCCAATGGGCGCTGTTCCTGCGCAACCATGACGAGCTGACGCTGGAGATGGTGACCGACGTCGAGCGCGACTATCTGTGGACCACCTACGCCAACGATCCGCGCGCCCGCATCAATGTCGGCATCCGCCGGCGCCTCGCGCCGCTGATGGACAACGACCGGCGCAAGATCGAGCTGATGAACTCGCTGCTGCTGTCCTTCCCCGGCACGCCGATCATCTACTACGGCGACGAGATCGGGATGGGCGACAACATCTATCTCGGCGACCGCAACGGCGTGCGCACGCCGATGCAGTGGAGCCCGGACCGCAACGGCGGCTTCTCGCGCTGCGACCCGGCCCGCCTCTACGCGCCGCTGATCATGGATCCGGTCTACGGCTATGAATCGGTGAACGTGGAGGCGCAGTCGCGCAGCCTATCCTCGCTGCTCAGCGCGACCAAGCGTCTGATCTCGGTGCGCAAATCGACGCTCGCCTTCGGCCGCGGCACCATGACCTTCATCCGCCCGGCCAACCGCGCCGTGCTGGCCTATGTCCGGCAGTACCGCGACGAGGTGATCCTCTGCGTCGCCAATCTGTCGCGCGCGGCCCAGGCGACCGAGCTCGATCTGTCGCCCTGGAAGGACCGCATCCCGCAGGAGATGCTCGGCCGCACGCGTTTTCCGGCGATCGGCGAACTGCCCTACATGGTCACGCTGGGGCCCTATGGCTTCTACTGGTTCCAGCTCACCGAGCGCGACAAGTCCGAGCCGGTGACGCCGCGCGCAGTGCCCGAATTCGAGACGCTGGTGGTGCCGGTGAACTCGACCTGGGTGTCGCTGGCGCGCGAGCGCGGCGTGTTCGAGCACGAGGTGCTGCCGGGATTCCTGTCGCGCACGCGCTGGTATCCGGAGCACAATCCCAAGCACATCAAGCCGACGCTGACCTCGGCGGTGCCGTTCTGCGACATCGGCGACAACAGGCCCTGGATCGCGTTCTTCGAGGCGGCGCAGGGCGACGTCACCACGCGCTACGTGCTGCCGATGCAGATCGAATGGGTGCGCTTCGACCGCGAACGCTTCAATCCCAGGGCGCTCGCCGCCGTGCGTCAGGGGGCCCGCGAAGGGACGCTGCTGGACGTGGCAACCGAGCAGATCTTCATCGGCCTGTTCCTGCGCAATCTGTCGCAGAACCTGGTGGTGGAAGAAAACAATCTGCGGCTGGAGTTCAAGGCGACCAGCCGGTTTGCCGAGTACACCATCAAGGAGCCCGAACGCATCCGCACGATCGAGCAGTCGAACAGCACCGCGCTGGTCGACAACCAGTATGTCGCCAAGATCTATCGTCAGCTCGAAGCCGGCATCAATCCCGAGATCGAGATCGGCTCCTACCTCACCGAGATCGCCCGCTTTGCCAATACGCCGGCACTGCTCGGCAGCGTCGAGCTGGTCGAAGACGACCGTCGCAGCGCAGTCGGCGTGCTGCACGCCTATGTCGAGAACCAGGGCGACGGCTGGGGCGTCACCGCGGGCTATCTCGACCGCTATATCGACGAGCAACGGGTGCTGCCACCGGGCGAGATGCCCCGCGAGACCCAGGAGCAAGCGCCCTATCTGCACTTCATTACGCAGATCGGCCGACGGCTCGCCGAGCTGCATGTGGCTCTGGCCGCTGCAAAGCCCGGAGATCTCGCGCCGGAGCCCATTGGCTCCGCACACGTCAAGCGCTGGTCATCCGAGCTCGAGACACGGGCCGAGCGGGTTTTCGAGCGGCTGGCCGCCAGCACCGACCGCCTGCGGGAGGTGGACCGACCGCTGATCAATCAGCTCGCCGCGGAGCGCGCGACCCTGTCCGGCCGGCTCAACGCGCTCTTACCTTCCGAGCTCGGCGGGTTGAACATCCGTCATCATGGCGATTTCCGCCTCGGGCAAACTCTGATTGTGAAGGACGATATCTTCATCATCGACTTCGACGGAGATCCGCGTTTGCCGCTGGCCGACAAGCGGCGCAAGCTGCCTGCGGCGCGTGACGTTGCCGGCCTGATCCGCTCGATTGATCTTTCGGTTAACGCGGCGCTTCACCGCGCGCTCACGGGCGCCTCCGACGAACAGGGCCGTCTCACGGCTGCGCTCGACGAATGGCGCGAGCGCACCACCGCGACGTTCCTCACCGCCTACCGCGAAGCCATGACCGATCGGCGGCTGTGGCCGGAAGATCCGCAATCTGCGGCTGGCCTGTTAAGGTTTTTCCTGCTTGATCAAGCGTTCGAGGAAGTAGAGTACGAGCTGTCCCACCGGCCTGAGGGGCTCCATGCGCCGCTGTCCGGACTGCTTCGCATTCTGTCCAGTATCGAGAGCGAAGCCCATGCCTAAACTCCCTGCCGAGGCCTATGCGATCATCGAGGGTCGCCACTCCGATCCGTTCCACTATCTCGGGCTGCATCCCGAGGGCGACAAGAGCGTGGTGCGCGCGTTTCTTCCCGATGCTTCCAACGTCGAGGCGGTGGGCGAGCACGGCGAGGTGGCGAAGCTCGATCGCGTCCATGATGCCGGCCTGTTCATCGGCGCTCTGCCGAACGGCGCGAAGCACTACCAGCTCCGCGCGAAGTTCGGCGACAACGTCATCGAATTCGAGGACACCTATCGCTTTCCGCCGATCCTGACCGATTTCGACCTCTATCTGCTCGGCGAAGGCACCCACCAGCGCCTTTACGACAAGCTCGGCGCGCATCCGATGCGGCTCGAAGGCATCGATGGCATCGGCTTCGTGGTGCTGGCGCCCAACGCCCGGCGTGTCTCCGTCGTCGGCGACTTCAATTTCTGGGACGGACGGCGCCATCCGATGCGGGTGCGCGGCGCGGGTTATTGGGAATTGTTCATCCCGCACGCCAAGGCCGGCGACCACTACAAGTTCGAAATTATCGGACCGCACGGCCATCTGCTTCCGCTGAAATCCGATCCGATGGCCTTTGCAAGCGAGGTGCGCCCGAAGACCGCTTCCATCGTGTTCGACGAAGCGCATCTGCCGCGGCCGCGACCGGCGCCCGACGGCATCAACGCGTTGTCCGCGCCGATGTCGATCTACGAGGTCCATCTCGGCTCATGGCGGCGCAAGAACGGCAATGAATGGCTGACCTATCGCGAGCTGGCCGAGCAGCTGCCGGCCTACGCCCGCGACATGGGCTTCACCCATCTCGAATTCCTCCCCGTCAGCGAGCATCCTTTCGACGGCTCGTGGGGCTATCAGCCGACCGGGCTGTATGCGCCGACCAGCCGCTTCGGCACGCCGGAGGATTTTGCCGCGCTGGTCGATGCCTGCCACCGCGAGGGCGTCGGCGTGCTGCTCGACTGGGTGCCCGGCCACTTCCCGGACGATCCGCACGGGCTCGGCAGCTTCGACGGCACAGCGCTGTACGAGCACGCCAATCCGCTCCAGGGCCGGCATCTCGATTGGGGCACGCTGATCTACAATTACGGCCGCACCGAAGTGACGAACTTCCTGGTCTCGAACGCGCTGTTCTGGCTCGAGCGCTACGCGATCGACGGACTGCGAGTCGATGCCGTCGCATCCATGCTCTACCTCGACTACAGCCGTCCGCCCGGGGCGTGGATTCCGAACCAGCATGGCGGCCGGGAGAACATCGAGGCGATCGCATTCCTGCGCCGCTTCAACACCGAGCTGTTCGCGCGTTTCCCGCAGGCGACCACGGCCGCCGAAGAGTCCACCGCCTGGCCGCAGGTCTCGCGCCCGGTCGAATTCGGAGGGCTCGGCTTCGGCTACAAGTGGAATATGGGCTGGATGCACGACACGCTGAACTACATCAGCAAGGACCCGATCCACCGCAAGCATCATCACGGCGACATCCTGTTCGGCCTGCACTACGCCTTCTCGGAGAACTTCGTCCTGCCGCTGTCGCACGACGAAGTCGTGCACGGCAAGCGCTCTATCCTCGGGCGCATGCCCGGCGACGAATGGCAGCGCTTCGCGAATTTGCGCGCCTATTACAGCTTCATGTTCGGCCATCCCGGCAAGAAGCTGCTGTTCATGGGCGCCGAGATCGCGCAAAGCCGCGAATGGAATCACGACCAATCGCTCGACTGGCACTTGCTCGAGTACAAGCCCCATTCAGGCATCCAGGCGTTGATCCGCGATCTCAACCGGCTCTATCGCGCGGTGCCCGCCCTGCACCAGATGGACTGCGAGCAGGCCGGCTTCGAATGGCTGATCACCGACGACGCCAACCGCAACGTGTTCGCCTGGCTGCGCAAGGGATTTGACGAGCACGCCCGGTGCATGGTGATCGTCAACTTCTCACCCAATGTCTATCGCAATTACCGCGTTCGCGCGCCATTCGGTGGCAAGTGGAAGGAAGTGTTCAACTCCGACTCCGCCCATTACGGCGGCAGCAATGTCGGCAACATCGGCGAAGTCCACGCCGTCAATGGCGAGCTCCGCCTCACCATTCCGCCGCTCGCCGCGATCTTCCTCGTTCCGGAAAGCTGAACGATGCGCCTGACTGCTGGATCGCCCGCACGCCTCGGCGCAAGCTGGGACGGACGCGGCACCAATTTCGCGCTGTTCTCCGCCAACGCGCAGAAGGTCGAGCTGTGCCTGTTCGACATGCAGGGCCGCCGCGAACTCGAGCGCGTCGAGCTGCCGGAGCGCACCGAGGATGTCTGGCACGGCTATCTCAACGACGTCTCGCCCGGCCAGCTCTACGGCTACCGCGTGCATGGCCCCTACGAGCCGGAGCACGGCCACCGCTTCAATGCCAACAAGCTCGTGCTAGACCCCTATGCCAAGCGGCTTTCCGGGCGGCTGGTCTGGAGTGACGCGCATTTCGCCTATCGCACCGGAAGCCCGCGCGAAGACCTGTCGTTCGACCGGCGCGACAACGCGCGCGGCATGCCGAAGGCCGTCGTCGTCGACGAGACCTTCAACTGGGGCCGCCGCGAGATCCGGCCCAACATTCCCTGGGAAGATACCATCATCTACGAGGCCCACGTCAAGGGACTGACACAGAAGCGCGACGACGTGCCGCCGAATTTGCGCGGCACCTATGGCGGCCTGTCCTCGCCCGCGATGATCGAGCACCTGAAGAAGCTCGGCGTCACCACGGTAGAGCTTCTGCCGGTGCACAGCTTCGTCGACGACCGCATCTTGGTGGAGAAGAAGCTCGTCAACTACTGGGGCTATAACACCCTGTCCTTCTTCGCGCCCGAGCAGCGCTACGCCCAGGACAACGCTCTCGATTCCTTCCGCACCACGATCGCACGTCTGCACGATGCCGGCATCGAGGTGATGCTCGACGTCGTCTACAATCACACCGCCGAGGGCAATCATCTCGGTCCGACGCTGTGCTATCGCGGCATCGACAACGCCTCCTATTACTGGCTGAACCGCGAAAACCCGCGCTACTACGACGATTTTACCGGCTGCGGCTCGTCGGTGAACCTCACCCACCCGCGCGTGCTGCAGATGGTGATGGATTCACTGCGCTACTGGGTCGAGGTCTGCCACGTCGACGGCTTCCGTTTCGACCTCGCCACCACGCTGGCCCGCGGACCGAACGGTTATGATCGAGGCAGCTCGTTCCTGACCGCGATCCGCCAGGACCCGGTGCTGGCGAGCGTCAAGCTCGTCGCCGAACCCTGGGATCTCGGCCTTGGCGGCTATCAGGTGGGCGCATTTCCCTCGCAATGGTCGGAGTGGAACGACCGTTACCGCAGCGCCATGCGCCGCTACTGGAGCGGCGAAGGCAGCCTGATCGGCGATATCTCCAGCCGCATGACGGCGTCCTCCGACCTGTTCAACCACGACGGACGGCGGCCGCGCGCCAGCATCAACCACATCACCGTGCATGACGGCTTCACCCTGGCCGATCTCTTCAGCTACAACGAGAAGCATAACGAGGCCAATGGCGAGGACAATCGCGACGGCTCCAACGACAACCACAGCAACAATTGCGGTGTCGAGGGTCCGACCGACGATCCCCAAATCGTCAGCTTGCGCCGGCAGCTTCGCAAGAACGTACTGGCCTGCCTCATGCTGGCGCAGGGCATTCCGCTGATCCTCGCAGGCGACGAGGTCGGGAATTCGCAATCAGGCAACAACAACGCCTATTGCCAGGACAACGAGGTGGGCTGGGTCGGCTGGGACAATCTCGGCAAGGACGGCGACGACATGGTCGGTTTTGTCGCCGAACTCGCCGATATCCGCCGCCGGTTCTCGCAGCTTCGCAGCCATCGCTGGCTCGACGGCCGCCCCAAGGACGGCATCTCCTATGGCGCGCTGTGGCTGACGCCGGCCGGCGACGAAATGACGGAAAGCGACTGGAAATTCCCGGAAGGGCGGTTCCTCTCCTATGTGATGGGGCCGATGGAACCGGGCAGCGCCGCGATCTTTATCGTACTCAACGCAGCCCCCGAAGAGATCGCATTCAAATTGCCAAAAATGACTGAATACAAGAGCTGGCAGCAGATCCTGAACACGACCGACGCCAAGCTGAATACGATCGACTTCCAGCCCGGGAGCGACAGCAAGGCGCCGCCGCGCTCCGTGCTCGCTTTCGCGGGGGCGCTATGAGGCCATCCTTCGGGGCGAGGCCGACGAGGGACGGCGTATCGTTCCGGCTGTGGGCGCCTGCCGCGCGCCGTGTCGATCTCCTGCTCGACAGACGACACGCGATGCAGCGCCGGCAGGATGGCTGGTATGTCGCCGAGATTGCCAATCTGCCCGTCGGCAGCAACTACAAATTCAGGATCGATGACGAGATCGACGTGCCCGATCCGGCGTCTGCATTCCAACCCGACGACGTGTTCGGCCCGAGCGAGGTGATCGATCATGACGCCTTCGACTGGCGCGCATCCGATTGGCGCGGCCGCCCCTGGGAAGAGACGGTGCTGATCGAGACGCATGTCGGCACCTTCACTGCGGAAGGCACCTATCGTGCGATGATCGACAAGCTCGATCATCTCGTCGCGACCGGCATCACCGCGATCGAACTGATGCCGCTGGCTGACTTCGCCGGTCGCCGCGGCTGGGGTTATGATGGCGTGCTGTGGTACGCGCCCGACAGCGCCTATGGTCATCCCGATGAATTGAAGACGCTGATCGACGAAGCCCATCTGCGCGGGCTGATGGTGTTCCTCGACGTCGTCTACAATCATTTCGGCCCCGAGGGAAATTACCTCGGCCGCTACGCGCCGGCCTTCTTCACCGACGCGCACACGCCATGGGGCAGTGCGATCGATTATCGCGTGCCGCAGGTTCGCGCTTTTGCCGTCGAGAACGCGCTGTCGTGGCTCAGCGACTATCGCTTCGACGGCCTGAGGCTCGATGCCGCCAATCACATCATGGCGATCCCCGGCGAGCAATCGATGCTGCAAGACCTTAGCGTCGCCGCGGGCGAGCTTGCCAAGGCGACGGAGCGCCATATCCATCTCGTGCTGGAGAACGGCGACAACCGCGCGAGCCTGCTCGACGCGGCGCAGGAGCCTCCGAACGGCAAATATCGCGGCCAGTGGAACGACGACTACCACCACGTCTGGCACGTGATGCTGACGGGCGAGCTCGCCGGCTATTATGCGGACTATCAAACGCCGCGGCTCGATCTCGCACGCGCGCTCGCCTCCGGCTTCGTCTATCAGGGCGAGATCTCGGAATTCTGGGGCAAGAAGCCGCGGGGCGAGAACAGCGGCGAGCTGCCGCCGGCAACCTTCGTCAACTTCCTGCAGAACCACGACCAGATCGGCAACCGGCCGCTTGGCGACCGGCTCGAAAGCCTGGCATCGCCCGAGCAGATCGAAGCCGCACTCGCGGTGACCCTGCTCGCACCGATGGTGCCGATGCTGTTCCAGGGCGAGGAGTGGGGCTCCATCGCGCCCTTCCCGTTCTTCTGCGACTTCCAGGGCGGACTGGCTGATGCCGTCCGCAAGGGGCGCAGGCAGGAATACGCCTGGGCCTATGAAAAGTACGGCGACGAGGTGCCCGACCCGCTCGATCCGGCAACACTGCAATCGGCCGTGCTCGACTGGACCGACCACACGCCGGAGCAGGATGCGCGTCTCGCGCTGGTGCGGGAGCTGCTCGCACTCCGCCACAAGGAGATCGCGCCACGACTGAAAGGTGCGCGCTTCGGTGATGCCGCCGTGGCCGATAGCGGCCTGCTCACCGCACATTGGCACATGGGAGATGGCGCGACGTTGCGCCTCGTGGCCAATCTCTCCGACAAGGACATCGCGTGTTCCGACGCCGGTGTGGGGACCCTGATCTGGGGCGGCGCGGCCGGCGACCGGCTTGCGCGCTGGTCGGTGGTCTGGCGCCTCGGAGGTTGAGATGGCTCCAGCCATTCCTCTCGCAACCTACCGGCTTCAGCTCACCGCGGATTTCGACTTCGACAAGGCCGCCGCGGTGGTGCCCTACCTGAAGGCGCTGGGAATCACGCATCTCTACACCTCGCCGGTGATGAAGGCCCGCAAGGGCTCGACGCACGGCTATGACACCGTCGACCACAGCCAGTTCAATCCGGAGCTCGGCGGCGAGGCCGGCTTCGCGCGGCTGAGCGAGGCGCTGACGCGACACGACCTCGGCCTCATCATCGACTTCGTACCGAACCATGTCGGCGTGCACTTCGCCGACAATCCTTGGTGGCTAGACGTGCTGGAATGGGGCCAGGCCTCGCCGCACGCCGTCTCCTTCGATATCGACTGGGATCAACTGGCCTTCCGCGCCCGCGGCGGCGTGCTGCTGCCGATCCTCGGAGCGTCCTATGGCGAAGCGCTCGAGAGCGGCGATATCGAGCTGCGCTACGATCCCAACGAAGGTAGTTTTTCCGCCTGGTATTTCGAACATCGATTGCCGATCGCGCCGGAGCGCTATGGCGAGGTGCTGCGGATGATCGTGAAGGACGCCGACGCCGCCGAGACCGAGACGGGCAAGCGCCTGCTGTCGCTCGCGGCGCGCTACACGGGACTGCGCCGCCCCAACCGCAAGGAAGCACCCGGCTTCAAGGCGGAGCTCAGGGAGATCGCAGGCAGCGCCGATATCATCGGGCGCGGCCTCGGCGCCTATCGCGCGGCCAAGGACCGTCCCGCGCAGACGCTGGCGCTGCATCATTTGCTGGAGCGCCAGCACTACAAGCTGGGGCACTGGCGGCTTGCCTCCAGCGACATCAACTATCGACGTTTCTTCGACGTCAACGGGCTCGCCGGCATGCGCGTCGAGGATCCCGGCACGTTCGCCGCCACGCACCGGCTGGTGAAGCAACTCATTGCCGACGGCAAACTGCAAGGCATCCGGCTCGATCATATCGACGGCCTGCGCGATCCCGCGCAATATTGCCAGCGGCTGCGCCGGCTGGTGCGCGACGCTCAGGGCACCACAAAGCCGTTCTATACGGTGATCGAGAAAATCCTGTGCGAGCACGAGCGCCTGCCGCATTTCGCCGGCGTCCAGGGCACCACCGGCTATGAGTGGATGAACGCCATCACTCACGTTCTGGTCGACGCCAAGGGGCTGGAGGCCATGGACGAGACCTGGCGGCAGATCAGCAACCGGCCGCCGCGGCTCGCGCCTTACGTCAAGGACGCCAAACGGCGCGTGCTGGAGACGCTGCTGACCAGCGAATTCACGGTTCTGACGCGCCTGCTTGCGCGCATCGCCAACGGGCACTACTCGACCCGCGACTTTTCCGCTGACAGCCTGCGGCAGGCGCTCGAGCTCTATGTGCTGCATTTCCCGGTGTACCGCACCTATTTGACGACAAGCGCGCCAACGGCGAACGATCGTAAGCTGATCGACAACACCATCGAGCACGCTCGCCGGGAATGGTTCGCCGCGGACGAAGGCATTTTCGACTTCCTGCGCGACGCCCTCACCATGGACCTGCTCAAGCCCGGTCGTCCCCCGCACAGCGCCCCGCGGGTGCGCCGCTTTGCGCTGAAGGTGCAGCAATTCACCGGGCCGATGATGGCGAAGTCGTTGGAGGACACCGCTTTCTATCAATTCCACCGGCTGCTCGCCCTGAACGAAGTCGGCGGCGATCCCGCGAGCAAGGGCCTCACCATTCCCGCTTTCCACGAGACCATGCAGGCCCGCGCCAGGGAATGGCCGCAAGGGATGACGGCGACCGCCACGCACGACACCAAACGTGGCGAGGACGCCCGCGCGCGGATTGCTGCCTTAAGTGAAATTCCCGGCGAATGGACCAGCGCCGTGGCACGCTGGAAAGTCCTGAACGCGCCGCACCTCGCGCTCGACGGCAATCTGCGCGCTCCGTCGGCAACGTTCGAATACATGCTCTACCAGACGCTGCTCGGCGCCTGCTCCCTCCAGGAGCCGGCCGATGCCGGTTTCGTCGCGCGTATCCAGGCCTATGCGCTCAAGGCCGCGCGCGAGGGCAAGGAGGAGACCAGCTGGCTCAACCCGCACGAGGCCTATGAGAACGGCGTCAAGAGCTTCATCGCGAAGATCCTCGATCCCGCGCAATCAGGCGAATTCCTGGAGGCGCTGAACACGCTGGCTCGCCGCGTCGCGCTGCTCGGCGCGCTGAACGCGCTGAGCCAGCTCACGCTCAAGGCGACACTGCCGGGCGTGCCCGACTTTTACCAGGGCACCGAATTCTGGGATCTGTCGCTGGTCGATCCCGACAACCGCCGCCCGGTGGATTTTTCCGCGCGACACGCGGCGCTGGGCACGCTGGACAACCCGGATTGGAATCACCTGATCAAGAGCTGGCCGGACGGTCAGCTCAAGCTGGCCTGGACGCGGCACCTGCTCAAGCTGCGCAACGAGCTGCCCGACGTCTTCGCGCGAGGTGACTACCAGCCGCTTCAGGTGCGGGGCGCACATGCCGACCATGTCGTAGCGTTTGCCCGCCGCCACGGCCGGGCTGCGGCGATCGTCGTGGTCGGGCGCCAGTTCGCACCTTTCACGCAAGCAGGCCGCGAATGGCCGGCGTTCGATGGGGCCGACGCCACTATTGACGTCACGGGCTATAATGTGCCGGGTTTCGCCGGCAACGATCTGCCGCTCGCGCAGGCGCTTCGCGGTTTTCCCGCTTCGGTCATCCCCGCGCGCCCAGCGGGCGCGGCGAAGCCGGTGCGACAGCGCACCCGCGCTTGAACGCTAGCTTTTCCCGTCCTTGCCCAACAGCAGCTGGCCGCGCTTGCGAATCGTGGCCTGCGCCATCTCCGCAAAGCGCTGCAATAGCCAGGGCAGCACCACCTGCACCTTGACATGGTCGTCGGCGACGTCGACCTGCCCCGTCGCGATCTGCCCGAGCGCGCGGATGCGGAAATTCATGCTGTCGCCGCTCCAGCTCTCCTCCTCGACCTGCATCACGGGAATGCTCGCCGCAGCGCGGCCTAGCCCAGTCTTGAGCCGGCGCACCGCCTCCTCGCGGCCCAAGCGGTGGGGAATGGAGACGACAAGCGGTGCTGACATGGCTCTGCCCGGTTAGTGATTGAACCTCACATAGTCATGCCCGGCGGTACCACAAAGGTTCCATGCAAGTTGCGCGTGCACCCGGTGTTTCATTGGCGGAACTTTAGAACCTGCGGCAAGTTGCCCTCGCACCACGGGACAGGTTGCAAACGACCCTTCTAACGAAGGGCTGGAGGAGATTTCCGCATGTCTATCGGTACGATCATTCTGATCATTTTGGTCATCGCGCTGCTCGGCGGCTTCAGCGGCATCGGCGGCGGCCCGTTCTACGGCACCGGCTATTACGGCGGCGGCGGTCTCGGGCTCGTCATCGTGATCCTGCTGATCCTGCTCCTGCTGGGACGGATCTAGCCACCAAACGAAGATCTAGTAGGGTGGGCAAAGGCGCAATGCGCCGTGCCCACCTTTTTGCTCGGCTGAGAGAAGATGGTGGGCACGCTTCACTTTACCCACCCTACTTCGTTTTCCCGGCGAGCTTCTTGATCGCCGCCTTGATCGACGCGGCTGCATCGTCATAACCATCCCACGCCTTCGATCGCGCCAGCAAGCCGGGCACCGTCCGCACCGTGTACCGCTTCGGATCGAGGTCGCTCTTCACCTGCGCCCACGTGACCGGCATCGACACAGTCGCACCATCTCGCGCACGCGGCGACAGCGGCGCCACCGCCGTCGACATCCGATCGTTGCGCAGATAGTCCAGGAAGATCTTTCCGTTGCGCAGCTTCTTCGACATGTTGAGCAGATAGCGCTCGGGAGCGTCGTCCGCCATCCACTGGCAGACGCCTTGCGCGAAGGCCTTGGCCTCCTTCCAGCTCACCTGGTCGCGCGCGCCGTGACGCAGCGGGACCACGACGTGCAGACCTTTGCCGCCGGTGGTCTTGCAGAAGCTTTCCATGCCGATGTCGGTCAGCCGCTGCCGCATCTCCTTGGCGGCCTCAACGACCTCGGCGAAGACGACGTCGGGCGCGGGATCGAGATCGAACACCAGCCGGCCCGGGGTATCGTAGGCGTAGGGCGCGCAATTCCAGGGATGCAGCTCGACGCCGCCGATCTGCGCCACGGCCGCGAGCCCTTCGATGCGGTCGATCTGCAAATAGGGCTTGCGGTCGCCGGAGACCCGCGCGAGCTCCAGAAGGTTCGAGGTGCCCTGCATGGCGTGGCGCTGGAAGAAGCATTCGCCCTTGATGCCGTCAGGGGCGCGGATCAGCGAGCACGGCCGGCCCTTGAGATGCACGATCATCCATTCGCCAACGGCTTCGAGGTAGCGCGCGAGATCCAGCTTGGTAACGGGATCGCCATTGCCGTCGTCCGGCCACAGCGCCTTGTCCGGCTTCGAGAGCACGACACCCATCACTTCGGCAGTGCCGGCTTGCGCTGTTCGTGCACCGGTCTTCGCTTGCGCGCGCGGCTTCGCGCGCTGCTTCGTCGAGGGCTCGGCAAGCTCGGTATCGACCGGTGTCTCGGCCTCGACCTCCTCCGCCGGCTTGTCCTGCCGCAGACCCTTGAAGGCGGCCTGGCGGATATTGCCGTCGGCAGTGAAGCCGGCGAACTCGATCTCCGCCACGAGCTCCGGCTTCAGCCAGTGCACCTCGCGCGTCTTTTTCGGTGCGTTCTTGCCGCCGAAGGGGCTTTGCTTCGCCTCCATGGCCTTCAAGGACGGCATGATGCGCTTGACCTTGTCCGCGCCGAAGCCGGTGCCGACCATGCCGACGAAGGCGAGATGATCACCGCGGTGCACGCCGGCCATCAGCGAACGGAATTTGCCATTGGTGGTCTTGTAACCGCCGATCACAACCTCATGGCCGGCGCGGCATTTTGCTTTGGTCCAGCTTTCTGTCCGCCCCGAACGATAGGGCGCGTCCAGCTTCTTCGACACCACGCCCTCGAGCTCGAGCTTGCAGGCGGATTGCAGCACGGCGTCGCCGCCGCTTTCGAAATGCTCGACATAGCGAATCTGGCTCGATTTGCGCTTACGCGCTTCCAGCAGCTCCTTCAACCGCGCCTTGCGCTCGCCGAGCGGCAGCCGGCGATAATCGAGGCCTTCCGCAAACAGCAGGTCGAACGCAAAGAAGATGAGCTCCTCGGTCTTGCCGTCCGACAGCGCCGCCTGGAGCGACGAAAAATTGGGTGCTCCATTGTGGTCGAGCGCGACGATCTCGCCGTCGACCATCATATCCGGCAGCGCGCCCGCCTCCTTCGCGATAGTTGCGAATTTTTCGGTCCAGTCGAGGCCTTTG
Organism: Bradyrhizobium sp. Kon56; assembly: GCF_055807635.1. Taxonomy (NCBI): domain Bacteria; kingdom Pseudomonadati; phylum Pseudomonadota; class Alphaproteobacteria; order Hyphomicrobiales; family Nitrobacteraceae; genus Bradyrhizobium; species Bradyrhizobium sp. Kon56. The sequence continues at coordinate 103,150 of NZ_JBVVOU010000004.1, read as the reverse complement.
CGCGTCTTCAACGTCGCCTTGCCGCCCTCGACCCGCAGCTGCACGCGGTAGCCGTCGAACTTGATCTCGTGGCACCAGCCGTCGCCGCCCGGCGGGCGCTCGACCGACGTACAGAGCTGCGGCGCCACGAAATCCGGCATCTCCGCCGCCTTGTTCGCGGTCGTCGCAGTCGTCGCTTTCTTCTTGACTGTTTTGCCGGTTTTCAACGCCGCGCGGGGCGCCGGCTTGACCGTGCGCTCTTTCGCCTCGTCCGCCCGGTTGGACTGCCAGACCGCGTCGGCCTTGGCCTTGGTGCCCTTCGCCAGCATGAACGGTTTTGGCGCACGGCCCTTGCCTTCGGCGATCTGATCCATCGCGCGGCCGGAGGCGACCGATTTGTCCTCCTCGAGAATGTCGTTGTCTGCGCCCTCGCGAACATATTCGTCGCGATGCTTGATCAGGAGCCAATTGGTCCGTTTGCCGCCGGTGCGGTCGTTGCGCATGCGCACCAGGACCCAGCTGCCGTGCAGCTTCTCGCCGTGCAGCGTGAACTTCAGATCGCCCTTCTTGAAACCGCGTTCGGGATCATCGGATTCCCAGGTGCCGCGATCCCACAGCATGACCGTGCCGCCGCCGTACTGGCCTTCCGGAATCGTGCCTTCGAAGTCGCCATAGTCGAGCGGATGGTCCTCGACCTCGACGGCCAGCCGCTTGTCGTGCGGATCGAGCGAGGGCCCTTTTGTCACCGCCCAGGACTTGAAGACGCCATCGAACTCGAGCCGCAGATCGTAGTGCAGCCGCGAAGCGTCATGCTTCTGAATCACGAAGCGGCGCTGCTTCGACGGCGCCACCGCGGTCTTGCCCGATGGCTCGGGCGTCTTCTCGAAATCACGTTTCTGTCGATACTTGGAGAGCTTTTGCAGCACGACTGGTCCCGGATTCTCTTTGGCGTGAAGCCTATCACGGCCCGCATCCCACCCGGAACCAAAACCCCGCGGGACGGTTGGGGTTCCAAAATGACTCGCAGACGCTGGAGAACGGAATGGCACCGCGCGCCTATTGGAAGGGAACGTTGAAGCTCTCGCTGGTCAGTTGCCCCGTTGTGCTTTATCCGGCGACCACCGCGGCCGAGAAGACGCGGTTTCACATGATCAACCGGGAGACCGGCAACCGGTTGAAGCAGCAGATGATCGACGCCGAGACCGGCGACGTCGTCGAGAGCGACCAGAAGGGGCGCGGCTACGAGCTGCGCAAGGGCAAATATGTCGAGATCGAGCCGGAGGAGCTCGAAGCAGTCCAGATCGAGAGCAACCACACCATCGACATCGAGAGCTTTGTGCCGAGCGACGAGATCGACCAGCGCTATCTCAACCACCCCTACTACATCGCGCCCGACGGCAAGGCCGCGGTCGATGCTTTTGCCGTGATCCGCGACGCCATGAAGGACCAGGATCGCGTCGCGCTCGCCAAGATCGTGCTCACCAATCGCGAGCACATCATCGCGATCGAGCCGCTCGGCAAGGGCCTGCTCGGCACCACGCTGCGCTTCCCCTACGAACTGCGCGACGAGGACCAGTTCTTCGACGACATCAAGAGCCCGAAGATCACCAAGGACATGGTTGAGCTCGCCGGCCATATCCTCCAGACCAAGACCTCCCATTTCGATCCCAGCAAGTTCAAGGACGACTACGAGACCGCGCTGAAGGCCCTGGTGAAGCGCAAGGCCAGCGGCAAGACAATCGAACTGCCGGAGCCCGAGGAGAAGCCGAGCAATGTGGTCAGCCTGATGGATGCGCTGAAGCAGAGCTTGAAGGGACGCGGCGGGAAGAAGACGGCGGCGAAGTCCCATGCGCGCCGGGCGTCGGGGCGAACGGGCGCGGCGAAGAAGACGCATCGGTCGACCGCGCGGCAGAGGAAGGCGGGTTGACTTAATCCGTCATTGCGAGCGCAGCGAAGCAATCCAGTATCTTTCCGCGGGGGCAGTCTGGATTGCTTCGCTGCGCTCGCAATGACGATGCTGATGCAGGCTTGCGCCGACCGTCATGCCCGGGCTTGTCCAGGGCATCCACGTTCTCGGTCCCCTGGGTCAAGACGTGGATGGCCGGGACAAGCCCGGCCATGACGGATCGTTGCACGCGGGCAACCCTAATCCCCTGCCCTTAACCGATACCCGATCCCCGTTTCCGTCAGTACATATTGCGGCCGTTCCGGATCGGCTTCGATCTTCTGCCGGAGCTGGCGGACATAGACGCGCAGATATTGCGCGTCGGTCAGCTCGTCCCATAACTCCCTCAGCAGGAAGCGGTGGGTGAGCACCTTGCCGGCGTGCTGCACCAGCACACGCAGGAGGTCATATTCCTTCGGCGACAGTTTGACGTCGCGCTCGCCGACCCTGACGACCCGGCGCACCAGATCGACCGAGAGATCGCCGGCACGAAACACCGGCCGTTCGCCCTGGATCTGAAGCTGGTGCCGCAGCGCGGCGCGCAGGCGCGCCAGCAGCTCGTCCATGCCGAACGGCTTTGTCAGATAATCGTCGGCCCCGAGATCGAGCGCCTCCACCTTGCCGGCTTCGTCGCCACGGCTCGACAGTACCACGATCGGCACAGCTTCATTGCGGGCGCGGATGGTGCGCAGCAGCTCGTGGCCCTGAATGTCAGGCAGGCCGAGATCGAGGATGATCAGCGCGGGAGCCTCGCTGAGCTTCTCCAGCGCGGTCTTGCCGTTCGACGCCTCCAGGATCTCATAGCCTTGCGTCGAGAGCCCCATCCGCAGCAATTTGCGGATCGGCGGCTCGTCGTCGATGACCAGCACCTTGATCGGGGCTGCGCTCATGCGGCGGTATCCAATGCGTGGGTCCGGGCCGGAATGGGCAGACGGATGGTCAGAACCGCGCCGCTCCGGTCGCTGCGATTCGCGGCCGAGATCGTGCCACGCATCGCCTCGACGAAGCCGCGGGAGATGGCGAGCCCGAGCCCGGTACCGGGACGGACATGATCGCCCTTCCGCGCGCGATAAAACTTGTCGAACACGCTCTCGAGCTCCTCGGACGGAATACCCTCGCCCTCATCGGTAATCTGGAGCACCACATGGTCGCCGTCGCGCCGGCTGCGAATCGAGACCGTCGCGTGGGGCGGCGAATATTTGGCGGCGTTGTCGAGCAGGTTGAACAGCACCTGCTCGAACAGCACCGCATCGAGCTGGAGCATGGGAAGGTCTGCGGCCGACTCCAGCTCCACCTTGTGGGCGGTGAGGATCTTGGCTGCCCGCCGGAGCGCGCTGCCGACGATCTCTCCGAGATCGTGCAACGCAGCGTTGGGCACGATGGCGCCGGATTCGAGCTTGGTCATGTCAAGCAGATTGGCAATGAAGCGGTTGAGCCGTTCGGATTCGTCGATCACGGTGGCGAGCAGGTCGCGCTTCTCGGTGTCGGAGAGCGCGCTGGCGAAATCGCGCATGGTCGAGGCCGCACCCAGCACGGATGCGAGCGGCGTCTTCAGGTCGTGCGAAATCGACGTCAACAATGCGGAACGCAGCCGCTCGGATTCGACGGAGCGCTTGACGCGATCGACGTCCTCGACCAGCAGCACGCGCTCGATTGCCAGCGCACCCTGGTCGACCAGCGCATCGAGCAGCCGGCGCTGGTCCGGCGTCAGCAAGGGACCGGTGCGGTCGTTGTCGATCCCAATGACCCCAATCGGGCCGCGCCCGGTGCGCATCGGCAGGAATAGCCGTTTTGCACCAGGCAGCGTGTCCGAGCCGCGGCCTGCAGGCCGGTCATTGCTCCAGGCCCAGTTGGCGGCCGCAAGGTCGGCCTGATCGAGATCGTCCTCGGGCGGATAGCCCGACTTCACCGTGAGCAGCCCTTCGTCCGGCAACAGCAGCACCACGCGGACTTTCAGCATCAGCGCGATCTGGTAGGCGGTCGCCCACAGCACGTCGTCGAGCGTGCCGGTGCCGGCGAGCTTGCGGCTGAAAGCATAGAGCTGCTCGGTGGTCCGGATGCGGCCGATCGCAGCATCAGCCTGGGTGCGGACCCGCCCCGCCACATTCGACACCACGAACGCAATCAGCATGAAGAAAAAGAACGCCGCGACATTGGTCGGATCGGTAATGGTGAAGGTATAGACCGGCGGCAGGAAGAAGAAATTGTAGGCGAGCGATGCCGCGACACTCGCAAGCAACGACGGCCACAATCCGTAGCGCACGGCAACCGTCACCACGGCGGTCAGGAACATCAGGTCGACGTTCTCAATGCCGAAATACGGCTTGATGGCCACGGCAGCAGCGAGGCCAAGCGCGGTGATCCCGAGTGCCTTCAGATAGGGCCGCGCATCGAACGGGTCCGATCGCGTTGCGGTCTGCACCGCCGTCTTCGGCGCCGGCTCGCCCGTGAGTTCGTCGCCAGGAATGACATGCACGCTGATATTGCCGGCGCGGCGCACCAGATCGTGCACGACGGAGCCGCGCGTCATCTCGAACCAGAGCGAGCGCGTCGACTTTCCGATCACGATCTGGGTGACGTTGTTGCCCTGTGCGAAGTTGACGACATCGTCGGCGAGGCGGCGGCCGACGCCCGGGATCGTCAGCGCCTCGCCGCCGAGCGATTCCGCGAGCCGCAGCGTATCGGCGAGCCGGTCACGCACCTCATCGGACATTTGCAGGTAGCGCCGCGTCTCGATCGACACGGCGATGAACGGCGCGTGCAGCCGGTCAGCCAGCCGCTTGGTGTAGCGCACGAGGCTGGCCGCACGCGGATCTTCGCTGACGCAGACGAGGATGCGCTCGCCCGCGGCCCAGGGACCGGCGATCGCGTTCGCCTGCATGTGGGTGAGCAGCTGCTCGTCGACCCGTTCGGCGGTGCGGCGAAGCGCGAGTTCACGCAGCGCGGTCAGGTTGCCCGGCGAGAAATAATGCTCCAGCGCCCGCTCGGCCTGCCTGGGGACATAGACCTTGCCTTCTTTTAGCCGCTGGATCAGGTCGTCGGGCGTGAGGTCGATCAGCTCGATGGCGTCTGCGCGGTCGAACACCGAATCCGGCACGGTCTCGCGCACCCGGACATGGGTGATCTGCGCGACGACGTCGTTCAGGCTCTCGATGTGCTGAATATTGACGGCGGTGTAGACGTCGATGCCGTGGGACAGCAGCTCCTCGACATCGAGATAGCGTTTCGGATGGCGGCAAAGGTGAGCATTGGTGTGGGCGAGCTCATCGACCAGCGCGATTTTCGGCCGGCGCGCGATCACGGCGTCGAGATCCATTTCCTCGACAATCTGGCCGCGGTAGTCGAGCTTCTTGCGCGGGATCACTTCCAGCCCGCGCACCAGCGCCTCGGTCTCGGCCCGGCCATGGGTCTCGACGAAGCCGACCACGAGGTCGATGCCGGCCTCGCGCTTGGCGTGGGCGCTTTGCAGCATCTCGTAGGTCTTGCCGACGCCGGGAGCGGCGCCGACGAAGATTTTCAGCTTGCCGCTCACGCCCTCCTCCCGGCGCGCGGCTTCCAGCAGCGCCTCGGGCGAAGGACGTTGTTCGGGATCGCGGCGCTCTCGGACCATCAGGTCAATATAATCATCCGCTCGGACCTAGCCTAGACTACTTCGTGGCACGATCGAGCGCGAGATTCAGAGTCAGCACGTTGATCCGGGGCTCGCCGATCAGGCCGAGCAGGCGGCCCTGGGTGTTGGAAGCCACCAGTTGCTTAACCTGATCCTCCGGCACGATTCGCGCCTTCGCGACGCGCGACACCTGGAATTGCGCCGCTTCCGGCGAGATATCCGGATCGAGGCCACTGGCTGAGGTCGTCACGAGGTCGACCGGCGCGGCGGCATTCGGGTTCTCGCCCCTGAGCTTGTCCACATCCTCCTTCAGCCGGTCCGCCAGCGCCTTGCTGGTCGGGCCGAGATTGGAGCCGCCGGAATTGGCGGCGTTGTAGGGCGCCGGTACCGTCTTGGTCGAATCGTTCGGATCCGGCGCGACCGTCGCCGAGGGACGGCCGTGGAAATATTTGTCGTCCTTGAACTCCTGCCCGATCAGGGCGGAGCCGACCACCTTGCCGTCCTTCTCGATCAGGCTGCCCTGCGCCTGCACCGGGAAGATCGCACCGGCAATAGCGGTCATCGCCAGCGGATAGGCCAGGCCGGTGATGGCGGTGAGCACCAGCAGCAGGACGATGGCGGGGCGGATTTCTCTGAGCATTCGTTTCTCCTATTTCTTTTCGTCATTGCGAGGAGCGAAGCGACGAAGCAATCCAGCCTCTCAGCTGCGGCAAGAATTCTGGATGCTTCGCTTCGCTCGCAATGACGGGGTTAAGCCAGGTGCAAGGCAACGACCACGAGATCGATTGCCTTGATGCCGATGAAGGGAATGACGATGCCGCCGAGGCCGTAGATCAACAGGTTGCGCCGGAGCAGTACGCCGGCCCCGACCGCGCGATAGGCGACGCCCTTCAGCGCCAGCGGGATCAGCGCGATGATAACAAGCGCGTTGAAGATGATCGCCGACAGGATGGCGCTCTGCGGGCTCGACAGATTCATGATGTTGAGCACATTGAGCTGGGGGTAGAACGCCAGGAACATCGCCGGGATTATCGCGAAATATTTCGCGACGTCGTTGGCGATCGAGAATGTAGTCAGCGCGCCGCGCGTCATCAAGAGCTGCTTGCCGATCTCGACCACCTCGATCAGCTTGGTCGGATTGGAGTCGAGGTCGACCATGTTGCCGGCCTCGCGAGCCGCCTGGGTGCCCGTGTTCATGGCGACACCGACATCTGCCTGCGCGAGCGCCGGCGCATCGTTGGTGCCGTCGCCGCACATCGCCACCAACTTACCCTTGGCCTGCTCGTGGCGGATCAGCTTGAGCTTGTCCTCGGGAGTTGCCTGCGCCAGGAAGTCGTCGACGCCGGCTTCCGCTGCAATCGCGGCCGCCGTCATGGGATTGTCGCCGGTAATCATGACGGTGCGGATGCCCATGCGTCGCAGCTCGGCAAAGCGCTCGCGGATACCGCCCTTGACGATGTCCTTGAGCTGGATGACGCCGAGCAGCTTGCCGTCCCGGGCGACCGCCAGCGGCGTGCCGCCGGCCTTCGATATGTCGTCGGCGATGGTCTGAATCTCGCGGCCGATGTCCGAGAGCCCGGCGGGCTGGATGGAACGAGCCGTGTTGCCGGAGGCGACCACCAGCGGTCCACCGCCACCGACATAGTTGAGGATCGCATCGACCGCGCCCTTACGCACCGACGAGCCGCCGGCGTCGACGCCGCTCATGCGGGTCAGCGCCGTGAACGGGATGAAGGTGGCTCCCAACTCGGCCATGTCGCGGCCACGGATACTGTATTTTTCCTTGGCCAGCACCACGATCGAACGGCCCTCCGGGGTCTCGTCGGCGAGCGAGGCGAGCTGGGCCGCGTCCGCCAGCTCCTGCTCGGTGACCCCGCGCACCGGGCGAAAGGAGGTCGCCTGGCGGTTGCCGAGCGTGATCGTTCCGGTCTTGTCGAGCAGTAGCGTGTCGACGTCTCCGGCGGCCTCGACCGCACGGCCGGACATCGCCAGCACGTTGAAGCGGACCAGACGGTCCATGCCGGCGATGCCGATCGCCGACAGCAGTGCGCCGATCGTGGTCGGGATCAGCGTCACGAACAGCGCGACCAGCACAACCACCGAGATCGAGCCGCCGGCATAGGCCGCGTAGCTCGGGATGGTGACGGTGGCGAACACGAAGATGATGGTGAGGCCCGCCAGCAGGATGTTGAGCGCGATCTCGTTCGGAGTCTTCGCCCGCTCGGCGCCCTCGACCAGCTTGATCATACGGTCGATGAAGGTCGAGCCCTGCGCTGCCGTGATCCGCACGCGAAACCAGTCGGACAGCACCTGGGTGCCGCCGGTCACCGCCGAACGGTCGCCACCGGATTCGCGGATCACGGGTGCGGACTCGCCGGTGATGGCGGCCTCGTTGACGGACGCGACGCCCTCGATCACCTCGCCATCGGAGGGAATGGTATCGCCGGCCTCGACCAGCACGATGTCGCCGACCTTGAGGCTGGTGCCCGGCACCAACTTGAAGGTGCGGTCAGAGCCGGTCAGTAGCTTGGCCTGGCTCTCGGTGCGGGTCTTGCGCAGCGATTCCGCCTGCGCCTTGCCGCGGCCTTCTGCTACCGCTTCGGCGAAGTTGGCAAACAGCACCGTGAACCAGAGCCAGACGATGATCTGGAAGGTGAAGCCGAGATTCTCACCGGCGGTGAGGAGATCGCGCAGGAAGATCACAGTGGTGAGCGCGGCCACGATCTCGACCACAAACATCACCGGATTCTTGATCATCAAGCGCGGATCGAGCTTGATGAAGGACGCGCGGATCGCAGGCACGACGATCTTGGGATCGAGCATCGCCGAGACGGACGCGCGTTTTTGCCGTTTCGTGGTATCCATGGAGGTCACTCCAAACAATCAGAAGGCGGTCGATCAGAACACTAGTCGTTCAGAACACTTGTTGTTCAGAAGATTTGGCCGGCGTTCATCGCGAGATGCTCGACGATCGGACCGAGAGCGAGGGCCGGGAAGAAGGTCAGGCCGCCGATGATCAGGATCACGCCGACGACGAGGCCGACGAACAGCCCGCCCGTGGTCGGGAGGGTGCCCGCGGACGGCGGGATCGATTTCTTGGCGGCCAGCGAACCCGCGATCGCCATCGCCGGGATGATCATGAAGAAGCGGCCGACGAACATCGCGCTTGCGAGCGCGAGATTGTAGAAGAAGGTGTTGCCGGTGAGGCCCGCGAATGCCGAGCCGTTGTTGCCGGTCGCCGAGGTGAAGGCGTAGAGCACCTCGGTGAAGCCGTGCGGTCCGGCATTCGCCATCGAGGCGGCCGCCGCCGGATAGGCCACACCGACCGCCGTCCAGCCGAGGATCATCAGCGGCAGCACCAGGATCGCGAGCATCGCCATCTTGACCTCGCGCGCCTCGATCTTCTTGCCGACATATTCCGGCGTGCGACCGACCATCAGGCCCGCGACGAAGATCGCGAGGATGACGAACAGCAGCATGCCGTACATGCCGGCGCCGACTCCGCCGACAATAATCTCGCCGAGCTCGATGTTGATCAGCGGAATCATGCCGCCGAGTGCGGTGAAGCTGTCATGCATGGCGTTGACCGCGCCGCAGGAGGCGGCCGTCGTGATCACGGCGAATAGCGAGGACGCGACGATGCCGAAGCGGACCTCCTTGCCTTCCATGTTGCCGCCGGTCAGGCCGAGCGCGTGCATGGTCAAGGTGCCGCTGGCTTCCGCCCAATAGGTGATGGCGACACCGGCGAGGAACAGCACGCCCATCACCGCGAGGATCGCCCAGCCCTGGCGCTGGTTGCCGACCATGCGACCGAACACGTTGGTCAGCGCCGCACCCAGCACGAAGATCGACAGCATCTGAATGAAGTTCGACAGCGCAGTCGGATTCTCGAACGGATGCGCCGCGTTGGCGTTGAAGAAGCCACCGCCATTGGTCCCGAGCATCTTGATCGCGACCTGCGAGGCGACCGGGCCCACGGCAATTGTCTGCTTGGCACCCTCGAGGGTGGTCGCCTCGACATAGTCGCCGAGCGTCTGCGGCATGCCCTGCCAGACCAGGAACAGCGTGTAGACGATGCAGATCGGCAGCAGGACGTACAATGTGCAGCGGGTGACATCGACCCAGAAACTCCCGACGGTGCGTGCCGACGCACGCGAGAAGCCGCGGATCAGCGCCACCGCCAGCGCGATGCCGGTTGCCGCCGAGAGGAAGTTCTGGTGTGTCAGGCCGAGCATCTGCACGAGATAGGAGATCGTGCTCTCACCGCCGTAGTTCTGCCAGTTGGTGTTGGTGATGAAGGAGATCGCGGTGTTGAAGGAGAGATCCGCGGCGACAGCGCTTTGGCCGGCCGGATTGAACGGCAGGACGGCCTGCAACCGCATCACGCCGTAGATGATGAGGAAGCCGCCGACATGGAAGAACAGCATGGCGACCGTATAGGTCAGCCAATGCTGCTCGCGCTTCTCGTCGACGCCGGAGAACCGGTAGATGCCGGCCTCGATCGGACGCAGCACCGGAGACAGGAAGGTCCGCTCGCCGTTGAACACGCGCGTCATGTACCAGCCGAGCGGTTTTGTGAGCGCGACGGTAATGACGCAAAAGAGAATGATCTGGAGCCAACCGATCATAGTCATGATATCAACCCTTCAGGCTTCGTGAGCACGGTCAGAACCGCTCGGGCCGCAGCAGCGCGTAAGTGAGGTAGAACAGGAGGCCGAGCGAAACGGCGCCGGCGAGCGAATAATCGAAGATCATGGCCGCTCCTTCAAAGCCGTTCGCAGGCGTAGGTGTAGCCAATCGCAAGGGCGAAGAAGCCGAAGCTCAGCGCCAGCATCAGAATGTCCATCATGGAGATACTCCTCGTTGCGCCATTGATTTGGACGCAACCGTTTCTCGGGAGACCCGGTCGGCGCGTGAAAGGAAATGCCAGTGCATTTCCACCGCGCCCACCGGGACCTTTGACCGTGCTGAAGTGCCACCCCAGGCATAGGTTTTCGAGACGAGGGCCGTGGCGAAGTTATAGGAATCTCATAAAAGGCCGAGGCTGGCCTGGTCGGACAACGCTCGCGAGGCACATCACATCGTCGTCCCGGCGAAGGCGGAGAATGGCGCGCGACCGCCCCCATCCCGCACTTATGAAATCCCTATATCTCCCGCCCCGCCCCCATCTCGTTTTCAAATGCCGTTTTGGCCATCTTGGAGAGGCCGGCCGACTGACCGACGCCACCTCCAGGAGGCCTGACATGACCACCGCCGCTCTCCGACACTACGATCCACCGTCACTTGGCAACCGCTTGCGCAATGCGCAGGTGATGACGCAACCGTTGATGCTCGAGATCATCGACAAGGCGTGTCGGCACTTCCCTTCGCTCGGACAGATCGAGCCCACCGCGCGCGTCACGCGCCTGATCGAAGCAGAAGCCTGGGCCGATGCCGCGCTGGCGCTGATGGAGCTGGAGCTGCCGCTCTGGCAAGTCCGCCGCATCGCCTATGACGAGGGTGAATGGCATTGCGCTCTCTCGCGCGAGCGCGAATTGCCGGACTGGCTCGACGCCGCGGTCGAGGCGCGCCACTCCGATCTCGCGCTCGCACTGCTGTCGGCTTTCATCGAGGTTCGGGCATTGGCCCTGGAAGTTTCGCGTCCGAGCGTTCCCACTGTTCGCCCCGCGCCTGACTCGCTCTACGAGGCCGGTAGGCTGCGAAAATATCGGCTAGTGGGCGCGGTCCTGACGCCCGTCATCACACTCGTGGCGCGCGGGCTCGGAGCATAAACCGTCACGCCCATCGACCGCGAATTGACCATGGCTGCCTACGGGGCGAGCAACCGGCTCCGCAGCGCGGTCGCGACGCCCGGCTGAAGGCACGTCTCCCGCACCAAAAACACTCGGCCGATCTGGCGCAGTTTCACGGAACCGTGTAGATCGGTTTCATGAGCATCAGCAACGTCAACGTGGTCGCCCATCCCCTGGTCCAGCACAAGCTCTCCCTGATGCGGGAGAAGGACCGCTCGACCAAGAGCTTTCGCGAAATCCTGAACGAGATCGGGATGCTGCTCGGCTACGAGGTGACGCGCGACCTGCCGCTGGAGCTGGTCGAGATCGAGACGCCGATTGCGCCGATGCGGGCGCCCAAGATCGCCGGCAAGAAGCTCACGCTGGCGCCGATCCTGCGCGCCGGCGTCGGCTTCCTCGACGGCATGCTGGCGCTGATGCCGTCGGCGCGCATCGCTCATATCGGGCTCTACCGCGATCCTGATACGTTGCAGGCCGTGGAGTATTACTTCAAGGCGCCGCAGGACCTGTCGGATCGCACCGTGATCCTGATGGACCCCATGCTGGCGACCGGCAATTCGGCCTGTGCCGGCGCATCGCTGCTGAAGGCGCGCGGCGCCCGCGACATCCGCTTCGTCTGCCTTCTGGCCGCGCCTGAAGGCATCGCGCAGTTCCACAGCGAGCATCCGGACGTGCCGGTCTGGACCGCCGCGATCGACGAGCGGCTCAACGACCACGGCTACATCGTGCCGGGGTTGGGCGACGCCGGCGACCGGATGTTCGGCACCAAGTAGACAGGTTCGCGCGGTCGGGTTAGTCCGGTTGCCATGAGCGCCAATGAATTCTCGCTGCAATCGCTGATCCGGGCCGAGGCGGCCGCTGATCCCGCCTTCGTGTTCGACGGCACGCTGGTTTCGCGCGCCGAATTCTCGGAACAGATCGAGCAGACCGCCGCCTGGCTTGCCGCGCGCGGTATCGGCAAGGGCGACGTCGTCGCGGTCTGGCTGGTTAACCGGATCGAATGGATCGCACTGCTGTTCGCCGCCGCCCGGCTCGGGGCCATCGTTGCCGCCGTCAATACGCGCTACCGCAGCGCGGAGGTCGCGCATCTCCTGAAGCTGTCCGGCGCCAGGCTGATGGTGATCGAAGCCGCGTTCCGCTCGATCGACTTTGCCGCTATTCTCGCCGACGTCGCCAAGGACGAGGTGCCTGCGCTGCGAGAGCTTGCAGTTGTGGGCGCGGATGAGATTCCCGCCCAATGGCCATGCGTGCGCTTCGATGCCTTCGACAAGCCCCATCCGCCGGCTCCGCCTGCGGAGGAGGACGTTGATCTGCCTTTGCTGCTCTACACGACATCGGGCACCACCAAGGGACCGAGGCTTGTCGCGCATTCGCAGCGAACGCTGGCCACGCACGCCGCTGCCGTTGCCAAGGCGCTCAAACTCTCGCCGCAGCGCCATGCGCTGCTGGCAATGCTGCCGTTCTGCGGCACTTTTGGAATGACGAGCCTGCTCGGCTTCGTCGCAGCGGGCGCGACCGTCCATGCGCTCGATATTTTCGAGGCGGCGCCGGCGCTGAAGATTCTCCGCCAGCGCGCGATCACGCACGCCTTTGGCTCGGACGAGATGTTCCGCCGCATCCTCGCCCTCACCGACGCGCCGCATCCGTTTCCGCATCTCGAAGTCTGCGGCTTTGCCGCGTTCCAGCCCGGCTGGCGCGAACTCGCCGCGGAGGCCCAGGCGCGCGGCATGTCCCTGTTCGGCCTCTACGGTTCGAGCGAGGTTCAGGCGCTGTTCTCGATCGCACGCTCAAGTGATGGCTTCGCCGATCGCATCGAGGGCGGCGGCTGGCCGATGTCGCCGGAGGCCAAGGTCCGCGTGCGCGACACCGAGACCGGCGAACTCGCCCCTCGCGGCGTCTCCGGCGAGATCGAGATCCGTGCGCCATCACTCTTTCTCGGCTACTACAACAATCCCGACGCGACGCGCGACGCCTTCACCGCGGACGGCTTCTTCCGCACCGGCGATATCGGCCGGCTGCGCGGCGACGGCTCCTTCGTCTACGAAACCCGCGCGGGCGACGCCATGCGGCTCGGCGGCTTCCTTGTCGCGCCCGGCGAGATCGAGGACGAACTCAAATCGTGCGCTGGCGTGGCCGACGCCCAGGTCGTCGCGGTCGATCTGAAGGGAAACGCACGCTGCGTTGCCTTCGTGATCCCTGCTCGGGAAACCCACCACGAGCCGCCGCGGCAGGACGCGTTGACCGCGCGCCTGCGCGAGCGGCTCGCCGGCTACAAGGTCCCGGCGCGGATCTATGTCGTGGAGGCCTTCCCCGTCACCGACAGCGCGAACGGCGTCAAGATCCAGCGCGCCCGGCTTCGGGCCATGGCGATGGACCGGATCGCGGCCGAATAGCTCTGCCGTAGCGCGTCACGGTGATCGGGCGCGAATATCGCGGCGCCCGGCAATGGTACGTGTTCGAGCTTAGTATGACTTGGCCAGTCCAAGCACCTTTTCCGCGATGAAGCTCAGCGCAAGCTGCGGGCTGACCGGCGCGATGCGCGGAATCAGAACTTCTCGCAAGTAACGCTCGACGTGAAACTCCTTGGCATAGCCAAAACCGCCATGGGTCATCACCGCCTGCTCGCAGGCGTGATATCCGGCCTCACCCGCAATGTATTTCGCGGCATTGGCGGCGCCACCGCAAGGCATGCCCTTGTCGTATTGCCAGGCCGCCGACATCACCATCAACCAGGCCGCCTCGAGCTCGACCCAGTTTACAGCCAGCGGATGCTGAATGCCCTGGTTCTTGCCGATCGGCCGGTTGAACACCACGCGGGTCTTGGCGTATTCGGTCGCGCGCGACAGCGCGAGCTTGCCGAGGCCGACGGCTTCCGCGGCGATGAGAATGCGCTCGGGGTTCATGCCTTCGAGGATGTACTGGAAGCCTTTGCCCTCTTCGCCGATGCGATCCTCCATCGGGATTTCAAAGTCCTCGAAGAACAGCTCGTTGGAATCGACGACCTTGCGGCCCATCTTCTCGATCTCGTGGACCTTGATCCTGTTGCGGTCGAAGTCCGTATAGAACAGGCTCAGCCCATGCGTCGGCGAGCGCACGTCCTCCAGCGGCGTGGTGCGCGCCAGCAGCAGGATCTTGTGCGCGACCTGCGCGGTGGAGATCCACACCTTCTGGCCGTTGACGATATAGCGGTCGTTCTTGGCCACCGCTCGGGTCTTGAGCTGGGTGGTGTTGAGGCCGGTGTTAGGCTCGGTCACGGCAAAGCAGGCCTTCTCGCGGCCCTCGACCATCGGCGGCAGCATGCGCTTGCGCTGTTCCTCGGTGCCGAACACGACCACGGGATTGAGACCGAACACGTTGATGTGCACCGCGGAGGCGCCGGACATGCCGGCGCCGGATTCCGCGATGGCGCGCATCATGATCGCGGCTTCGGTGATGCCGAGGCCGGAGCCGCCATATTCCTCCGGCACGCAGATGCCGAGCCAGCCGGCGTCCGCCATGGCCTTGTGAAAGTCGTGCGGGAAGCCGCCGTCGTGGTCCTTCTTCAGCCAATAGGCGTCGGGAAAGTCTTCGCAAACCTTTGCGACGGCGTCGCGAATGGCTTCCTGCTGAGCGGTGAGCGCGAAATCCATATTCTTGATCTCCTTCTTGGGAGAAGCGAACGCGCAATCTCCCCCTCGTCGCGTTCCCCACGCGAAGGCCGTGGCGGATTGGTGCGCCCGAACGTGCCTTCGCTTGCGTTCTTTAACTTGAAAAGCAGGGTACAGATACGTGAATTTCCCTATCAACTGTGTGTAGCATGCATAGGGTCATGCGGCGCGAGGATACGAGCGCGCCGTTATTTCGCAGGGAGGAAACCGCGATGGCCGGACTTTATTTCGAGGAGTTTTCGGTGGGCCAGGAGTTCAGGCATCCCCTGACGCGGACCGTCACGGAGATGGACAACACCCTGTTCAGCCTGCTGACGCTCAATCCGCAGCCGCTGCACATCGACGCACATTTTTCGGCCCAGACCGAGTTCGGCCAGCGCATTTTCAACAGCCTTTACACCCTCGGCATCATGATCGGCATGACGGTCTATGATACGACCATGGGGACCACCGTTGCCAATCTCGGCATGACGGACGTCACTTTTCCGAAACCGGTCTTCCATGGCGATACGCTGCGGGCGACGACAAAGGTGCTTTCGTTGCGGGAATCCAAATCGCGCCCCAAGGCGGGCATCGTCGAGTTCGAGCACCACGCTCTCAACCAGAACGACGAGATCGTCGGCAAATGCCGCCGCATGGCGATGATGCACAAGAGGCCGGTCTGATGCGTTCGATGCTGTTCGTGCCGGGCGACTCCCCGCGCAAATTCGAGAAGGCCAGCGAAGGCAACGCCGACGCGCTGATCATCGATCTCGAAGATTCCGTCGTCACCGACAAGAAGCCGGAGGCGCGCGGGTTGACGCTGACGATGCTGAAGGGCCGCAACAAGCCCCACCAGCTCTATGTCCGCGTCAACGCGCTCGACACCGGCATGACGCTCGCCGACCTTGCCGCGGTGATTCCGGGCCAGCCCGACGGCATCGTGCTGCCGAAATCGCAGGGCGGCGACGACGTGCGACAGGTCGCGACCTGGCTGGAAGCTTTGGAAGCTGCGGCTGGTATCGCCATTGGCTCAACACGCATCGTCTGCGTCGCGACCGAAACCGCAGCTTCGATCTTCGGGCTCGGCAGCTACAAGGGCTGCTCTCCTCGCCTCGCGGGCCTGATGTGGGGCGCGGAAGATCTCTCGGCCTCGCTCGGCGCGATTGAGAAAGCGGCGGGCGGCGTGTTCCACAGCCCTTATCGTCTGGCCCGCGATCTCTGCCTGATGGCGGCCGCCGCGGCCGAGGTCGCGCCGATCGACACCGTCTATACCGACATCGACAATCTCACCGGACTCGAACAGGAAACGCGCGCGGCGCGGCGTGACGGTTTTTCGGCGAAAGCGCTGATCCATCCCAAGCACGTCGACGTGGTCAACGCGGCGTTCGAGCCGACCGAAGCCGAGCGCAATTGGGCCGAGAAGGTGATCGCGGCGTTCGCGAGCAATCCGAACTCCGGCACGCTGCGCCTCGACGGCCAGATGATCGACAAGCCGCATCTTCGCGCCGCAAAGAAGATCCTCGGCCAGAGTTAGATCAGGACGCCGCGCTGCGACAGATGGGATCGAAGCCACTCTCAGCGTCGTCGTGGCCGGGCTTGTCCCGGCCATCCAGGGCTTCCACGCAACCGGCACCCAAAACGTGGATGCCCGGGACAAGCCCGGGCATGACGAAGCGAAAACGTCCGGCCCCTCACTTTCCGCAGGCGGGGAGAGGGGAGCGTTAGACGATCTTGATCGACATATCCGGCAAGCCGTCGAGCTTGCACAACAGCACGTCGCCCTTCACGACCGGGCCGACATTCTCCGGCGTGCCGGAATAGATGACGTCGCCGGCCTTCAGCTCGAACGCTTCCGACAGTTTTGCGATCTGCTCGGCCACGCTCCAGATCATCTTGCTGAGATCCGAGCTCTGCTTCACCGTCCCGTTGATCGCCAGCGAGATGGCGCCCTTGTCGAAATGCCCGGTCTTGCTGGCCGGGTGGATCGGACCGATCACCGCGGCGTGGTCAAAGCTCTTGCCGATCTCCCACGGCTTCTTCTCCGCGGCCATGCCGTTCTGGAGATCGCGCCGGGTCATGTCGAGGCCGAGCGCATAACCATAGACATGGTCGAGCGCCTTCTCGGCCGGGATGTTGCTGCCGCCGGATTTCAACGCGGCGACCAGCTCGACCTCGTGGTGATAGTTCTTGGTCAGCGACGGATAGGGATGATCGGCGACCTCGCCCACAGCGACGTTCTGGATCGCGTCGGTCGGCTTCTGGAAGAAGAACGGCGGCTCGCGGTTCGGGTCCGAGCCGCGCTCGATCGCGTGCGCCGCATAGTTGCGCCCGATGCAGTAGATGCGGCGGACCTGGAACACCTGGGTTTCGCCGACGATCGGGATGGTGACCATCGGCACCGGAAAGATCGGCTTCGGCCCTGCCTGCGCCGCGGCCGGCGCAACTTCCGCGATTGAGGTAGCACTTGCCGCCGCGGCAATTGCGAGCAGCTCCCGTCGCGTTACTGATGTCTCTTTCATGGCTTGTGCTCCCTTTTTATGTTCGTTGGGCGCATCATGCGCGCCGAGCCGCCTGATAATCAATATTCAGTATGCCAGCAATGCTGGACCGGCAGGTCGTCTAATTGAGAACAGGCCGGCTGCAGCCGAGCCTTCCGAAACCCGCTCCCTTTCGCCCTAGCATGGAACTTGCATAAATTCTGGGCGACATGGACGCCGCATGAACCTCATCAGCCTCGATATCCGCATGCTCCGGTCGCTGATCTCCGTGGTCGAGACCGGCAGCATCACCGAGACCGCGCGGCGGCTGGGCCGCACTCAGCCGGCGATCACTCTGCAATTGCAGCGGCTGGAGGAGCTCACCGGCAAGCAATTGTTCGAGCATGTCGGGCGCCGGCTCACGCTGAGCGAGGACGGCACCACGGTTCTCACCTACGCCAAATCCATCCTGAGGTTGCATGACGAATTGATTTCGCAGCTGGCGTCACAGGAGATCGAGGGTCAGGTCGTGCTCGGCACGCCCGACCTCTATGCCGCCTTCATGCTGCCGCAGATCCTCAGCGTGTTCCGAAAATCATTCCCGCGCGTCCAGGTCGAGCTCAATTGCGCGCTCTCGACGCCGCTGGTGGGCCTCGTCAAGCGCGGCGATGTCGACATCGCGCTCGTCACCCGCATGAACGATTTTACGGGCGGCCAGGTGGTACGGCGCGAGCAACTGGTCTGGATGACCGGCGAGCAGTCCTCCGCGCACCAGGAACGGCCTATCCCGCTGGCGTTGCTGCCGCCCGGCAACATCTATCGCGACTACGCGATTGACACGCTGGAACGTGCGAATCTGCGCTGGCGCATCGCCTGCGTCAGCGAAAGCGTCGGCGGCCTCCAGGCGGCGGCCTTCGCCGGCATGGCCGTGACCGTACTCGGCCGCAGCGCGCTGGTGCCGGCGATGCGCGAGATCGGCCCGAACGAGGGCCTGCCGCCGCTGCCGAAGATCGAGCTGCTGCTTTACAAGTCGAGCGGCGCGACCTCGAAGGCGGCGACCGCCTTGCACGACTATCTCGCGCACTATCTGCGCCTCGACGAGGAGCTCAGCGGCCGCGGCGAGCCGATCGAGCTGGGATAAAGCCATCCCGGCGTTCGCGCAGCGGTCGCCCCAAACTGCGTCCCGGGTCCACGATCGCAGACGAAGAACGACCGGCTTGCTGCGGTGATATCTTCTTTGATTGGCCTAGCGAACGAGGCGGTTGCTTCCTGCATTGGCATTGCGCGGCTCGGTTGCTGGAGCCACTCGGACGAGGACCGTGAGCGGTGTGCCGTTGCGCAGCAGAGCGAGCTTCACCTCGTCGCCGACCCGCGCAAGACCAATGGTATTGCGCAGCTGCGCGGCGGTGCGGATCGGGCGGCCCTCCGCCGTGGTGACAATGTCGCCCTTGTGCAGGCCAGCCTTCTCGGCCGGCGAATCCGCGGCAACTTCGGCGATGAGCGCGCCTTCGGTGCGTCCCTTGTTGACGGACGGGTGGAGGTCCTTCAGCGAAATGCCGATGCGACCGCGCTCGACCCTGCCGGTGGCGATGATCTGCTCCATCACCTTGCGCGCCATGTTGACGGGAATGGCAAAGCCAATACCGACATTGCCGCCAGCGGGCGAGATGATGGCCGAATTTATGCCGACCAGTTCGCCCTGCAGGCTGACCAGCGCGCCGCCGGAATTGCCGGGATTGATAGCGGCGTCGGTCTGAATGAAGTCTTCATAACCCTGCTTGCCGAGGCCGGTTCGGCCTAGGGCGCTGACGAGGCCCGACGTCACCGTCTGGCCGAGGCCGAAAGGATTGCCGATCGCGAGCACGAAGTCCCCGACTGCCAATGCATCGCTGTCACCGAGGGGAAGCGCCTTCAGCCCGGTCGGATTCTGGATCTGGAGCACGGCGACGTCCGTCGGCGAGTCGCGGCCGACGACCTTTGCGGAAAACTGCCGGCCGTCCTTGGTCGTGATCTGGACGACGGAGGTGCCTTCGACCACGTGGTTGTTGGTCAGCACGTAGCCGCTCCGGGCATCGACGATCACGCCGGAGCCGGTCGCGCTGACTTCCTTCTCGATCTGCCTCGGAACGTCGAAGAATTCGCGGAACAGCGGGTCACGATAGAGCGGATTGTCCTCGCGTACCCGGCCGTGCACCGAGATGTTGACCACCGCCGGCGTCACCTGCCGAACCAGAGGCGCCAAAGTCGGCACCGAGCCGCCCGGCTTCAGATCGGGGATCTGGCCTGCTGCGGGATGTGACGCCGTCAGTATCAGCACCAGCAACGCAAGCGAGAACGAACGCATAGCAATCGTCTTCATGACCTGTCGCATCGTCTGAGATTGAAATCAGAGAGCCGCTTCACGTTTGTCTGGCGGCACGTCGAGCCAGCCTTGCAAGGCTAAAAATGGAATGGCCCAGGCCGCGGAGACCTGGCCGACCAGCACCAGAGCAAGAACGGCCTGCGTGAGCATCACGCGCCTCGCCGTTCTGCGGCGGCCCAAGGCCGCCGCAGGCGCATCGGGACGCCGCCGCCGCGCGGCGGGTCGTCGTCATTGTCGCCGTCGAGCCGGCGCAGGGCCGCGAGAATATCGGCGAGCCGAATCGTACGGTTCATGCCGGGAATTTCACGCAAAGCGGGACAGGATTCGACGGCGTACATGTCGGACGCCCATGACGACAGAATGATCCGCTTCTCCGGCGTGGAGAGCTCCTTTGCATTCAGGACATCCGCGGGCGAACCGTAGTGAACCGCGGGATGAAACAGCGGGTTGAGATTTACGGAATTCGTATTCACGTTTGTCATCGGTTGGGCCTCCCCTGACGCTCCTTTCGAAGGGATGGATGTGCTGATGATCGAATGGCCGTTCTCTCATGCATGTGGGAGCGCGGCGCGCATATCTGAGCGCCGCGTTCCACCATTCCCCTCGATCGAGCGCTTAGGCTGCTTTCTTCTGCTCGATCTGAGTTGCAGGAGAGGCCGCGCCCGCGATCTGGATCCGGCGCGGCTTCATCGCTTCCGGAACCTCACGGACGAGGTCGATGATCAAGAGGCCGTCCTGGAAGGACGCCTGCTTCACCTGGACATAATCGGCCAGGTTGAACACGCGCCGGAACGGCCGTGCGGCGATACCCTGGTACAGATATTCGCCCGTCGCACCTTCGGGCTTCTTGCCCTCGACGGTCAGCGCATTCTGTTCGGCCGTCACCGTGATATCGTTGACGCCAAAGCCCGCCACAGCGAGGCTGATCCGGTAGTGATCTTCGCCGGAGCGTTCGATGTTATAGGGGGGATAGTTGTCTTCGCTCGCCTGGCGCAGCGCGCTGTCGACGAGACCGGCCAGATGATCGAAGCCGACGGTGGAGCGCCACAGGGGCGCGAAGTCAAACGTGGTCCTCATAACCAAGTCCTCCAAAGAGCAAGATGGATACGAAGGAGCGCAGGACAGGGTTTTAGACGGGTCCAAAGACACCGGCCCGGCGCCCGCTCCGGGCCCCTCGCGGGCACCCGGCACACCGCTCTCGCGGCGAAAATGACTTAGAAGAACGCAAGTCGACTTCAAGAGGGCCCCTCGAAAAATTTTTTGGGGCGCAGAGGCCAACCGGCAGGACGCGGCCGGCCGGTTCCAGGCCGGGTTCGGCTCACGCCTTCACGCGGGCACGGTCCGGTTCGCGCAACGTCAGCTGTGGCCAGAACGCCGCCCATGGCTGGGCCGCTTCGAACGCAGCGGCGATGCGGAAGATCATGGGCTCGTCGAGCCAGGGAGCGACGATCTGCAACCCGATCGGCAGCCCATCGCGATCGAAGCCGCAGGGCAGCGTCGCGGCCGGAAGGCCGGCGAGATTGATCGGCCAGGTGAAGGGCGACCAGCCGAGATGCGGATCGACCTTGCCGCCGTCGATCGTGTCGACGCCGAGGCGGCCGGCCTCGAACGCGGTCACCGCGACGGTCGGCGTCACCAGCGCATCGACTCGCTCGAACAGCTTCAGGAAGCTGCTGCGAGCCTGGGCGCGGCGATACCCTGCTTCGATATAGTCCGTGCCGCTGTAGCGCCTGCCGGCACTGATGACGTCAAGATAATCTGCTTCGGAGCTGGCGAGATCGGCCGTGGTCTTGCTCGAGACCGCGCCCGCCTGTTCGGTAAAGGCGATCGGCTTCAGCGTGTGCTCCAGGATCCCGGGATCGAGGCCCGGACCATCCATGGTGACCTGCGCGCCGCAGGCATCGAGAATGGCCAGCCCCTTGCCGAACGCCGCGCGCACATCGGGGCTGACCGCGGCGTAGCCGAGATCGACGCTGGCGCCGATGCGAATGCCGTTCAACGGCGCGGCCTTCGTATCGAACCGACGCGCCGCCACCGGCAGGCTTGCGGGATCGCGCAGATCGTAAGCAGCGATGATCTCCAGCGTCAACGCGGCATCCGCGACCGTGCGCGTAATCGGCCCGGTATGCGCGAGCGAGCCCCAGGACGGTGGCGAGAAGCCGGGCGAACGGGGCACCAGGCCAAAGGTCGGCTTCAGGCCAAACACACCGCAGAAGGACGAGGGCACGCGGATCGAGCCGACCCCATCGGTTCCGATCGCGATCGGACCGCAGCCGGCGGCAACGCCCGCCGCCGCGCCGCCGCTCGATCCGCCACTGGTGCGACCCGGGTTCCAGGGATTGCGCGTGGTGCCGGTGACCGGGCTGTCCGCCGTCAACTTGTAACCGGACTCGCAGGTCGTGGTCTTGCAGGTGACGATCGCACCCGCTTCCTTCAGCGCTGAGACAACCGCCGCGTCGACATCGGGCACGAACGCCTTGTTCATCGGTGAGCCGCCATAGGCCGGCACGCCCGCGACAAAGACCAGGTCCTTGATCGTGACGGGGACACCGGCGAGCGCTCCCTTGGTCTCGCCGGCGCGCATCTCCCTGGTGAGACGGTCGGCCTCCGCCCTCGCCTGCCCGTACATCGGCGTCACCACCGCGTTGCAGGCCTCGTTCGTCGCCTCCAGTGCGGCAATGGTGTCGTCGACGACATCGCGCGGAGTGAACGCCTTGCGCCGGTAGCCGGCCAGGATCTCGGTTGCGGAAAGCGAGCCAAGGCCAGTCGGCACCGGCGGGAAGGCCGTTCGGCCGGAACCATCAGTCATCATCAACCCTAAAAGAGCTAGCTGAGCGCCGCGTCGACGGCGCGCTTGGCCATGACCGTGACGAGATGTGCACGGTAGTCGGCTTCGGCGTGGATATCGGAGGTGAGACCGTCGGTGTCGATCCTGATCGCCGCGATCGCGGACGGATCGAAATTTCGCGACAGTGCTTCTTCCATCGGGGGAACGCGGAATACGCCGGAGCCCGCGCCGGTCACGGCCACGCGAACACCATCGGCGAATTTCGCGACGAACACGCCGACCAGCGCATAGCGCGACGCCGGCGCCTTGAACTTGGCGTAGCCCGCCCTGAGCGGCACGGGAAAGCGGATCGCCGTGATGATCTCGCCAGGTTCAAGCGCGGTCTCGAACAGACCACGGAAGAACCCGTCGGCCGCGATCTCGCGCGTGCTGGTGACGACGGTCGCGCCCAATCCGAGCACACCTGCCGGATAATCGGCCGACGGATCGTTGTTCGCGACGGAGCCACCGATAGTGCCGCGGATGCGTACGGCGGGATCGCCGATCATCGAGGCCAGCGCGGCGAGACCCGGGATCTTCGTCTGCACCAGCTTCGAGGCTGTCACCATGGCATGTGGCGTCATTGCACCGATGGTGATGGTGCCGCCGTCGTTGGTGATGCCCTTCAGATCTCCGAGCCTCGACAGGTCGACTAGGGCTGGCGGACTGGCGAGCCGCTGCTTCAGCGTCGGGATCAGCGTCATGCCGCCGGCGAGGAGCTTGCTGTCTTCGATCGAGGTCAGCAGTTTGGCAGCGTCGGGAATCCGGTCCGGCTGGTGATAGGCAAACGGCTTCATTGTCATCCTCCCTATTCCGCAGCGACCGGCAGCGACGCGTTCTGCAGCAGGCGCCAGATCCGGTTCGGCGTTGCCGGCATGTCGACATGGGTGACGCCGAGATGCGACAGCGCATCGACCACCGCGTTGATGACGGCGGCCGGCGAACCGATGGTGCCGACCTCGCCGCAGCCCTTCACGCCCATCGGCGTGTGCGTACACAGCGTCGAATGGGTCGCGATGTTCATCATCGGCATGTGGTCGGCGCGCGGCATGCAATAGTCCATCAGCGAGCCCGATAGCAGCTGGCCCGAGCCCTCGTCATAGACCGCGTTCTCGTACAGCGCCTGACCGACGCCCTGCACGATGCCGCCGTGCAACTGGCCCTCCACGATCATCGGGTTGATGACAGTGCCGACGTCGTCCACCGCGGTGTAATTGACCAGCGTCACCGTGCCGGTCTCCGGGTCGATCTCGACCTCGGCAATGTGGCAGCCGCCGGGATAGGTGAAGTTGACGGGATCATAATAAGCCTGCTCTTCGAGCCCCGGCTCCAGCACTTCGAGCGGATAGTCGTGCGGCACGTAGGCGGCGCCCGCGATCTCCTCGAACGTCCTCATGCGGTCGGTGCCCGCGACCGAGAATTTTCCGGCCTCGAACTGGATATCCACTTCGGCCGCTTCAAGCAGATGCGCCGCGATCTTCTTGCCTTTCGCGACCACCTTGTCCGTCGCCTTCGACAGCGCCGCGCCGCCGACCACCAGCGATCGCGAGCCATAGGTACCCATGCCAAACTGCACGCGATCGGTATCGCCGAACACGATGTCGACATTGTCAAAAGAGACGCCGAGTTTTTCCGAGACGATCTGCGCGAACGTCGTCTCGTGGCCCTGGCCGTGATTATGCGTGCCGATCATCACCGTGACCTGGCCGGTCGGATGCACCCGCACCGTGGCACTCTCATAAAGCCCGCCACGCGCGCCCAATCGTCCCGCGAAGCGCGACGGCGCGAGGCCGCAGGCCTCGACATAGGTCGAGTAGCCGAGCCCGCGGAATTTGCCCCTGCGCGCCGACTCCGCCTTGCGGATACCGAAATTCTTGACGTCGGCCGCGACAAGAGCGCCGTCGAGACACCCCATCGGATCGCCGGAATCGTACTGCACCAGCACCGGCGTCTGGTACGGATAAGCCTCCTTTGGGATCATGTTGCGTCGGCGGATCTCGACGCGGTCGATGCCCATCTCGCTGGCTGCGACGTCGACGATGCGCTCCAACACGAAAGTCGCCTCGGGCCGGCCCGCGCCGCGATACGCGTCGACCGGAACGGTGTTGGTGAACACCACCTTCACGTTGCAGTAGATTGCCGGCGTGGTGTAGACGCCACCGAGCAACGGTCCGTAGAGATTGGTCGGGATGTTCGGTCCGAAGGTCGAGAGATAGCCGCCCATATTGGCAAGCGTGTTGACACGGAAGGCCAGAAACGTTCCGGTCTCGTCCAGTGCGAGTTCGGCCTCGGTGACGTGATCGCGGCCGTGGCGATCGGAGACGTAGCCTTCCGACCGGCTCGCGACCCATTTGATCGGCCGCATCACGCGCTTGGCGGCCCAGGTGATCACGGCCTCTTCGCCGTAGTGGAACTGCTTGACGCCGAAGCCGCCGCCGACATCGGGCGCGACCACGCGCAGCTTGTGCTGCGGAATGTTCAGCACCAGCGCGCCCATCAAGAAGCGCACGACATGCGGGAACTGGCTGGTGGTCCACAGCGTGAAGCGATCCGTGCCGGGCTCGTATTCGGCGATCGCCGCGCGCGGCTCCATCGGGTTGCCGATCAACCGGTTGTTGACGAGGCTGAGCTTTGCGACATGGGCCGCCTTCCGGAAGGCGGTCTCGACCGCGGCCTTGTCGCCGAGCTCCCAATCGCAACAGATGTTGTTCGGAACGTCGTCGAACAGTTGCGGCGCGCCGGGCCGCACGGCTTCGAGCACGCCGACCACCGAGGGCAGCACCTCGTAATCGACTGTCAGCAGCTCGGCTGCCGCGCCGGCCTGCGCCGGCGTCTCCGCGACGACGAAAGCCACCATGTCGCCGACGAAGCGCACCTTGCCCTGCGCCAGCATCGGGAACGGCGGCTCCTTCATCGGCACGCCCTTGGCATCCGAGATACCCCAGCCGCAGGGCAGCGAGCCCAGCTTGTCGGCGGCGGCATCCTCGCCGGTCAGCACCGCGATGACGCCGGGCGATGCCAGGGCCGCACTCTTGTCGATGCCGCGCAGGATCGCGTGTCCGTGCGGCGAGCGCACGAACACACCCGCCGTCATGCCCGGACGCTTGATGTCGGAGACGTAACTGCCGCGTCCGGTGAGGAAGCGCTGGTCCTCTTTCCGTTTAGGTGAAGCGCCGATCCCGATCACATGGCCCATGGTCACTCTCCCTTGGCCACGTTCATGGCGGCGGCGCCTGCCATGACCGAGATGACGATGTTCTGATAGCCGGTGCAGCGGCAGATATTGCCTTCGAGGCCGTGACGGACGTCGGCCTCCGTCAGGTTCGGCTTCTCGGCCGCGAGCGCCACCGCCGTCATCAGCATGCCGGGTGTGCAAAAGCCGCATTGCAGACCGTGATGCTCGCGAAATGCCTCTTGCATCGGATGCAGCCGGTTCGAACCCGGCACACCTTGCAGGCCCTCGATGGTGAGCAGCGTCGCACCGTCGAGCGCGGGCGCAAGCAGCGTACAGCTCTTCACCGGCAGGCCGTCGAGGTGCACGACACAGGCGCCGCACTGGCTGGTGTCACAGCCGATATGGGTGCCGGTGAGGTTGAGCCGCTCGCGCAGCAGCTCGGCGACCAGCGTCGCCGGTTCGACATCCACAGTTGTCGGCCGTCCGTTGAGTGTGAAGGATATCTGCACGATCATACTCCTGTGCGCGACGGGTCTTTAGGCGAGTGGAAGCGCGCTGCCGGTGGCCCATGTGGCCATCACGACATCGCCGACGGTGAAGGGATCCGCGAAGAAAGTCTTTTCCGGCACGTAGGCCACGAACGCGTCGTCCGGCACGGTGTCGAGCATGACCTTGACGAAATAGCCCTGGTATTCGATCGCGAGCACGCGACTCGGCAGCGAGGTGGAGCAGCCCGGCGGCAGCGCCCTGCCCGGCCGGACCAGCGCGACATCGTCGCGGCGCACGGCGATGTCGATCTTGTCGCCGACGCTGACCGTGGACCGCGCCTGAAGCGGGACCTCGATGCCATCAGGCGCGGCCTGTGCGAGCGTAAAGGTCGAACCGTTGACCTTCTCGACCCGTCCCGACAGCACGTTCTGCCCGCCCATGAACTCGGCGACGTAACGATCATGCGGATGGGCGTAGACATCGCGTGCCGCGCCCGCCTGCTTGATTCTGCCTTGCTCCATCACCACCACGAGATCGGCGAGCGCGATCGCCTCGAGCTGGGTGTGGGTCACGTGGACGAAGGTGATGCCGAGCTCCTGCTGCATTCGCCTGAGCTCCTGACGCATCTGCACGCGGAGCTGTTCGTCGAGCGCGGACAGCGGCTCGTCGAGCAACAGGACCCTCGGCTCGGTGATCGCGGCACGCGCCAGCGCCACGCGCTGCTGCTGGCCGCCGGAGAGCTGCGCTGGAAGGCGGTCGGCGAATTGCGTCAGATGCACCTTCTCGATCATGGCATCGGCTGCGCGGAGGCGATCGGCCTTCGACATGCCGCGCACGCGGAGCGCAAAGGCGATGTTCTCGCGCACGGTGAGATGCGGGAACAACGCGTAGGACTGAAACATCATCGCGGTGCGCCGCTGCACCGGCGCGAGCCCGACGACGTTCTGGCCGCCGATCACGATCTCGCCGGCGGTCGGGTCCTCGTGGCCGGCGATCATGCGCAGTATCGTGGTCTTGCCGCAGCCGGAGGGGCCGATGAAGCAGCAATAGGCGCCGTCGGCGATCTTGAGGTTGACGCCGTCGACCACATTGCCGACTCCGTCAAAGCTCTTGCAGACGCCCGCCAGTTCGATATCGCCGCGATCGCTCTTCATTTCCCAGCTCAACCCTTTGTGCTGCTGCCGCGCTTCTTCTGGATCAGCACGATGCTGCCCAGGCTCGCGCCGATGACAATGAAGGAGACGATGGTAGTCACGGTGCCGAGCGCATAGAGCGAAGGCGAGGTGACGTTCAGCGTCATGCTCCAGATCTCCAGCGGCAGCGTGTTGAGCGAGCCCGCGGTCTGGAGGCTGCGGGCGAACTCGTCGTAGGAGAGCGTGAAGCCGAACAGCGCGACCGCCACCAGGCCGGGTGCCAGCACCGGGATCATCACCAGCCGGATCGACTGCCAACGGCTGGCGCCGAGGTCGTAGGCCGCCTCCTCCCAGACGTGGTTGAAGCGCGACATCACCGCGAACATCACGAGCACGCCGAACGGCAGCGTCCATGACAGTTGCGCGCCGAGCGCCGAGGTGTACCAGCTCGCATTGAGGCCGAGGGCCTGGAACAACAGACCGGTACCGAGGCCGAGCACGAGTCCCGGTGCGACCAGGCTGCCGATCATCATGTAGAACACGACGGTGTCGCCGCGAAAGCGCTTGCGAAAACCGAGCCCGGCCAGGAACGACACCACCACTGTGATGATAGTGACGATGATCGCGAGCTTGATCGAACGATCGAACGAGCCCTTGACGTCGCCGGTCCGCACTTGGGTGAAGAGATCGACGAACCAGTGCAGCGAAGTGCCCTTCATCGGGAACACGAGGCCGCCACGGATGTCCTGGAACGACAGGACGTAGATACAGAACATCGGGCCGTACAGCGCAATCACATAGAACGCGAACAGTGTCGCCAGAACATAGAACGTCCACGGCCGACCGCCCTTGCTCGGCGCAATCGCCTTTGTCACCGGCGCGATCGCCTTTGACACATCAGCCTTGGGCATGTCGGCGAGAACCGCACTCATCGCGTGATCTCCTGCCTGATGTCGACCGTGCGCAGGATCAGCGAGACGATCGCGACCAGCACCAGCGTCAGCAATACTGCGCTCGCCGCCGCGGTCGGATATTGCAGCACGCCGACATCCTCGTAGAAGGCGCTGACCACAGAGGCCGAGCCGCCGCCGGACATCACCTTGACCACGAAGAAATCGCCCATCACGATCGAGACGACGAAGATGGTGCCGAGGGCGATGCCGCTCTTGGACATCGGCACCACGATCAGCCGCATGATGTCGAAACGACTGGCGCCGGCATCGATCGCGGCCTCGATCAGCTTCTTGTCGATCCGTGCCATGGAATTGAAGATCGGCACGATCATGAAAATGGTGAGCTGATGGACATAGGCGATGACCACCGCAAGGTCGGAGAACAGCAGCACCTCAAGCGGCTGGCGGATCACACCGAGTCCCAGCAGCGCCTGGTTGATCAGGCCTTCCTTGCCGAGCAGCGGAATCCAGGAAATCATCCGGATGATGTTCGAGGTCCAGAACGGCACCGTGCAGAGCAGGAACAGGCCAATCGCCAGTAGTTGGTTGCGGACGTGGAAAACCAGGAAGTATGCGACGAAGAAGCCGATGATCAGCGTGAAGATCCAGGTCAGCAACGTGAACTTGATCGTCGCCAGATACAGCTTCAGCGTCAGCGCCGAATGCAGCACCTCGACATAGCTTGCGAGCGTGAAGCCCGGCGTCAGCCCGCCGAAGCCGTCGGTGGCGAAGAAGCTCGCGGCCAGCACGACCAGGATCGGCGCCACGAAGAACGGTACAAGCACCAGCACGAGCGGCGACACGTAGAGCCAGCCGGCGAGATTTGCGCGTGGTGGGGTTTGAGCTGGACTAAGACTTGGCTGCATGTCGGCAAACGCCTCGAAGTCGGTCATTTGGCACCGGCGCATCGCCGCGCCGGCGCTTCGTTCACGTCAGGGAAAGCAGGTTTCAGGCCACCTTGAAGTCGTTCCAGCGCTTGTTCATGTAGGCGGCTTCGTCCATCAGCGTGTTCCAGCAGGAGATGTTCTTGACGCGGTCGAGGAACGAGCCGCCGTCACGCTTGGTGCCGCTCTTCTCCATCGGCACGCCATAGGGGTCGTTGACCACCTCGGGCGCGGGCTGGCCCTCGTACCAGAACGCCCATTCGGCCGCCGTGAGGAATTTCTTCGCAGTCGAGGGGACCGGGCTGTAATAGCCGTAGCGCGCGACGAAACCGCCCTGCCAGCCCGACAGATACCAGTTGAGATATTCGTAGGCCGCGTCCAGCTTCTTGCCGGAGAGATGTTTCATCAGGCCCATGCCGTTGCACCAGCCGCGATAGCCTTCCTTTCCGTTCTTGATGTTGACCGGCGCGTAGACGCAGGGGATTTCCTTCACGCGTACCGCGGCAACCGCCGGCGACCACATCGACTGGATGACCACTTCGCCCGCCGCCATCAGCTGCACCGACTGGTCGAAGGTGGTCCAGGTCGCGCGGAACTGGCCCTGCTTCTTGAGCTCGATCAGCTTGTTGCAGGTGAAGTCGATCTCCTCCTTGGTCATGTTGCCTTTGTTGCCGTACTTGATCAGCCCGGCGCTTTCGAAGCAGAGCGCGGCGTCCATGATGCCGATCGCGGGCACGTCGAGGATCGCGGCCTTGCCTTTGAATTTCGGATCGATCAGATCCTTCCATTCCGTGACTTCATGGCCGACGAGGTCGGGACGATAGCCGATGGAGTCGGCGTTGTAGACCTGCGGCAGGAAGGTCGCCCATTCGGTCACGCCGTCGCTCAAATCGGTCGAATCGGGCTTGGCGATATACATGGCCTCGTAGGGCGAGATGCCCTGGCGCGGGATCTTGTGACCGTCGATCTCGCCCTTGGTGAAGATCGGCAGGATGTTGTCGAACTCCTTGACCTTCTTGACCTCGATGCCCTGGATCACGCCGCGCTTGGCAGCGAGCTTGGCCTGCCAGCCCTCGAGATCGGCGATGTCGACCGTATTAGGCTGGCTTATGAAGCGGTTGATGGCGGCGGAGGTGTCGAGGTTCTGCATCGTCACCTTGAAGCCGAGATCCTTGGCCGCCTGGTCGCCGATCGCCTTTACCACCGAATAGGACACACCGACATGGCGCAGCTCGATGTCCTTGATCTCCTGTGCCCAGATCGTCGGGAATCCGCGGATCGCGTCCGATCCTGCGGCCGCGCCGGCCACCGCCGCAGCGCCCTTCAACAGCGTGCGCCGGCTCAGCTTTTTCGCAGGCTTGTCGCTCGTCCCCGCCGGATTGGCAGTGGATGTCCCCTTGTCCCTGTCAAGCATGGCAACCCTCGTTGGCTACAATGAACGTGCGCACCGGTCGCCATTGACCGGCTGCGGATGTGATCAATTGCGAGGGAGGCTATGGGCGGGAGGTCGTGAAGTAAAATTGGAAGTAAAAATTCGCTGCATAAACGCGGCTAATGATTCGCCCCGCTGCACCGGCTTTTGGCAACGCGCATAAAATGAAGGCGGCCCTTAGGACTTGAGCGAGTCCCGCGCGGTCTCCGGCGCTATCAACGTTGCGATGATGGTGATGACCGAGAGTGCGATGATATACACCGACACCGGCCAGTACGAGGCGGCCCATGCTAGCAGTGCCGTCGCAATCAGCGGCGAGAAGCCGCCGCTCAGCGCGGCGGCAACGTTGGCTCCCAGCGATGCGCCGCTATAGCGCACCTGGGTACGGAACAGCTCCGGCATGAAGGCCGCCTTCGGCCCGAACAACAGCGCATGCGTCAGTGTCATCGTCACGACGAGCGCGAGCGTGATCAGCGCCGGCTCCCTGGTGTCGAGGAACCAGAAGAACGGAAACGCCAGCGCCACCGAGAACACGCCGCCGGCGAGATACAGCGCTTTGCGGCCGAAGATGTCGGACAGCCAGCCTGCGAGGGGCAGCGTCGCGAGCTCGACGAGCGCGGCATAGACCACCGCGTTGAGGATCACCTGCCGCGGAAGGCCGAGCTGCGTCGTGGCATAGACCACGGTGAAAACAGTGAGGAGATAAGCGAGCCCGACTTCGGACACCGTGATGCCGATCGCCAGCAGGAAGCTGCGCCAGTCGCGGCGCAGGACTTCCAGCACCGGCTGCGCCAGCACCCCCTTGCGCTCGAGCACCTCCTTGAAGTGCGGCGTCTCCGCGAGTTTCAGCCGCACGATGAAGCCGACACCGACGAGCAGGATGCTGATCAGAAACGGCACGCGCCAGCCCCAGCTCAGGAAGTCCGCTTCGGGCAGCTGCGTCATCAGACCGAAAATGCCGGTGGACGCGGCGACGCCGACGGGGAAGCCGATCTGCACCAGACTGCCGTAAAAGCCGCGGCGGTTGCCGGCGTGCTCGGCCACCATGACCACCGCGCCGCTCCACTCCCCACCGAGCCCGATGCCCTGGACGAAGCGCAAAATGACGAGGAAGATTGGCGCCCAGACGCCGATCTGGCTGTAGGTCGGCAGGCAACCGATCAGGAACGTGCCCAGTCCCATCGCGAACATGGTCGCGACCAGCATCTTCTTGCGGCCGAGCCGGTCGCCGTAATGCCCGATGATCGCACCGCCGATCGGCCGCGCGACAAAGCCGACCGCATAGGTCGAGAACGCCGCCAGCGTGCCGACCATGGGATCGAAACTCGGGAAGAACAGCTTGTTCAGCACGAGCGCCGCCGCCGTGCCGTAGATCAGGAAGTCGTACCACTCGATCGCGGTGCCGAGCGCGGCTGCCCACACCACATGCGCCGTCGTCGATTTCTCCGCCGCAGTGGAGACTCCCGATGCTGCCGTCATTGCCATCCGCCCCAAGATTCCTGGGCGACATGATGGCCAATCGTTGTGGCGGTTGCAACTTGCGGGAGTGTTAGTTCTCCCAAGATCAGAATGCGAGATTTTCGCGCCACTGCCTCCTCACTGTCGTCCCGGCGAAGGCCGGGACCCATAATCACAGGGAGGAGTTTGGCAAAGACCGGCGCCCCGGTACTGCGACCGCCCGACTTCGAGAGATCACGCGGTATGGGTCCCGGCCTTCGCCGGGACGACGCGGAGCCTTTCTTGTCCATTGACAAACTTATTCGCTAATATCTAACTTGCTGCCACAATAACCGGCCGCGCCAAGCGCGCCCATAAACGAGAGGGAACGACGATGAGAGGGTTTTTGGCCTGCGCCATGCTCGCGGCCATGACTTCGGCTGCCATGACCACCGTTGCGAACGCGCAAATCTCCGACGACGCCGTGCGGATCGGCGTGCTGACGGATCTGTCGAGCTGGGGCCGCGACAACAGCGGGCCGGGCTCCGTGGAGGCCGCGAAAATGGCCTTGGAGGAATTCGGGCCCACCGTGCTCGGCAAGCCGATCGAGATCATCAGCGCCGATCACCAGATGAAGACCGATGTTGGCGTGCAGATTGTGCGCGGCTGGTTCGACAACGGCAAGGTCGATGCCGTCGTCGACATCCCCAATTCCGGCATCGCGATCGCCGTCCACAATATGGTGCGCGAGCGCAACAAGATTGCGCTGCTCTCCGGGCCCGGCGCGAGTTCGCTGACCGACGAGCTTTGCAGCCCGAACACCGTGCACTTCACCTACGATACCTACGCGCTGTCGAAGGTGACGGCCTCCGCCGTGATCAAGGAAGGCGGAAAATCCTGGTACTTCATCACGGCCGACTACGCCTTCGGGCAGCAGCTCGAGAAGGATGCCACGCGCTTCATCAACGAGATGGGCGGCAAGGTTTTGGGCGGCGTGAAGCACCCCACCAATACGGCCGATTTCTCGTCCTTTGCACTCCAGGCGCAAAGCTCGAAATCGGACGTCGTCGCTTTCGCCAATGCGGGCCAGGACACCGACAATGCCATCAAGCAGTCCGGCGAGTTCGGCCTGGTGCAGGGTGGCCAGAAGCTGGTCGGCCTCCTGATGTTCGACACCGATGTCCACGCGATCGGCCTCAAATCCGCGCAGGGTACCTACATGACCACGGCCTCGTACTGGAACATGGACGAGGCGACCCGCGCATGGTCGCGGAAATTCTACGAGCGCACCAAGGTGATGCCGACCATGATCCAGACCGGCGTCTACGGCTCGGTGCTGCATTATCTCAAGGCCATCAAGGCCGCCGGCACCGATGATCCCGCCAAGGCGATGGCCAAGATGCGCGAGCTGCCGATCGAGGATACATTCGTTCATGGCGGACGCTTGCGGGAGGACGGCCGCGTCATTCGCGACATGTATCTCGCCAAGGTGAAAACACCCGAGCAGTCCAAGGAACCCTGGGATTATTTGGAGATCATCAAGACGGTGAAGGGCGAGGACGCCTTCCGCCCGGTCTCCGAATCCAAATGTCCGTCGCTCAAGAAGTGAGGCCTGCATGACCGGCAACGGGCGCAACGCAATTGAGACTTACGAGTGCGATGTGCTCGTGGCCGGATCGGGCTGCTCCGGCATGTCGGCCGCGATCACCGCGCGCTATCGCGGCCTCGACGTCCTGATCGTCGAGAAGGAGCCGCGCTTCGGAGGCACCACCGCCCGCTCCGGCGGCTGGCTCTGGATTCCCGGTACCTCGCTGGCCAAGGCCTACGGCATCGAGGAGACACCGGAGCAGGCGCGGACTTACCTGCGGCACGAAGCCGGCAACAACTTTGACGCCGCGCGCGTCGATGCATTCCTGAGCGCCGGACCCGAGGCGGTCGATTTTTTCACCAGCAAGACGGCGCTCCGCTTCGACATGCCGCTGGTGTTCCCGGACTATCACGCCGAGGCGCCCGGCGGCGCCCAAGGCGGTCGTTCGATGGTGGCGCGCCCGTTCGACGGCCGCGAACTCGGCGACCGGATCAAGGCCCTCGGCACGCCGCTGCCCGAGCTGACCGTATTCGGCATGATGCTCGGATCCGGCAAGGACATCGTCCATTTCATGCGCGCGACGAAGTCCCTAAGCTCGGCGGTCTATGTCGCAAAGCGCCTGTCGCGGCATCTGATGGACGTGCTGCGCTATGGCCGCGGCATGACGCTGACCAACGGCAATGCGCTCGCCGGGCGCCTGGCAAAATCGGCCCAGGATCTGAAGATACCGATGTGGCTGTCCGCGCCGGTGCGCGAGCTCACTGTCGAGAACGGCACTGTCACGGGCGCCATTGTCGCCCGCGAGGGACGCGACGTCCGCATTCGTGCGAGACAAGGCGTCGTGCTCGCCTGCGGCGGTTTCCCGCATGATGTCGAACGGCGCAAGAAGATGTTCCCGCACGCGCCGACCGGGAACGAGCATTTTTCGCCGGGACCGACCGGCAACACCGGCGATGGGCTGCGGCTCGCAGAACGCGCCGGCGGACATGTCGAGGACAGGCTGCCGAACGCGGCAGCCTGGGTCCCGGTCTCGGTCACCAAGCGCAAGGACGGCTCAAACGGCGTGATGCCGCATTTCATCGACCGCGCCAAACCCGGCGTGATCGCGGTGATGCGTGACGGCAAGCGCTTTGCCAACGAGGGCAATTCCTATCACGACTTCGTCCAGGCCATGGTCAAGGCGGCGAAACCCGGCGAGGAGATCGCGGCGTACCTGGTCTGCGATCACCAGACCCTGCGCAAATACGGCCTCGGCTGCGTGCCGCCGTTCCCGATGCCGCTGGGTCATCACCTCAAGACCGGCTATCTCATGCGCGGAGAGACGCTGGAGGCGCTCGCGGCAAAGGCGGGCATCGACACCATGGCGTTCGTCGAGACCGTCAAGCAGTTCAATGCGACCGCACCACACGGGCACGATGCCGCCTTCGGCAAGGGCTCGAAGGCCTATAACCGCTACCAGGGCGATGCGCTGCACGGCCCGAACCCCTGCGTCGCGCCGATCGAGAACGGCCCGTTCTACGCCATCAAGATGGTGGTCGGCGATCTCGGCACCTATGCCGGCATCGTCACCGACGAGAACGCGCGGGCGCTCGATGCGGAGGGACGGGTGATTCCCGGGCTCTATGCCGCCGGCAACGACATGGCGAGCATCATGGGCGGCAATTATCCGGGCGCCGGCATCACGCTTGGGCCGGCGCTGACCTTCGGCTACATTGCCGGCCGTCACCTCGCCGACAGCGCCGCCAAGCGCAACGCGGCGTAAGCCACGCCAGGAAGCGCATGAAGAGAGAAAGCCGCGGCATCCAGTCGATCGAGGTCGGCGGCGAATTGCTCCGCGCCCTCGCCCGCAGCGGCGAGCCGATGATGCTGCGCGATCTTGCACGCGAGGCCGGCATGACGCCGGCCAAGGCGCATCCCTATCTCGCCAGCTTCTCCCGCATCGGCCTGATCGAGCAGGACGAGACCACCGGCCGTTACGAGATCGGCGCACTGGCGCTGGAGCTCGGCCTGATCAGCCTGCGCCGACTGTCCGGCGTACGCATCGCAGGACCGAAGATCGCGGCGCTCGCAAGCCAGATCGGGCATGCGGTCTCGCTCGCGGTCTGGGGCACGCACGGCCCCACCGTGGTGCAGCTCGAAGAACCCGGCCAGCCCGTTCACATCGTGATGCGCGCCGGTTCGGTGATGGCGCTGCTGGAGACGGCCACGGGCCGCGCCTTTGCGGCCTTCCTGCCGGAGAAGACGATCAACGCCGCGCTCGAAAGCGGCCTCGATCGTCATGGCGTCGGCTATAATCCGAAGCGCGCCGTGAAAGGCGCGAAGGTCACTGAGATGCTCACAGAGGTCCGCAAGCACGGCCTCGCCCGCGCGCTCGGCGACCCCCTGCCCGGCGTCAACGCATTCTCTGCGCCGGTGTTCGATCATTCCGGCCATGTCGCGCTGGTAATCACCGCGATGGGGCCGGAAGGCACTTTTGACGCGCGCTGGGACAGCCCGATCGCCCATGCGCTACGCGATTGCGCGGGCGGCATTTCGAAACGACTGGGTCACGGGATGACGGCTGCGGCGGAGTGATCTACTTCACCGGCACCGTGTAATTCAGAATCAACCGCCCACCATCTGGATAGATCGTCTGCCCCGTGATGTAGGACGCATCGTCACTCGCAAGAAACGCGACGACGGAGGCAACTTCGCTCGGCTCGCCGCCACGGCCGGCCGGCGTGCGTGACATCACGGTCTTGCGGGCATCTTCCGAGGTGTAGATGGACGATGCCACCATGTCGGTCAGAATCGTGCCCGGCCCGACCGCGACGACACGAATATTGTGCGGAGCGAGTGCGACGGCAGCGACCGAGGTGAGCTGCTTCATGCCGCCCTTGGACATGGCGTAGGTCGCAAGCGCCGGGATTGCCAGCAGTGCATTGACCGAGGACATGTTGATGATGACCCCGCCGCCGCCTTGCGCGATCATCTGCTTCGCCGCCGCCTGCACGCCGAAGAACGCGCCCTTCAGGTTGATGCCGATGATTTCATCGAATTCTTCTTCGGAGATCTCCAGGAGGTCCCGGTTGCGAGCGACGCCGGCATTGTTGACCATGATATCGAGCCGGCCGAACTCTTTTGCGGCAGTTGCGACCAGCTGGTCGACATCGGCACGCTTTGCGACATTGCCGACGACAGTGCGCAAGGCATCCGGTCGCGCGAGTTCGGCGGCCGTCGCGGCCAAGCCCTCGGCATCGACATCCGAGATGACGACCTTGACGCCGTCGTCCAGGAATCGCTTTGCGCAAGCCTTGCCGATACCGCGCGCCGCGCCGGTGATGGCGGCGACCTTGCCGGATAGTTTCATGGTCTCACTCCAGAGTAGCTGCTTCGACAGCAGACTGTCGCCGGGCGAGAAACCCGGCTCAGACCGACGCGAAGCTAAGATGAGCACGGAACCGGTTCTTGATAAAGACGGCATCGCGCGAGGGTAGCGAGCGCGGCGGATTTTCGGCCAGAACCTTGATGACAAAAAGGCGCGGGCCATCGGCCGGCTCGTCGAGCTGCGTCGCCAGACGTTCCACCTCCTCGAGCGTCCGCACGGTCCCGGTCGCGGCAAAGCCGCAGGCCACAGCGATCGCAGTGAGATCGACGCCGCGCCCGGTGTGGCTGGCCTGCATACCGGTCTCGCCAAAATGCTGGTTGTCGATCACGACGATGTCGAGATTGCGCGGGCGCGCGACGCCGATGGTGGCGATGCCGCCGAGGCCCATCAATTGCTCGCCATCCCCGGTCAAAGCGAGGACGCGCTTTCCCGGCTGGGCTTGCGCGAGGCCAAGCCCGATCAGCGCGGCGCCGCCCATGGCGCCCCAGAGATAGAAATTGCCGTCATGGTCGCCGACCGAATGAAGATCATAGGTCGGCGAGCCGAGGCCGGACACGACCAGCGTGTCCTTGCGATTCTTCAGGAGCGCGGCGACGGCGGCGCGGCGGTCGAGCTGAGCTTGCATTGGCATCACCACTTCTTCTTGCCGATCAGGCGTTGCCCGATCAGCACCGCGATCTGCTGATCGGAATCGTAGGCGAGCGCTGCGGCCGATTCCACGGTCTCGACCAGATCCTCCGCCGTCTCCGCGCGCATCACCTTCAAACCAATCGCTTCCAGCGAGGGCTGCGTCGCACGGCTCATCGGCACCTGCCAGGGATTGAACTCGGCCCATTCGCCGCGCATCGTCACCAGCATCAGCAGTGGAAATCGTCCGATCGCCGACAGCGACAGCATGTTGATGCAATTGCCGACCCCGCTCGACTGCATCAAGAGCACGCTACGCTGGCCGCCGAGCCAGGCGCCTGCGGCGATGGCGACGCCCTCCTCTTCCGTCGTCAGCACGTTGGTGGTGACGTCGCGGTCGGCGGAGAACAGGCGGATGAGCTGGCTGTGACCGGCATCGGGAACGTAGGACATCTGCCGCACGTCGGCGGTTTTCAGGATGCGGTAGAGCTCGGACGGCCAATCGTCTGCGCGCGTGTCGGGATTGGATTGAAGGCTGTGCACCGCTGGTCTCCGTGGATTTCGAGAGGCACTCTAGCGATGTTCAGGCGCCAAAGCTCTGACCGTCTGGCGCGATCAGGTATCGAGGGATTGTATAGCTGCCTCTTCCGCTGCCGGTGGGACAGCGCACGATGCGCATGGCTGCGCCCTCTCCCCTTGCGGGAGAGGACATCACCGCTGACAGATACAAACTCATTTGGGTGACGGGTATCTCTCCGCGGACTCATCCGCATCCATATGCGCGGAGAGATATCCTCATCCGGCGCTTCGCGCCACCTTCTCCCGCACGGGGAGCAGGAAGAGGAGTCATAGACAACTTCTCGACCTCTAGCCAAACTGGCGCGGCCGCAGCCCGGCATGAAACCAGGTGATCATGGAATAGATATCGTAGACGGGCAATCCGACCTCGGTCTGAAGCGCCGCTGCATAAGGCGGCATGTTGGTGCATTCCAGCACGATCGCGCCGACATCCGGGTTCCTGGCGATCAGCTCCTTGCCGGCCTCGACCACGTCACGTTCGGCCTGCGCGATGTCCATGTCGTCCTTCTCGGCTTTGATCAGGACGCGGAAGAATTCCTTGCCATGCTCGGTGCCGACCAGCGGCGTATCGAGCGGCACGCCGGCGCCTGCGAGATGAGCCGGCGTCAAGGACGCACCGGAGACCGTGACGAGGCCGACGCGCTTGCCCGGCGGCAAGGTCGCCTGCACCCACGGCACCTGCATCAGTGACGAGGTCGCGACGGGAACGCCGACCGCAGCTGCGATCTCTTTCTGGAACAGCGAGAGGAAGCCGCAGTTGGTGGTGATGGCTTCGGCCCCGAGCCGCA
Organism: Bradyrhizobium sp. Kon56; assembly: GCF_055807635.1. Lineage (NCBI taxonomy): Bacteria > Pseudomonadati > Pseudomonadota > Alphaproteobacteria > Hyphomicrobiales > Nitrobacteraceae > Bradyrhizobium > Bradyrhizobium sp. Kon56. Next base: position 64,077 of record NZ_JBVVOU010000004.1, on the reverse strand, counting down.
CCAGATCCTTCGCCGCATCGATGAAATCAGGCAGCAGACCGGCGGCGCCCTTCAGCACCACCTTCTCCGGCGAGGCACCGCTCACCACGCGATAGAGCACAGGGAAAGGCCAGGTGGTGCCGTTGCCCATGTCGCCGGGAATGCGGGGGAAGCGCGCCTCCAGCATCAGGATGCCGAGCGGCGCTCCATAGATGGCCTTGCCGCCGCGGGCGATTCGGGGGGACGAATTGGCTGGAGCGGTCATGATGCGATCTCAGAGAAAACGATCGGGCGAAAACGGTGCAAGCGGAATTTCCGGCGGCTTGCCGCTCAGAAGCTGGGCGACGAGACGACCGGTGCGCGCCGAGCCGACCAGGCCGATATGGCCGTGGCCGAAGGCATAGACGATGTCGCGCGAGGCCCGCGCGTAACCGATGCAGGGACGTCCGTCCGGCATGCTCGGCCGATGGCCGAACCAGGTCTTGATACGCGAAGCCGGAATGTCCGTCGGCAGTTTTGGGAACATGCTGAAGAGTTTGTCGCGCAAAATCTCGGCCCGCTTCCAGTTTGGTTCGGCCTCGAGGCCTGCGATCTCGACCGTGCCGGCGGCGCGCAAACCCCTGTCGGTCCAGTTCACCACCATCTTCGCATCCGAGGCCATCATCGAGCTGCGTGGCCCCGATTCCGGATTCTCGATCATGACGTGATAGCCGCGCTCGGTCTCCAGCGGCAGCGGATCGCCGATGGACGCCGAGAGCCGCTTTGAATGCGCACCGGCGGCAATCACCGCGGCATCGCACGCAATCTCGCCGGTCTCGGTCAGGACAGCCACGAGCTTGTTGCCGGATAGCCTCAGCCCAATTGCCTTGGCCCGCACGAGCTTGGCGCCGCTTGCCCGCGCATGCTGCGCGAGCGCGGCGACATAGGCACCCGGGTCGCGGCAGCGACCGGCTTCCTCCACCACCACACCGAAAGTGTAGCGCGGATGCAAATCAGGCTCGCGCTGACGCATCTCGTCGGCCGAAAGCTCCAGCCATTCGACACCGACGCGCCTACGCACGCGCCAGCCGAGATCATCGTCGAAATTGCCGCGCGACGGAAAGACATGCATCACGCCGTTACGCTCGATCAATTCAGGGACGCCCGCCTCCTCCGCGAGCTTCCTGTGCAATAGTGGCGCGTCCTTCAGGAGATCGCGCAGCGCGAAGGCCGTCGTCTCGACCCGCGCCTCGGTCCAGCCCGAGAGCAGATATTTGACCAGCCAGGGCAGCGCCTTCGGCAGATAAGACCAGCGGATCGCGAGCGGCCCGAGCGGGTCCACCAGATAACCCGGCACCTTCTTCCAGACACCGGGCTCGGCCGGCGGGATTACCGAATGCGAAGAGAGCCAGCCGGCATTGCCGTAGCTCGCCGCCTGTTCGCCACCGGGCTCGCCGGCGTCGATCAGCGTGACGCGATATCCCTCGCGCAGCGCCTCGATGGCGCTGATCACGCCGACCGCGCCGGCACCGATGATGGCGACGTGGCGGCCCTCCGACATCGCTTAAGCCTTCACCGCAGGGGCGAAGTCCTTGCCGACCGACATCGCGCGCGGATCGATGATGCAGTGGAGGATCGACGGCTTGCCCGAGGCGAGCGCACGCTCGAACGCCGGCGCGAACTCTTCGGTGCGCTCGACGCGCTCGCCATGGCCGCCGAACGCTTTTGCGTACATCGCAAAATCCGGGTTCTTGAGCTGGGTGCCGACCACGCGTCCCGGATAGTCGCGCTCCTGGTGCATGCGGATGGTGCCGTATTGCGCATTGTCGACGATGATGACGACGAGCGGCGCATCGTATTGCACGGCAGTCGCGAATTCCTGCCCGTTCATCAGGAAGCAGCCGTCGCCAGCGAACGCGATAACGGTGCGATCCGGATATTGCCGTTTCGCGAGCACCGCCGCCGGCACGCCATATCCCATCGAGCCCGAGGTCGGCGCGAGCTGGGCGGCAAAGCTGTGGAAGCGATGATGGCGATGGATCCAGCCGGCGTAGTTGCCGGCGCCGTTGCAGACGATCGCGTCCTTGGGCAGGCGATCGCGCAGCCAGGTCATGACCTGGCCGTACTGGAACGTGCCCGGCAGCTCGCGCGCCTTTTCGGTCCAGGCGAGATAGTCGGCATGCGCCTTGGCGGCCTCGCCCTTCCAGGCAACGGCGCCTGCCGGCTTCAGCGTCTCGACCGCGGCCGCGAAGGCGGCGGGCGTGGCCTGGATCGCGAGCTCAGGCTGATAGATGCGGCCGAGCTCTTCCGAGCCGGGATGAACGTGGATCAGCTTCTGCCGCGGGGTCGGAATGTCGAGCAGCGTGTAGGATGAGGACGGCATTTCCGACATGCGGCCGCCGATCAGCAAAATGACGTCGGCGTGGTTGATGCGCGCCTTCAGGCCCGGGCTCGGCCCGATGCCGAGATCGCCGGCATAATGCGAGTGATCGGCGTCGATCAGCGAGGCCCGGCGGAACGAGGTCGCGACCGGCAGGTCGAACCGCTCGGCAAAGCGCGCGATGCTCCGGGTCGCTTCATCCGTCCAGCGCGAGCCGCCAAGAATGACGAGCGGCGCCTTGGCGCTCGCAAGCATGGCGCCGACGCGCTCGATATCGGCAGGCGCCGGCCAGCTCACCGCCGGCTCGATGCGCATGGCGTCCGCAACGGCTGCGGTCTCGGTCAGCATGTTCTCGGGCAGCGAGATCACCACGGGACCGGGACGGCCCTGCATGGCGACGCGGAAAGCGCGCGCGACCAACTCCGGAATCCGGTCGGGACGATCGATCTCGACCGCCCATTTCGCCATGGTGCCGAACACCGCCTTGTAGTCGAGTTCCTGAAACGCCTCGCGCTCGCGCATGCCGGTGTCGACCTGACCGACGAACAGGATCATTGGCGTGGAATCCTGCATCGCGATGTGGACGCCGTGGCTCGCATTGGTGGCGCCGGGGCCGCGGGTGACGAAGCAGATGCCGGGACGCCCGGTGAGCTTGCCATAGGCTTCCGCCATCATCGCCGCACCGCCTTCGGCGCGGCAGATCATGACGTCGATCGGGCTGTCGTGCAGCGCGTCCAGCGCCGCCAGATAGCTCTCGCCCGGCACGCAGGTGACGCGCTCGACGCCCTGGGCGACGAGCTGATCGATCAGGATCTGGCCCCCGGTGCGGGCGTTGCGAATGCTCATGACGGCTCCCTCAAGGCTTTGGCGATGCGTTTCGCAGCTTCGCGAAATTTTGCTCGGAGCTGGCGTAGGACAGGCCGACAGGGCGCGCAAGATCGAAAGGCTCCTCGCACCCTGCGCAGGCGTCATGCCCGCCCCTGCTGGTTGCACTGCAGCCCATGTCGCAGCCGCTTGCCGGACGAGAGGTGGCGAGCTTCGACGCCTTCGTTGACGACCTGGCCGAACCAGATCGGTGCCCTATTCGACCGCGACCTCAGCGAGGCCGACGTGCCGGCAAACAGCAGGGCACAGATCGTGGAGATGATTTTGGCGTGGCCGGCGGCGAAAGCGTGAGACGGCGAGGTTCGTGCCAAGCATTCGGTGTCGTCCTGACGAAGCCAGGACCTCCTGGCTTTCGCCAGGACGATGAACAAAAATCACCCGCCCTTTTTCTGCCGCGCGCTCGCCAGCAGTACCAGCACGAAGGAGGCCGCCGTCATCAGCGTCGAGATGGCAGCGATGGTCGGGTCGATCTCGTCGCGGAGGGCGGTGAACATGCGCTTGGTCAGCGGCTGATACTGGCCGCCGGAGATGAAAAGCGCGACGATGGTCTCGTCCATCGCCGAGATGAAGGCGAAGATGCCGCCTGCGACCACGCTGGACTTGATCTGCGGCAAGGTCACCGCGAAGAAGCTACGCAGGCGATTCATGCCGAGGCTGCGTGCGACCATCTCCTGCGCCGGATCGAAACTCTGCAAGCCCGCCAGCACCGAAATGATCACGTAAGGCAGCCCCAGCATCACATTGGCGAGCACCAGGCCCGGCAGCGTCGCGACCAAGCCGATTTTGGCATAGAGGAAGAATATCCCCACCGCAGTGATGATGATCGGCACCACCAGCGGCAACAGCAGCATCATGTGGATCAGCCGCATGATCCGCAGCTTCGACTGGCTGATGGCATAGGCGGCGGAGACGCCGAGCGGCGTTGCGATAAGCACGGTAAGGAGCGCGACCGTCAGCGTTACCCGCGTCGCCTGCATCCAGGCCGCGTTGGAGAAATACTGCTGATACCAGCGCAGCGAGAACGACGGTGGCGGAAAGGTCAGAAAACGCGCGCTGGAGAAGGAGATCGGCGCGATGATCAGCACCGGCAGGATCAGGTAGATCAGCACCAGCGCGCTGATCACATAGAGGGCGATCCGGGCGGGTGACAATCGCGTCATTTCTGCCCCAATATGCGATCGAGCGAGATGAAGCGGCTGACGACGAAGAAGATCGCGAGCACGCTTAAGAGCAGCACGACGGCGACTGCGCTCGCCGCGCCGAACTGGTTGTATAGCTCGACATTGCGGCTCACCAGCATCGACACCATCACCGTGCGGCCGCCGCCGAGCAGTTCCGGCGTGATGTAAAAACCGAGGCAGAGCACGAACACCATGGTGCAGCCTGCCAGCACGCCCGGCAGAGACAGCGGCAGGAAGACGCGGACGAAGGTGAGCGACGGGCTCGCTCCCAGGCTGGCGCCGGCCTGCATGAGGTCGGACGGGATCTTCTGCATGGTGGCGTAGAGCGGCAGCACCATGAACGGCAAGAGGATGTGTACCGTCGCAACCACCGTGCCGAAGGTGTTGTGCACCAGCGCGAGCGGTTCGCTCGTCACCTCGAGATAACGCAAAAGCTGGTTGATCACACCGGTGCGCTGGAGCAGCGCCAGCCAGGCATAAGCGCGCACCAGCACACTGGTCCAGAACGGCAGCACGACCAGCGACAGGATGAGAATGCTCCATCCTTTCGGCACCGAGTTGGCGAGGTAGGCCACGGGATAGCCAAGCAGCAGCGCGATTCCCGTGACCACGAGGCTGATCTCGAAGGTCAGCGCAAAGCTGCGCCAGTAGATGTCTTCGGTGAAGATGCGGCGATAATTCTCCAGCGTGAAGCCGTCATGGTAGATCGACTGCCAGGCGAGCCAGCCGACCGGCAGCACGATCAGAGCCAAGATCACCAGCAGCGCCGGCGACACCAATGCCAGCATCAGGCCGTGTTCGCGACGCTGATGCTTTTGGGAGGGATCCGGCACGGATGTCATCGACGCGGCCTCGCTTCGCCTACTTCTGCATGAACGACGCCCAACGCTTCTCGGTGGCTTCGCCCGCCGGCGAGGACCACCAGGCGTAGGACATCAGGGCCTGCTTGGCCGCATTGGCCGGCTCGCTTGGCAATTGCGCGGCGCGCTCCGGCTTGATCACGCCGGTATCGAACGCCTTGGGATTGCCCGGGCCGTAATCGATATTGAGCGGCAGATTGGCCTGGTGCACGGGATCGACGGCCTCGTTGAGGAATTTGACTGCCGTCTCGAGATTCGGCGCGCCCTTGAGAATGCAGAGCGAGGTGCTCTGCAAAACGCCCTGGTTGTAGGTGAAGGCAACCTTGGCGCCTTCCTTCGCGACTGCGCTGACGCGGCCGTTCCAGGCCATCTCCATGTCGACCTCGCCGTCATTGAGAAGCTGTGCCGACTGCGCACCGGAGGTCCACCACACCGTGATGTGCGGCTTGATCTCTTCCAGCTTCTTGAAGGCGCGCTCGACGTCGAGCGGATAGAGCTTGTCGGGCGCGACGCCGTCGGCCATCAGGGCCGCCTCGAGCGTCGCGAACGGGTGGTTACGCAGTGCGCGGCGCCCGGGAAATTTCTTGACGTCCCAGAAATCGGCCCAGCTGTTCGGCGCGTCCTTCGGAAACGTCTTCTGGCTGTAAGCCAGTACGCTGGAATAGAACTCGTAGGAAACCGAATAGGGGCTGCGATAGGACTCCGGCATCGCGGCGCCATTCGGGATCTTCGAGAAGTCGAGCTTCTCGATCAGCCCCTGCTCGCCGCCACGCAGGCAGTTGCCGGTCGGAGTATCGACGACATCCCAGATCGGCTTGCCGCTGCCGACTTGCGTTTTGATTGCGGGCCAGGCATCGGGAATGGAGTCCTGGTTGACGGTGATGCCGAGCTTCTTGGCGGTGGGATCGAGAATCGCCACCGTCTGCGCCTGCTGGTAGGCGCCGCCTTGCGAGACGAAGGTGATCTGTTCGGCAGCGGCGGCGATGCCGGTTGTTGCGAACATTCCGAGCGATCCGCCCAACAAAGCGTAGCCAAATCGAAAATCTCGTTTCGTCGTCATCCTCGCCTCCTCTGTCACTAATTAAATGTCACTGTCCGATCGCATCGAGAAACTGGTACCAGCCCGCGACCATGCGCACGGCGGGCTCGCGCAACGGATAGAACGGGATGGCTTTCAATCGCCTCGCGTCGAGCAGCCCGACCTCTGGCGTCTCGCCGCGCACGAAAGCGGCGAGATAGCGGCCCATCAGGCTCGACATCGCCACGCCCGCGCCGTTGTAGCCCATCGAGAACAGCGTGCGGTCGTCGAGCCGGCCGATATGCGGCACGGAGTCCAACGTCATCCCGACCAGGCCCGACCATTTGTAGGCGAGCGGGACGTCGGCAAGGTCGGGAAAGATTCCGACCATCGCCTTGCGCAGCGCGTCGAAAGCGGTTTCCGAATCCTGCTTGCCGAACGCGCCGCGGCCGCCAAAAATCACACGATTGTCGACCATGCGGAACCAGCGCATCATGCGCTTGGTCTCGGTGTAGGTGCGCCCGGTCGGCATCAGGCTTCCCGCGAGGTTGCGCGGCAGCCTGTCGGTCGCGATGATGGCGCTTCGGAACGGGATCAGCGTGCGCTGCATGTTCGTCGTCGCGCCGGTGAGGTCGGAATAGCTGTTGGTGGCGATGATCGCCTGCTTTGCCCGCACTGCGCCTTGCGGCGTTTCAGCGACGATGCCGCTGTTGTCGCGGCGGAGCCTTACGACCGGCGACTCCTGGAAAATCGGGATGCCGCGGCGCGCCACGCCATCGGCAAGGCCGCGCAGATAATTCAGCGGATGGATGCCGCCGGAGCCGGGATTGAGCACGCCGCCGACGAAGATGTCGGAGCCAGTCTCGTCGCGCACTTGCCCCTTGTCGAGGATGCGGACCTCCGCATCCCCCATCTCGCGCTTCATCCAGTTGGCCTCGTCGATCGCGGCCTTCAGGGTCGTCTCGTTGTGAGCGGCCTTGACCTGGCCGGTGCGCGTCAACGCGGCACTGGTGATGCCAAATTCGGAGACCAGCTCCTCGACGATATCAGTGGATTCATGCGCGATCCCGTACATGCGCTGCGCCATGGCGCGGCCGTGCACGGCGTCGATCTCGCGGAACGAGAGGCGGAACTTTGCGGTGATCACGCCGCCATTGCGTCCACTCGCGCCCCAGCCCGGGCGGTTGGCCTCAAGTACGATCGGCGACAAACCGCTTTTGGCGATGTGGTGCGCAGCAGACAGGCCCGTGTAGCCCGCACCGATGATCACCACATCCGCCTGGTGCTCGCCTGACACGACCGGAAACTCGCGCGCCGGCTCGGCCGTGGCGGCCCACAGCGAGTTGGCCGACGGCAGCGCGTTCCAGTCCCGTGTCATGCCACCGCTCATGCCTTACGCCGCCGGCCCGATGGCCGCATCGGCAAGCGCCTTCAACGTCGGAAAATGGAAGTCCGGCTTGGTCAGCGTCTCCACGGCCGGTGTGCCTCCGAAACCGGCCATGCCCTGGCGGCGCTCGATCCAGCACACCTTGTAGCCGAGTTTCCGCGCAATCCCGATGTCGTGATACTGGCTCTGCGCGACGTGAAGGATATCGGACTGCTTGTAGCCGAAAGCGGACTGGCGGCCCTTGTTGTAGGCGAAAAACTCCGGATCGGGTTTCGCAACGCCAGTCTCGTCGGCGCAAACGGTATCGTCGAAGGGATTGCCGAGCGCGTGCGCGTAACAGGACAGCGCGACGCGGTCGGCATTGGTCATCGCGACCAGGCGGAATTTGGTTCTCAGGCGCTTCAGAGCCTCGACCGAGTCTGGGAACGGTCCCCAGCGCAGCACCGCGAGCTGGAACACGTCGCAGGAGGCGTCATCGGCCTGCAGCCCGAGTTCCTTGGCAAGATAGCGATAGACATGGAACATCACCTCGCTCGAACGCTCGTGGTGCTTGTCGCGACCGCGCTTGTAGGATTCGAAGATCTTGTCGTCGCTGAGCTCGGCCGGCGACTTGCCCGAGATCCGGCGCACCGCGGAGAGCACGCCGGTCTCGAAATCGATCAAGGTGCCGACGACGTCGAAGGTGAGAACCTTGAAATTGCTGAACGAGGCTGCTGACGACATTTTTGGCTTCTTCTCTCGGTTGGACAAGGCTTGGGTTCAGTCCCTCACCCTGGGCACGACGATGGTGTCCTCGGGGTGAAGGGTCACGGTAAGGCTGCCGCCCAGCGGCGGGATGCGGCTGTAGGCCTGGTGATAGCTCGCCTGGCGCAGGCTGAGCACGATGCCATCGGCGAGCGCCAGGAAGATGCGCAGACTCTCGCCCTGATAGACGATGTCGGTGACCGTGCCGGTGAGCCGATTGCAGGCGGTGTCCGGCGCACCATCGTCGATCAGCAGTTTTTCGCTGTGCACGGCGAGCATCAGCGCGTCCCCGTCGGGAATGGCGCGGGCGCTGCGCAGAAGCACATTGCCGAGCGCAACGCCGGAGGCATCGACGCGTCGCACGGGAAGCATCGTGGCCTCGCCAATGAAACTCGCGACGAAGGAATCCGCGGGATGATCGTGCAGGCGCTCGGGCGCGTCGATCTGGATCAGCCTGCCGTCCTTCATCACGGCGACGCGGTCGCTCATGGTCAGCGCTTCGCGCTGATCGTGGGTGACGTAGATGATGGTGGCGCCGATGCGCTTGTGCAGCGCGCGCAGCTCGATCTGCATGGATTCGCGCAGTTGCTTGTCGAGCGCGGACAGCGGTTCGTCCATCAGGATCAGCCGCGGCTCGAAGATCATGGCGCGTGCGAGCGCCACGCGCTGGCGCTGGCCGCCGGAGAGTTGCGCGATACCGCGCTCTTCGTAGCCGGCAAGACCGACCATCGAAAGCGCCGCGCGCACCTTATCCGGCCAGGCCGCCTTCGGCAGCCGTCGCGCGCGCAAGGGAAAGGCAACATTCTCGCCGACGCTCATATGCGGGAACAGCGCGTAGTTCTGGAACACGACGCCGATGTCGCGCTTGTGCGGCGGCATCCAGGTGACGTCGCGGCCGCCGAACAAGATCGTTCCGCTCGATGGCAGGATGAAGCCGCCGAGGATGCCGAGCAACGTCGTCTTGCCGGAGCCGGAGGGGCCGAGCAGGGAGACGAACTCGCCGGCGGCGACATTGAGGGACACGTCGTCGAGGGCGCGAACGGCACCATAGGCCTTGCTCGCGGATCTGATCTCGACGCTTTCCGCTCGTTTGTCCAACGATCGACCTCGTCATGTCCTGAGCCGGCGTGCCTCACTGCACGCCATAAGCCTGCTTTATAGACAGGAATTTGAGCACTCACAGCCGAAGCGTGCACCGCACCAATATCTTCGCTCGCAAGTCCTGTCTTTAGGCTGTCATGTCGATGACATCAGACTTGGCAAAACTCGGCAATTGCCAAATTCTCACCTGGCTCATAACATGGGGTTATGCCTGAGCTACGCCGGATGCTGCCCTCAAGTAACGCCCTGTTCGTCTTCGACGCAGCGGCACGCAATGGCAGCTTCACTGCGGCTGCCGCCGAACTGAACGTCACCCAGCCTGCGGTGAGCCGGATGCTGGGTCAGTTCGAGGACCATCTCGGCGTTCGCCTATTCGACCGCAAGGCGGGACGCGCGGTGCTCACTGAGGAAGGCGAACTCTTGTATCGCCGCGTGCTCGAAGGCTTTCGCAGCATCGAAAGCGGGCTGGTCGAGATCGAGCGGCGCCGCAAGGGCACCGAGACGGTGACACTGTCGGTCTCCTCCGCCTTCACCACGCATTGGCTGATGCCGCGCATCGACAAGCTGCAGAAGCAATTTCCTCAGGTCGATTTGCGCTTTCAGCTGATCTCCGGCGCGCTGCGCGGACCAGTGGAGAATGTCGACCTCGGCATGCGCTTCCGCGATCGCGAGGAGCCGTCATCCGGTGGCACGCTGGTGATGAAGGAGGTCATGCTGCCGATGTGCAGCCCTGCCTATCTCGGCGAAACCGATCCCGCCGAAGGCAACACCATCATTCGGCTCGCCGAGACGCCGGGCGACTGGGCCGCGGATTACGCATCGCTTCTCACCGGGCGCCGCGGTGCTGCCAAGGCGCTGAGCTTCACGGACTATGCCGTCGTGATGCAGGCCGCCCTGCTCGGCCAGGGCATCGCGCTCGGTTGGCTGACGGTCGCCTCGCACTGGCTGTTGACCGGCGCGCTGGTGCCGGCCTCCGACACGCTCACCACCACACGCCGCATCTGCGAATTCCTGCCACCGCGCAACCGGCCGATGCGTCCCATCGCCGCCGAGATCCGCGACTGGATCACCGCGCAGATGAAAAGCGAGATCGCCGCGATCGACCGGCTCTATCCGAAGCTCGGCGCGATGGCGGCTTGCTACTAGAGCGTTTTCGGGCGAAGTGGACCGGTTCACGTGAAGAAAACGCATCAAAACCGGAGTCTAGGCGGGTGTCAGCGCGGCACAGTAACGATCGGGCAGGTGATCGCCGATCCCTGCCGGCAGCAGCACCGTGAGCCTGCCGACGACATCCGTCCGCGTGTTCTCGGATACGCCGCTGAGGAGATTGCGGACCTGCTCACCAATTCCAGCATTCGCCATTGGCTCATCCGAACCAACATTCGTCGTGAGCTGGCTGGCGCTGAATTTGGCGCCGCGTGCACAGGCGAGATAACGGCCGACGTGATGAAAGCCAAGCCCGGGCGGAGGCACGGTCGGGACGATGTCGGTGCCGTGCACGAGACGATAGGTCGTCCTGCCGAACGTACCGTTGTAGAGGGCGACGAAATCGTCGCGGCCCACGCGCGGACAACCGTAAAGATAGATCTGCGCATCCGCGAGCTGGAGCTGCTCCCGCGCGAAGTCCGCCGTTGCCACCGCGATCGCGGCGCCGAGGCTGTGCCCAGTGATGAAGATCGGTGATTTGCGCGCCAGCGCTGCCGCCAGTGCGCTCTTCACGTCGTCCCACACGGCCGCCGCCGCATCGACGAACCCCTGGTGCACGGGCGCCTTCGGTCGGCCAAGCGTGAAATCGCTGACCCAGTTCAGGAGATGAAGCGGGTCGGTGCCGGCGAAGGCGACAATGGTTGCGTCACCCTTGCTCGCGATGATCCCGCGCGTGTCGGTCAGCGGCAGCGTCGAATGCGCCGGCTGGCTCAGCAACTTGACGCCGGACAGATCCCAGAAAGGAGAGACCCTGTTGATCGTGTCCGGCACATGGGTCTCGTAGGCGAGTTGCGACATCCACATCATCGCGCGAGCGATGTCGAGATCAAAGCCGGTTGATGTCTCGTTGAATTTTGCAAATGCCCGTCGGTCATATTGATCGGGAGGAAGTTCGACCAGAATGCTCACATCAAGCTCCTAAATGGCTTATTGCTGCAATGCGTCGATCGAAAACGGAATGACGCTACCTTCGCATATGGCTGGAATTTTGACAATCTGTGCGCGTGCCCGGGACGTATTCTGCCTTTGCGCCTAAGGGGACAAGGTTGAGACGAGGCACCTCTCCCTCCGCGTCATTGCGAGCGTAGCGAAGCAATCCAGAGTCCTTCCGCGGAGGAATTCTGGTTTGGTTCGCTGCGCTCGCAATGACGGTATGGATAAAGTTTTGGCCTCTATCGATGCTCGATCGCGCGGATCGCGCCGCGGAGCTCGGCCAGGCCGCGGAGGCGGCCAATCGCGGTGTAGCCCGGATTGGTGCGCTTGGTGGCCGCGAGATCGTCGAGCATGCGATGGCCGTGGTCGGGCCGGAACACAATTTTCTGGCCGGGCGAACGCCGCGCGTTCTCCTTCAGCAGCGCCTTCAGCACCGAGACCATGTCGACGTCGCCGTCGAGATGATCGGACTCGTAGAAGGACAGGCCATCCGCCTCGCGCTTGGTCGCGCGCAGATGCGCAAAGGCAATGCGCGGGCCGAAGCGTTCGGCCATCGCGGGAAGATTGTTCTCGGCGCGCACGCCAAGCGACCCCGTGCACAGGCAGATACCATTCGCCTTTGACGGCACCGCATCGAACAACGCCTGATAGTCATCGGCGCTGGACGCGACGCGCGGCAGACCGAACAGCGGGCGCGGCGGGTCGTCCGGATGCAGCGTCAATGAGACCCCGAGCTGCTCGGCGACGGGGGTGACGCGGCCCAAAAACTCGGCGAGATGCTGCCGCAGGATTTTTGGCGTGACGTCGCGATATGTTTCGAGCCGATCGCGGAATTGCGGGATGGTCATCGGCTCGGTGGTCGAGCCCGGCAGCGCGCTGGCGATGACCATGACGAGATAGTCGATATCGGCCTGGCTCATCTGCTCGAACAGTTTTTTCGCGCGGGCCTGCTGCTCGGGCGAGTATTCCTGGACGGCGGCGGGACGCTTCAGGATGTGCAGCTCGAAGGCCGCGAAACGGTCTTGATCGAAGCGCATGGCGCGGGCGCCGTTCGGCAGCTCCCATTCGAGATCGGTGCGGCACCAATCCACGACGGGCATGAAGTTGTAGCAGATGATCTTGATGCCGGCCGCGGCAGCCGCCTCCAGGCTGGCGATCCATGTCTCGATCGAGCGCGTCGCTTTAGCCCCGAGACGCTTGACGTCGTCGGGGATCGGAATCGATTCCACCACCGACCAGGTCAGCCGCGAGCGCCCGGGTTGGCCGCTCTCGATGAAGTTCTTGCGCTCCTCGACCGCCTTGCGTGTCCAGGCTTCGCCGATCGGCACCTGATGCAGCGCCGAGACGATGTCGCTCGCGCCGGCCTGCCTGACATCATCCAGCGAGACCGGATCGTCCGGCCCATACCAGCGCCATCCCTCGAGCATCATAGGAAATCTCCCGGATCAGTTCGCGGTCAGCACGACCTTGACGCTCTGCGAGCGGTCGAGCGCCAGCCGCAGCGCGTCCGGCGCGGTGGACAGCGGCCGCTCGGCGGTGACCAGCGACAGCACGTCGACGCTGCCGTCCGCGATCAGCTCCACCGCCGTCATGAACTCGAGCCCGAAGCGGAACGAGCCGCGCAGGTCGATCTCCTTGGCCATCACCGCATTGGCCGGCACCGGAATCTGGCCACCCGGCAAATTGCCGATCTGCACCACAACGCCGCCGCGCCTGACGATACCGATCGCACTGGCAAGGCCTGCAGCCGTGCCCGAGACTTCGAAAGCGACATCGTAGGGGCGCGAGGCGGCCTGCGCCTTCAGGCCTTCCTCGCCGGCTGCGACATTCTCGACGTGAGAGGCGCCGAGCCGGGTCGCAAAGGCCAGCGGCGCCGGCGCGATGTCGGCCACCGTGATGTCGGTCATGCCGGCGCGGCGCGCGGCGAGCATGGTCAGAAGCCCGATTGGACCGGCGCCGAAGATGATGCCGCGCTTGCCATCGATGTTGCCGGCACGCGCGACGGCGTGCAGGCAGACCGCGAGCGGTTCGGCGAGCGCCGCGGCCTGATAGGACACATGATCGGGAATCTTCACGCACTGTGCCGGGATCGCGTCGAAATAGTTGGCAAAGCCGCCCTGCATGTGCGGTGTCTTCGAGGCCGAGCCCATGAAGTAGATATTCTCGCAGAGGTTTTGCCGGCCTTCGCGGCAAGCGACGCAATGGCCGCACCAGCGCGACGGGTTGACGGCGACACGGTCGCCGAGCTTCAGGTTCGCCGCGGAGCCCGCGATCTCCACGACCTCGCCTGAAATTTCGTGACCGAGCACTAGCGGCGATTTCACGACGAAATCGCCGGTGCGGGCATGACGGAAATAATGCATGTCCGAGCCGCAGATGCCGCCGGCGCCGAAACGGAGGCGCACCATGCCTTCAGCGAGCTTGTCGAGCGGATGCTCGACCATGCGCAGATCTTCGGGGCCAAACAGGGTTGCGGCGAGAGCAGTTGAGGTCATTTGGAAAGTCCCATGTATTTCGGCAGCCAGAGGGTCAATTCGGGGATGTAGGTGATTGCGATCAGCGCAACCATCAGCGGCACCAGCCACGGCAGGATCGCCACCGTCGTGCGCTCGACCGAGAGCTTTGCGACGCGCGCGAGCACGAACAACACCATGCCGAGCGGCGGATGCAGCAGACCGATCATCAGGTTCAGCGTCATGATCAGACCGAAATGGATCGGGTCGATGCCGAGCTTGAGCACGATCGGCAACAGGATCGGCACCAGAATGGTGATCGCCGCCGTGGTGTCGATGAAGCAGCCGACGAACAGGATCAGGACGTTGGCGAGCGCCAGGAACACCCATTTGTTGTGGGTGATGCTGAGCATCCAGTCCGACAGCATCTGGGCTGCCTGCGACACCGTCAGCAGCCAGGCGAAGATCGAGGCTGCCGTGACGATGAACAGCACCGAAGCCGTGGTCTCGATGGTGTCGAAAGTCGCTTTCGCGACCGTTTTCATCGTCATGGTGCGGTAGCGTACCAGGCCGAGGAACAGCGACCAGATCACGGCGGCGACCGCGGCTTCCGTTGGGGTGAACCAGCCGAGCGTCATGCCGCCGATCAGGATCACCGGCGCCATCAGCGCCATCACCGCGGAGAAGTCGAAGTACCAGTCGATCGCGAGCAGCGCGAACAGGCCGAGACCAACTGCCCAATTGGTGGAGAGACCGGCGACCGTCAGAAGCCAGACAGCCATCGGGAAGCTCAATACGACGAGGATCTCGAGCCCCGCCGATCCCAATTGCGGCCAGGAGAACGGCGTATCGCTGCCCCATTTGTTCTTGTGCGCGAAGTAGGTGACGGTGGCCATCATCAGGAGCGTCAGCACGACGCCTGGAATGACGCCCCCCAGAAACAGCGCGCCGATCGAGACGTTGGCCATCATGCCGTAGATCACGAAAGGCAGCGACGGCGGGATGATCGGCCCGAGCGTGGCGGAGGCCGCGGTGACGCCCACGGAGAATTCCGTGGAGTAGCCGTGGTCCTTCATCGCCTTGATCTCGATGGTACCGAGACCGGCGGCATCCGCGATCGCGGTGCCAGACATGCCGGAGAAGATCACCGAGCCAATGATATTGACGTGGCCGAGGCCGCCGCGCATCCAGCCGACCAGCGCGACGGCGAATTTATAGATGCGCCCGGTGACGCCGGCGATGTTCATGAGATTGCCGGCCAGGATGAAGAACGGCACGGCGAGCAACGGAAAGCTCTCGACACCGGCGATCATGCGCTGCGCCAGCGTGACGTCGGGCGTCACGCCGCTGACCAGGATGTAGAGCAGCGACGACGCCGCCATGGCGATGGCCACGGGAACGCCGAGCAGCATGAGGATGAGGAAGCCTCCAAGCAACAGCAACATGGAATTACCCTTCAAAGCCGTCGTAGGCGCCGGGACGTTCGAGGATCGAGTAGCCCTGCCGCAAATGTTGTATGGCCACTTGCACCGAGCGGACGAACATCAGCACGAAGCCCGCCAGCACGGCGTAATAGACGTAGTCCTTGGGAAGATTGATGGTGGTCATGGATTCGTCGCCGATGATCTGGATGTAGACCCAGACCAGCTTGATGGCGTAACCGAAGAAGACGATCCGGATCAGATCGATCACTGTCGACAATGCGCGCGCCACAAGGTGCGGAAGATAGCGATAGAGCAGGTCGACCTGGATGTGCCGCGACAGCCGCACGCACATCGAGGAGCCGATGAAGACCACGCCGATCAGGCAGTAGGTCGCGATCTCCTCGGTCCAGGCGTAGCTGTCGTTGAGGACGTAACGGGTGAAGAACTGGAGGAAGACGGCGAGCGCCATCACCCAGAAGATCGCCAGCGCGACCCAGTCCTCAAAAGCGTAGATGCCGAGATCGACCTTGGGCGTCGCCTCTTCCTCGAAGGTGTGGGCGATCTCGTCCGCGGTGATCTGCCGGTGCGTTTCGGCGGTGGACATGGGTGTGCTCCTCAAACTGATCACGTCGTTCCGGGATGGTGCGTCAGCACCAGACCCGGAACCTCGAGATTTTCAGGTGCGCAATTGCACACCGTAGTTCGGTCCAGCGGACCGCCCCGGGATGGCGACTACGTCATTACTTCACCGCCTGAATGCGTTCCCAGTCGGCCTTGCGGTAGCCGAAAGTCTCGAACGCGACGTTCTTCAGCACGGTGTCGCGGAACTCGCTCTTGTCGACCTCGGTGACGGTCAGGCCCTTCTCCTTGAAGAAGGCGACCAGCTTGGCCTCGTTCTGCTTGATCTCCGCGGTCGCCTTGGCGGCGGCCTCCTGCGCGACGTCGGTGAAGGTCTTCTTGTCCTCGTCGCTGAGCTTCTTCCAAAGCGCACCGGCCACCACCGTGTTGAGATGGTCGACGATGTGGCCGGTCAGCACGATGTGCTTCTGCACCTCGTAGAACTTCTTGGCCTCGATCGTGGTGAGCGGATTCTCCTGGGCTTCGACGGTACCGTTCTGGAGCGCCAGATAGACTTCGGCGAACGCGATCGGCGCGGTGTTGGCGCCGCAGGCGCGCGGCATGGCGAGATAGGCGGGCACATCGGGCACGCGCATCTTCAGACCCTTGAGGTCGGCACAGGTCTTGATCGGCTTGTTCGACGAGGTCTGGCGCACGCCGTAATAGGTCACCGCGACGATGTGGTGGCCGCTCTTGTCCTCATAACCCTTGGTGAGCTCCTTGAAGATGTCGCTCTTGGTGTAGGCGAGCAGATGATCGGCATCGCGGAAGGTGTAGGGATAATAGGTCACGCCGATCGGCGGAAAGCTCTTCGCGGCAAAGCTCGAGCCGGAGATGATGATGTCGACCGAACCGAGCGAAAGGCCCTGGTTGATGTCGGCCTCCTTGCCGAGCTGCGACGCTGGATAGACGTCGATCGCATAGCGCCCGTTGGTGCGTTTGCCGATCTCCTGCGCGGCCCAGACCGAAGCAGTGTGGAAGGGCTCCGAGGTCTCGTAGACATGGGCCCATTTGAGCTTGGTCTGCGCCATGCCGGCGCCAGTCGTAGCAGTCATCGCCGCGGCCGAGACCGCCAGCACCATTGTCATCTTTTTCAACACTGACTTTTCCTCCATTTTTCAAGTCTGCTTCTTTTAAATCTGCTTCATGTCCGCCCGCCCCCAACGCGGGTGCGGGCCGCACGATCTCATCTCGGTCGCGCGCTGCTGCTCGCAGCTCGCTTCTTCTTCGGCGCACGTTCCGGTTTTGTCGGTTTTGCCGTCGATCGCGCCGCGCGCCCGGAGGACAGTCCTGCCGCGCTCTCGGCGCCGAAGTTCTGCGCAAAGCGCTCCTGGGATCTCGCGAGATGATCGCGCATGGCTTCGCGCGCGGCCCCGGGATCATGCGCCGCGATCGCGTCGCGCACCGCGCGATGCTCGTCGAGTGCAGTGCGCCACGTGCCCGGGCTCTCGAAATAATGCGCAAGCTGCGCGAAATAGGGATTGAGGCGCTGGTCGAACAACTCGCCGACCACGCGCACCAGAACGGCATTGCCGAGGCTTCCGGCGATCGCGATGTGGAAGGCGCGGTCGTGGACCATCGAGGCTTCGCCGGGGTGTTCTACATTCTCCATCGCGACAAGGGATGCATCGATGCGGGCAACGTCGTCCTTCGTCGCCACGCGCGCGGCTTCCTCGGCGATGGCGCTTTCCAGGAACTCGCGGGCGCGCAGCAGCTCGAACGGGCCCTCGATGACGGAAGCAGGCGCGGTCGCCGCAACCGCCGCCGGCTCGATCACATAGATGCCGGAACCGACGCGGATGCGGAGGCGGCCCTCGACTTCGAGCGCGATCAGGGCTTCGCGCACTGTCGGCCTGGATATCTTGAGCTGCTCGGCGAGTTCGCGCTCGGTCGGCAAGCGGCTGCCGACCGCGTACTCACCGCTGTCGATCAGGCTTCGCAATTGATCGGCGACTTGGCGATAAAGCCGTCTCGCCTCCACAGCTTCCAGCGGCACGCTGGTCCTCCCGAAAGGGTCATGCCGGCAGCTCTCGCTGCCCGCGGCCCGCCAATTTTGGAAAATTGGTCTTACCAATTGACCGCAGCATTGACCGAGGACGGGCGCCATGTCAAGCAGCGGCCAAACAAGGGGAAAGACCACATGCGCCTTGGCCGCGCCAATCTCGACCGGCTGCCACCCGGCATCCGCCGCCCGGCCTACGACCGTTCGCGGGTCACGCCCGGCATCGTGCATCTCGGCCTTGGCGCGTTTCATCGTGCCCACCAGGCCGTCGTCATCGACGATTGTCTTGGCGCCGGCGCCACGTCATGGGGCATCGTCGGCGCGAGCTTGCGCAGCCCTGATACACGCGACGCCCTCGCCCCGCAGGATCATCTCTATACGGTTGCCGTCCGTGCAGCCAAAGGCACTGAACACCGCATCATCGGTGCGCTGCTCGACAGCATGGTCGCGCGCGAAAGCCCGGCACGATTGGTCGAGCGAATGGCCGATCCCGCCATTCGCATCGTCTCCCTCACCGTCACCGAGAAAGGCTATTGCCACACGCCCCAGACCGGCGATCTCGACGAACGGCATCCTGATGTCGTGCACGACCTCAACAATTTCGACGCGCCGCGCTCGGCTCCCGGCTTCATCGTCGCCGCGCTGGCGCGCCGGCGGGCGCTGGGCGCCCCACCCTTCACCGTGCTGAGTTGCGACAACCTCGCCGCCAACGGCCACACCGTGCAGCGGATCGTGACGCAATTCGCCGCGCTGCGCTCGAAAGATCTCGGCAAGTGGATCGCGGATGCGGCGGCCTTCCCCTCGACCATGGTCGACCGGATCGTGCCGGAGACGACGGACGGTGACCGCGATGCGGTTTCATCAGCGCTCGGTTTGCGCGATGCATGGCCTGTCATGACCGAGCCCTTCACGCAATGGGTGGTCGAGGATCGCTTTACGGCCGGCCGGCCCGATCTTGCCGCCGCGGGCGTCGAACTGGTGAACGACGTCAAGCCGTTCGAGCTGATGAAGCTGCGGCTGCTCAACGCCAGCCATTCGGCGCTGGCCTATCTCGGCTATCTCGCAGGCTACGAGACCATCGCCGACACCATGCTGGATTCGCATTTCGCGCGCCTCGCCGCACAGGTGATGGAAGAGGCCGCGGTGACATTGACGATGCCATCAGGCGCAGATCTGGCCGCCTATCGCGCCTCGCTGCTCAGGCGCTTCGCCAATCCGGCGCTGCATCACCGCACCTGGCAGATCGCGATGGACGGCTCGCAAAAGCTGCCGCAGCGCCTGCTCGGCGCGATGCAGGATCGTCTCGCCAGGAACCTGCCGATCGCGACGCATGCGCTCGCGGTGGCCGGCTGGATGCGCTACGTCAGCGGCCTTGACGAGAAGGGCCGCACCATCGACGTGCGCGATCCGCTCGCAGCCGAGTTCGCCGGCTTGGCGCGCGAGGCAGGTCCCGTCGCCGAACGATTGGCACCCGCGCTGCTCGGCGTCGGAAAAGTGTTCGGGCCCTTGGGCGCCGAGCCGCGCCTGCGCGAAGCCGTGACCGCTGCGCTCGGCCGGCTCTACAAGGATGGCGCGCGGCGTGCGGTGGAGATTCTGGTCTCGGCGTGACCACAAAACGGGCAGCGATGCTGCATTGCGGTCCAGATCGACGGAAAGTCGACGGAAGTCTTGCTTGATTTTTGCCTGTCATTGCCCCACCCGAGAGGCATGGCAAAGGACAGCAAGGTGATCGCCGCGAACGCAGCGTTCTACGCCGCCTTTTCGACCGGCGATTTCGACGAAATGGAGCGGATGTGGGCGGACGATGACGCCATTTCCTGCATTCATCCCGGCTGGCCGGCCATCATCGGCCGGGCCACGGTGATCGGAAGCTGGCGCGACATCCTGCAGAGTCCGGAGCGGCCGCAGATCGTCTGCGCGGAACCGCAGGCCATCGTCGATGGCGACAGCGCGCGCGTGCTCTGCATCGAGATCGTCGACGGCACGGCATTGGCTGCGGCCAACCATTTTCGGCGCGTCGGCGACGACTGGCGCCTGGTGCACCACCAGTCCAGCCCGATCGCGCAGATTGTCGAGCAAGCTGAGGACGATAGAGCGAGCCACCGCGTCCATTGAGGGCGCCCGGCCCGCAGGCACATTCTACTGTGCATGGGGTTGTTTTTTCAGTTTTTTTGTTTTGCCGCCTCACCCGAGCCCCGACAGATCATCCAGCACGACCCGCGCCTGGCTAAAATCGTCGTCCCGGAAGAACATGCTTCTGGTGATGAGCACGGGAATGTTCGCCCGCGAAGCTGCAGTCAGGCCGTTAGCGGAATCCTCGATCGCGACGCAGTCGGACGCGTTGAGCTTCAGCCGCGCCAGGGTCTCGACATAGACATCCGGCG
Source organism: Bradyrhizobium sp. Kon56 (assembly GCF_055807635.1). Classification (NCBI taxonomy): domain Bacteria; kingdom Pseudomonadati; phylum Pseudomonadota; class Alphaproteobacteria; order Hyphomicrobiales; family Nitrobacteraceae; genus Bradyrhizobium; species Bradyrhizobium sp. Kon56. Next base: position 43,543 of record NZ_JBVVOU010000004.1, on the reverse strand, counting down.
CAGGCTTTTTATGCCGCACGTCATCTCCGGCGACAATCGCATCAAAATCCGCGGCCCAGCACTTTCCCAGGGCGCGCGACAGCAGCGCGTCGATGTTGGCGTGCGACGTGGTCGTCGCGATCGCGAGCCGCTGGCGGCGCGCCTTGGCAGCGACGAGGAGATCCGTCACCCCGGGCCGTAAGGGGCAGCAGCCGGTTTGGACCAGTCCGGCATAATGCGCGGTCTTGATGCGGTGGAGTTCCGCGATGTCCACATCCGATAATGGCGCGGCGATCCTCAGCCTTTCATGGTGGGCGCGAATGCGTTCCTTGCCGCCCGTGACCCGCAGCAGGTCCTTGTAGACGGCCCGATCCCATTGCCAATCGAGACCGTGGCGGGCGAAGGCATGGTTGAAGGCCTGCCGATGCAGCTCTTCGGTCTCAGCCAAGGTGCCGTCGACGTCGAAGATCAGCGCGGCGGCGCGGCGGACTAGCTCAGCCGCGTCAGATAGCATGATGGCTGGCGCTTCTGCCTGCATGATCGATGCGTCCCTCCGGTGAGCGACCATCGCCTGCACAGGCGGGCGAGACAAATTGCAATATCTTTTGCCGGACCCAAAAATCTCTTATGAGCGGAGGCGCGCTGCGGCGCGAACGGGAACTCCGACCTGCAAGGAAGATGTATGCTGCTCTTTATCCTTGGCCTCGGCTACAGTGCGCGGCACTTCGTCCGCCTGTTCGGTGGCCGCTTCTCGCATATCGCCGGCACGGTGCGCGATCCCGCGCAGCGGGGCGCTCTCGCCGGCGTCGAGGTGCATGCTTTCTCCGGCAGCAGTCCGGCACGCGAGACGATCGAACGCATGAGGGACGCGGATGTCCTTCTCGTTTCGATCCCGCCCGGCAGTGCCGGCGATCCCGCAATCGCGGCCTTCTCCGGCCTGCTGGCGGCGGGCGGCGACCGCAAGATCGTCTATTTGTCCACGATCGGCGTATATGGTGATCACGCCGGCGGCTGGGTCGACGAGAGCACGCCGCCGAAGGCGGACCTCGACCGGACGCGCATGCGGGTCGCGGCGGAACAGGCATGGACCGACACGACCGGTGGCGACGCCGCGATCCTGCGGCTTGCGGGTATCTATGGCCCCGGCCGTAACGCGCTGGTGACGCTGCGCGCTCGAACGGCGCGGCGCATCATCAAGCCGGGACAGGTGTTCAACCGCATCCACGTCGACGACATCGCGAGCGCGATCATGGCTGCGATTCATCACCCGAGCGGCGGCACGTGGAACGTCTGCGACGACGAGCCGGCGCCGCCGCAGGAGGTGATCGCTTACGCGGCGAAGCTGATGAATGTTGCACCGCCGCCGGAAGAGCCGTTCGAGACCGCCGAGATGTCGGCGATGGCCCGCAGCTTCTATGCGAGCAGCGCCCGCGTCTCCAACGCGAAAATGAAGTGCGAGCTCGGCGTCACGCTTGCTTATCCGACCTACCGCCACGCCCTGGATGCGTTGTGGCAAGCGGGGGAAGGAGGATCATGATCAAGCGTCAGCTCAACACGCCATACTTCTTGAACCAGGCCTGGGCCTGCTTCCAGGCATCTTCTGCTGCGTCCTTGCGATAGCTGCCGCGGTAGTCGGCATGGAAGCCATGCGGCGCTTCCGGATAGATCTTGAACTCGGCCGTCTTCTTGTTCTGCTCCAAGGCTGTCTTGAGCTGCTCGACCTGGGCGACGGGAATGCCGGTATCGGCGCCGCCATAGAGGCCGAGCACCGGTGCCTTCATCTCGGGCGCGAGCTGCATCGGGCTCTTCGGCCACGGCCGATTGGCTGGATCGACCGGCGGACCGTAGAAGGCGACGCCGGCCTTGAGGCTGCCCCTGTGAGCGGCATATTCCCAGACGGTGCGTCCGCCGCGGCAGAAGCCGATGATGCCGAGCTTACCGGTGTCGCCGCGTTGCGATCCCGCCCACGCCACCGTCGCATCGAGATCGGACAGCAGCTCCGCGTCCGGCTTGGCATTGACGATCGGCAGCAGGTCCTTGATCTCGGTGACCTTGGTCAAATCGACGCCCTTGCGGAAATAATAGTCGGGCGCGATCGCGAAAGCGCCGAGCTTGCCGAGGCGCCGCGTCACATCCTTGATGTATTCGTGCAGGCCGAAAATCTCCATCGCCACGATGATCACCGGCGCTTTGGTGTTGCCGGCGGGGCGGGCAAAATACGCATGCATCTGCTCGGAGCCGACCTTGATCTTGGCGTCCCCGGTCTGGAGGCCGCGGGTGTCGGTCGTGATCGCCTCGGCGCGCACGGGCCCGGCCGCAAGCGTGTAGCCGGCGGCGACGGCCGCAGTCGCGCTCATGAATCCGCGGCGCGAGACCGGAGCGACCTTGGTCAGCCCGACGACGTCGGATGTCATGGTGGTATCGATACTCATGGGTTCATCCTTCCTGATGCGTGCGCCTGATCGTTCACGCGACGCATTCGCCATAGTTGCCGGCAAAACGCAAATCACCAGCCTGCGAACGCGCTGCTTTCAGGCCGTGTTTTCAGGTCTTGTTCTGATGCTGTTTCACTGGCGCAGTCTCGGGCATGAGGCTCATCGCGACTAGTCCGACGATCGCCGCGAGCAGCAGGTACCAGGCCGGCGCCAGCGGATTTCCGGTGACGTGGAGGAGCCAGGTGACCACGAGCTGCGCCGTACCGCCGAAGCTGGCGATCGCGACCGCGTAGACGGTCGCGAACACACCGCCGCGGATGTTCTGGGGCAGCGCCTCGGTGAAGGTCGCGTAGAACGCAGTGAACGGCAGCGAGCCGATGACGGACAGAACACCGAAACCAACCAGGAGCGACAACGCGCCGGGGGCATGGACGATCCAGAGGAAGGTCGGGTAGGTCAGCAGCAGCGTTGCGAGCTGCGGCCAGATCATCACCGGCTTGCGACCGAGACGATCTGCCAGCCAGCCCCCGACCAGCGCGCCGACAAACTGGATGCCGTTGCTGACCAGCGACACGGCGAAAGCCAGTGTCGACGACACATGCAGCGTGTTCTGCGCATAGGTCGTCATGTATTGGGTGACGTAGGTCGAGATCGTGCCGCTTGCCAGGATCATCAGCGCAAGTCCGATGACGCCAAGGTGCCGTCTCGCCTGCGAGAGATGACCAGTGTGCTCGACGGTGCGGGCACCGGCTTCGGCCTGCGGGATAGTCTCGGGCAGCGTCCGGCGCATCCAGAACCCGAACGGCAGGCACACCGCTCCGATCAGAAACGCCACCCGCCAGCCATAGGCGTCGAGCATCTCCGGCCCCATCGTCTTACTCAGGATGACGCCGACGAGCGCGCCTGCGGTCGCGGCGATCTCCTGGCTGGCCGGTTGCCAGGCCACCACCAGCGCGCGATGCTGGGGCGGGGCGATCTCGATCAGATAGGCGGTGGTCGGTCCAACCTCCCCGCCCAGAGCAAAGCCTTGCGCCATACGCGCCGCGATCACGATGACGGGCGCTGCAAGGCCGATCGATCGATAGGACGGCGTGAGCGCGATGGTCAGGATCGATAGCCCCATGAGCGCGAAGCTCAGCAGCATGGCAGGCCGCCGGCCGATCCGGTCGGAATAGATCCCAAGCACGATTCCGCCGATCGGCCGCGTCACGAAGCCGGCGCCGAAAGTCGCCAGCGACAGCATCAGGCTGCCGTACTCGCTTCCCGTCGGGAAGAAGGTATGGCCGATCTGGATGGCGAAGAAGCTGTAGGTGATGAAGTCGTAGAACTCGAGCATGTTGCCGACGGTGGCGGCCAATGCTGCGCGCTTGACGCTGAACGACTTCACTTGCTCGATCATTCCCGGGCTCGATCCTATTTCGATTTAACCGCCTAGCCGCATTGCAACGCAACATTCATTAACCGAAAACGGTGGTTCTCTCGCCCCCTTTTCCGCTGCCCGAGTCGCTGCCGATCCGTCCGCTCGCGCGATTCGAAGCGCATCGCGCAACAAATGGGCTTTGCGGTGGTCGCAGCGGCACATCATGTTGCACGCACATCCCGCGCGAGCGGAATCTGCGCGTACACCGCGGTCATTTGAGTGAAATTTTCAGAAGAGTTGAGCCGGGGGATTTACTCGAACTTTGTTCGTGACGCTCTAGTTCCACGACTGGAAGGTTCCGCCTCACTCAGGGAGCTTCATTATCAGCCACCCGGATTGCGCTGCCAAAAGCTCAATTGAGTAAAGATATTGAAATGTATTTGGCTCGCGAAGCGATCGAATTATTGGGGCAGATGGCCCGCATCCTGTGGTTCGAAGGCGCCAAGCATGGCCTGCGCGACCGCGAATGGATGGCGCTGCGTTTCCTCTCCCGTGCCAACCGGTTTTCCCGGACGCCCTCGGCGCTCGCCAGCTACGTTGGCACCACGCGCGCCACCGCCTCGTTCATCATCGGCGAGCTCGAGCGACTGGGCTACATCGAGCGCAAGCGCTCCGCCATGGACAAGCGCTCCGTGTTGCTGAGCGTGACGCAGCAGGGCAAGAAATTTCTCGTGCGCGACCCCATCAGCGTTCTGCTCGAGGCCATTGCCGTTCTCGACGACGAGGCCAAGACTCGCTTTCGCGACACACTCCGGCACGCGCTCGATCAGGCCGATGCGGCCGAACAGCGGCACCATACCGACGTCTGCAAGCGATGCATCTTCCTCCGCGAAGATCGCACCACCACGGACAGCAGGACGACCGCCGAGTTCAGCTGCCGCCTGTTTCGGGCGCCGATCGCGGAGGCGGAGGTCGATCTGCTATGCACCAGCTTCGAGCATCACCGCAAATAGAAGTGGCCCTCGATCAGGGCGTGGCCTTGCGTGACGAATAGATGACGCCCCCGCTGGACTCGACCACCAGACGTCCGTTCTCGTTTTTGATCTCCTCGATACGGCCAAGGCCGGGCACCTGCTGTCCCAACACCGCCTCGACGACGCCGTTCGGGCCTTGCAGGATCGCTATCCCCTCATAGGCCTGGCGGACCGACCAGCCCTTGACCGTCTTGCGCGGCGCCGAGATGCGCTCGGAAGGTGCTACCGATCCCGTGATCTCGGGCGTAGCGGCCGAGGCCATCATCGGCATTGGCTGTGTGGCGACGGGCGCCGGAGCCTGGGCCTGCACCTGGGCAAGCTTGTCGAGCTTCACCGTAGAGGACGAGCCCACCCGTTCGATGCGATCAAGATTTTCGCCAAACCGGCCAAAACGGTCATTGGTCGCCTTGCTCGATTGGTCGACCGCGGTGCGGAGGCCGTCGAGATTGTCGGACACGCCCGACACCTGCCTGCGCAGTTGCGCCACCGTCTCGCGCAGATTCCTGATCTCAGTGTTGGCCGCGACGTTGCTCTGGGCAGGCTGCATGGTGAGATAGGCGATCACTCCGGTGCAGGCGCAGACGACCAGGATCGCAGCGACCGCCAATGTCGCGAGCGGCACGACCCATGTCGGACGCGGGGGCGGCGGCTTGGCCACGATCACGGCCGGCTTGATCACGATGGGCGTAGGCTTGGAAATTGCCATCTTGTCGAGGCGCGCCTTGGCGCGAATACGCTTCAGACCCTCGAGCGCCTCTTTCGCCAGAGTTTCATCACTCGCTGCTGCCGACGCAGGCTTGGTGTTCGCAGGCTTGGTATTTGCAGCAGGCTTGGTATTTGCAAAATGCTTGGCATTTACAAAAGGCCTGGCCGTCGGCGCCGCATTGTCTCTGGCATCGCGCGTCTCCGCGGCCGGTTTCGCCGCTGCGGAAACATCGGCGTTCGCGTTGGGACGAGCTTGTCCATCGGACAACATGCGAGAATGCTCCGTTCGGTTCGATCTGTCGAACGGTGACATTATTTGCCGAAGCTTGCCTGAAACGTGCGCATCGAAAACTTCTCATCACGCGCGATGCGACGTCACATGAGTCAAACGCGTCACGCACGTGGCGAGAGTGCGACTCGAAAGACACACCCTCGCCAAGATTTCGCCAAGCTGGAGTCGCCTCGCCATACATGAGTCGAATTGTCGCACGTGGAAACGCGATGACGAGAGTCAATCCCGGGTTGAAAACCCATCAATGTGCATGAAGCGCAGCACCACCCGAAATAGCTGTAATCATACGGGGATGCGGAAGTTTAGAACCGCCAAGGTGCAAAACTACTTCGAATTCCAAATCAACTGATGCGATTGAATATACAAAGAAACAACTCGAACCAAACCAACAGCATCAAGCACGTGTAGCAAACGCTTAGTTGCGCACGCTTGATCGGAAATCGGCAATTGTTACGGTCCTACTCAAGTGATTCTCGCCAGTTGGCGAGGGGATTGACACAGTACAGTAGCGTTCGGACGCATGAGCGACTTGGCGCAATTGTTCTAGGTCGCTTTCTCAATCCGCTCCGCGAGGTGATCCGCAAGACACCCGCCGAGCCTCACGCAGTAAGCGTTCAGTATCGAGTCGAAGTAGCAGGCCTGCGAGACGCAGGCACTGAATGCGTAGGGCTGCCCGCGAATATCGAAACCATAATAACGGTTCGCGGGAAGGAATATCGTCAAACAGCACAGTTGCCGAGCCGGGCATCACAACAACCAACCGGCCGTAACAAGTGCGAAACAGGGGCGAAAGACTGATGTATATTATCGTTGATGATCGCGAGAGCGTCACGAACAGCTATGTCGGAGGGCTCGTTCGCGAAGGTGTATCGTCGATCGGCTTCTCCTCCGGAGAATTCTGGGACTGGCTGCAATCTGCGAGTGAATCGGATCTGGCCGCGGTGGACGCCTTCCTCCTCGGGGATTGCGACACCCGAGGAAGCCTGCCGCGGGCGATGCGCAAGCGCTCCTCGGCGCCCATCATCGCCATGAGCGGCCAAAAGATGCTCAAGAACACGCTGGAGCTCTTCGAATCGGGCGTCGATGACGTCGTCCACATACCGATTCACCTCCGCGAGATCCTCGCCCGAACGGCCGCGATTGCGCGCCGCCGGGTCGGGGAACTGCCGAGGCCCTGCGAGACCAGGATCCAGGTCTTCTTCAACGGACGTGACCCCGAGATCGCTGGCCACGCCCTCACCCTGCCACGCCGCGAACTGCGCATTCTCGAATATATGGTCAGCAACCACGGCAAGTGGGTCACCAAGACGCAGATCTTCAACGCGGTCTACGGCATCTTCGAAGCGACGTTCGACGAGAGCGTGATCGAGAGCCACGTCAGCAAACTGCGCAAGAAGCTCCGCGACCGCCTCGGCTTCGATGCGATCGTGGCGCGGCGTTACGTCGGGTACCGCCTCGACATCCCGGCCGGCGAAACCATCGACGTGCCGATGCAGGAGCTCGACGAAGTCGGCATCTTGCTCAACAGGTCGCATGCCGCTCCGGCGGCGTATCCGGCCGGAAACTGATCGGCAGGGCGCTGCCACGCAACCGACAACGGCCTCGCGAACCACCTTCGCAGGGGCCGTTGTAGTTTCAGCGACATCAACGGCGAACAGAGGCGCGGCAGTACCGGCGCCGCGGCTCGCGTCTAAGTATGATTCTAGAGGCTCGCTTCTGATTCAATCAGAACCGGTAATGCCTAGGGCTTCTGCTGGAATTCTTCCTTCGACACGTAATTGAAGTCCTCGACAAGGACGTCCTGGACGACTTCGGCCTGCATTCGCTCGTTGACACGCTGCTTGATGGCCGTTGTGAGGATGGAGAGGTCGTAACGGGCGAGTTTTCTGAAATCCAGGCGGTCGTCGGCATAGATCCTGCGGAAGGCTTCATCGACGACGAACGGCTCGGGCGGCACGTTGAGCTGATGCATGGTCCGCGCCTCTACGGTGTAGACGAAGCGCGCGACGATGTAGCCCTGCACGTTGCCACTCTCGACCATTGGCACGCTCAGGGCCCGCGTCTTCTGGTACTGCAGCCCGTCGAGATATTCATCCTTTGCCGGCAGCAGACTGCCATTTTCCTTCCAATAGGCCACGGCATAGCTCGTTCCCGCGGTGAGGATGCATACCCAGAGCCCGGCTAGCACGAGTCTGATCATTTTCCGTCCTGTGCTGCGCGGCCGGTATAGGTGCCGTCCGATTCGGCGTCCTTGATGGCCTTGACGATGATGCTCGCAACCTCGCGCACCGCATCGTAATGCATTTCGAGGATGGAACGGTTTCGCTCGAGCTTCTCGCGCAGCCGCTGGACCTCCTCGGTGATCTCGACCTCGCCGCCGAGGTGCATTCGTGCCCGCATCAGACGGACGAATTCCAGCATGCTCCGGCTCTTCCGGGCGCTGAACTCGTCGAAGTCGATCTTCTTGCCGGTCGCGAGCGCGGCCGTCTCCTCTTCGACGATGCCTTCGAGCCGGCGGATCGCAGCCAGCAGGCCGCGTACCTCGTCCGATCTCGCCGCGTCCGCGCCGTCGTTCGCCACCTCGCCGCCGACATTCGGCAGCAGCACGGGCAACAGGGCATCCCCCGACACGGCCGCCGTCGTCATCGCCTCGCGGTCCACGACCGGCTGTTCCATCACCAGGGCCGCCGCGCCTTCTTGTGCCTGCATAGGAAATTCACCCTTCAACTTCTGTCATCCATTCCCGGATCGTCATCCGGCCTTGCCCGAAGCGTCCGGTCCCGCCGGATGCGCGGCAGCGAGCTGCTTGGCAATGCCAATGCCCTTGCCCTTTGCCAGCTGAGCACCGAGCTGCTCCGCCAGCATTGACTTCCAGACGCCGCCGGCCGTGCCTTTTCCAAAGACCTGCTCCGACTCCTTCGGCAGCATCGTCTCGACGAAGGTCTGGAGGATGAAGGCCTCGAACTTGCGGTACACCTCGCCGGATGCCGGCGCCTTGATCACCTGCACCGGCGCCCCGTTCACCGCACCCGACTGGGGTTCCGAGATCTTCGTCGCGAATTGATCGGCAGCAGCCGCCTTGGCCTTGCCGACCTCCGCGTCCATCGTGGCGGCGAAATCCGCGTCCGATGATTTCAGCGCGTCGAGCTTCGCGGTGGCCGCGCGCTGCGTCACGGGATCGGCGGCGTCGAGGACGTCGAGAACGAGGTCGGGTGTCGCTGTCACGATCATGTCTTGGTCCGATTGGCTAGCCGTGGCGGCCACTCGCGCACGGTGAGGCTTGTTCCCGTCATCTCCTCGAGCGATCGCTTCTCGGCCTCGCGAAGCTTGTCCGCGAGCGCCGCCTTCGCGACCTGCTCGAACTGCTTCACACGGCGGCTCTCCGTGCGAACCTGGTCGAGCTGCTGCGAGGCCTGGGCCTGAATCGCGCGAGCGCCGACGCTGGCTCTGGTCAGGCGCCGCGCGATCGATTCGCTCGATGATCCCGCCGGCGGCTTCCCCTCGTTGAGAGTTCCGACCAGCCATTCCTGCTCGTCCTGCAAGCTGCGCTCCTGCTGGCGGAGATGAGCGAGCTGCCACTCTGACAGCCGAAGCTGGAGCTTCAGGAGCGAGACCATCCGGCCGAGCTTGTCCGCGCGCGACGTCATGATTGATCACTCCGCCAGCCACGACGAGACGCCGAGCATGAATTGCGTCAGGAGTTCGTCGCTGGTGAGGTAGAGCAGCAGGAAGCCGCCGAACAGCACGAAGGGCACCGAGATGAAATAGACCGGAATCGCCGGCGTCAGCTTGTTGATTAGGCCGACCGCCAGGTTGACGACGACCGAATAGACGATGAAAGGGCTGGCGATCCGCAGCGTCAGCACGAACGCCTCCGACAGCCTGCCGACGAGCTGGCCGAGCGGCATGCTGCCGCCGAGCCGGTCGCCGGGATGCCAGACGGCGTAGGAGTTCATCAGTCCGCGCAGGACCTGCCAGTGCTGGTCGGTCATGAAGAACAGCGTGGTGACGGCCGTCATGATCAGCGGCACCAGGGCCGGCGCCGGATCGGTATCGCCGACCGGGGTCCCCGGGATGTTGCTCAGCCCGATTGCGCTCGCCATCACGGTGGCCATGGTCTGGAGTGCGAGGAAGAACACGCGACCGCCGAGCCCGATGACGCAGCCGACCACGAGCTCGGAGCAGATAAGGAGCGCGAGCGTCAGAGGCGCCGCGTTGTCCGTAAGGGGTTTCAGGACGGCGATCAGGATCGGCGTCAGCGCAAACGTCGTGACGAGCGCGACGAACAAGCGGACCTGGGCCGGAACGTTGACGCTGGAATAGCCGGGCACCAGCATCAGGCAGGCACCGATGCGGCAGAACACGATGAACGTCACCAGCACGCTATCGGTGAGGCCGCTGATCACGATATGGCTCCGAGGGCCCGGATCTCGGTGCTGCGCGCGACCTCGACATGCGACAGGATCGGCAGTGTCGGAAAGACCCGCTCCAGGATCATCCGGACGTAGGGACGCGCTTCCGGGGTCACCGCCAGCACCACGCTGGTGCCGTTCTCGGTGAACTTGCGGATCGCGGCGCTGGCTTCGGTCGCAAACTGCTCGATCAGGCGCGGATCGGCGTCGAATTCGACGACGTCGCCCTTGGCGTCGCGCTTCAGGCTCTGGTGAAACGCGAGATCCCAACGGTTGCCGAGACGCACGACGTTGAGTACGCCGTTGTCGGAGAGATCGCCGCAAATCTGCTGGGCAAGACGGGTACGCACGTGCTCGGCCACCTGCTCGGAGCGCCGCACATGGGGCGCGATCTCGGCGATGGCTTCGAGGATCAGATGGAGGTTGCGGATTGACACGCGCTCGGCCAGCAGGATCTTCAGGATCGCCAGCAGCCCCGAATACGATATCTGCGACGGGCAGAGATCCTCGACAAGGCGCTTGTATTCGGGATCGAGCCGGTCGAGCAGGCCGCGCATGTCCTTGTAGGACAGGAGCTGGGCGAGGTTGGCCCTGATCACTTCGCTCAGATGCGTGAGCAGCACCGACAGATTGTCGACCGGCTTGCAGCCCTGACGCTTGACCTCGTCGGTGAAAGCGTCCGTCACCCACAGCGCCTTCATGCCGAAGGCCGGCTCGATCACCTCTTCGCCGGGAACGTCGGGCTTGCCATCCTTGTCGACCAGCACCAGCACTTCGCCGAGCCTGAGCTCGCCCTGGGCGACGCGGGTGTCGTGGATCCGGATCTGGTATCCCTTGGGATCGATCGACAGATTGTCGGTGAGCTTGATCTCGGGAACCACGAAGCCGTACTGCTTGGCGAACTTCTTGCGGATCTTGGCCACGCGGTGCGCCAGCTCGGTGCGCGAGCCCAGCAGATGGACCGAGAGGTGGCCGCCGAGCGCCAGCTCGATCTCCGCGGTCTTAAGCGATTCCTTGACGGATTCCTTGGCATCGACCTGGGCGCGTTCGTCGGCGTTGCGCGCATCTTCCTTGCGCCTCAGGGCTGTCTGCCGCCTCGGCAACGAGTATCCGACGAAGGCCATGACGCCGCCGAGCAGCAGGAAGGGCGCCGTCGGCAGCCCCGGCATCAAGGCGAGCACGAACATCATCAGCGCGGCGGCCGACACCGCGCGCGGATAGCCGCCGAGCTGCCGCAACACCGCCTGCTCGGCCGAACCTCTGGTGCCGCCCTTCGAGACGAGCAGGCCCGCCGACAGCGACACGATCAGCGCGGGCATCTGCGTTACCAGGCCGTCGCCCACGGAGAGCTTGGTGTAGACGTCGGCGGCGCGTGCCAGCGTCAATCCATGATGCGTCACGCCGATGATGATACCGCCGAAAATGTTGATCGCGGTGATGATCAGGCCGGCGACGGCGTCGCCGCGGACGAATTTCGAGGCGCCGTCCATGGCGCCGAAGAACGCGCTCTCCTCTTCCAGCTCGCGGCGCCGGCGCTGGGCTTCCTTGTCGTCGATCAGGCCCGCGGACAGATCCGCGTCGATCGCCATCTGCTTGCCCGGGATCGCATCCAGGGTGAAGCGGGCGCCCACTTCGGCGATACGCGTTGCGCCCTTGGTGATCACGACGAAGTTCACCGTGACCAGAATCGCAAAGATGATCAGGCCGATGACGAAGTCACCACCCATGACGAACTTCGAGAAACCGGCAACGACATGGCCCGCGGCGTTTTCGCCCTCCCCGCCGCGCGACAGGATGAGACGGGTCGTTGCGACGTTGAGCGCAAGCCGCAGGATCGTCGCGATCAGGAGCACGGTCGGGAAGGCCGAGAAATCAAGCGGCCGCTGGATCCACAGTGCGACCATCAGGATCAGTGCCGAGAGCGCGATCGAGAACGCGAGGCCGAGATCGATCAGGATCGGCGGTATGGGCAGGAACAGGATCGTGAGCATGGCCACGATGCCGCCCGCGAAAACGGCGTCGGCGCCCAATCGTCGCGGGGTCGGCAGGCTAGCAGCTAACGTATCGGACATGGGTCACCGGCAGAGGATCCGGCCCGTAATCTGCCGTGCAAAGCTTACGCGGGGGTGGTGGCAGGGTGGCAGAGTGGCCGGGACCGTCGGGTCAGAAGCCGCGCTCGATGTGCGAATAGACCATCTCAGTGAAGGTGGAGAGATGGGCTCCGATGAAGGAGCCGGAGACGGCAACGACCACGAGAATGACGATGATCTTCGGAACGAAAGTCAGCGTCACCTCCTGGATCTGGGTCAGGGCCTGGATCAGCGCGATGATGGTGCCGACCAGCATCGCGGCACCGACGGCAGGTCCGGAGGCGACGATAATGGTCCAGATCGCCGCCTGGACGATGTCGAGAGCGTCCCGTTCGTTCATGACTGGCTGATCGTGAGACCGGGGCCGATCGCGACCTTCGTGCCGTTCTCGAGTGTCGCGACCGAGCCGTCGCTGTTGATGGAGATCGAGGCGACCTTGCCGCTGAAGCTCGCTCCTGTCGCATCCGTGAAGCTGACGGTCTTTCCGATCAGCCCGTCGGCCTGCGACAGCGACTGCGAAGACAGCAGAGCGTCGAGCTTGGTGTTGGTCTGCATCGCCTGCTCGACCGACGAGAGCTGCGCAAACTGGCTCATGTATTGCGAGGTATCCATCGGATTGGTCGGATCCTGGTTCTTCATCTCTGCAATGAGGAGCCGAAGAAACGTGTTGTAGTCGACGCCGGTGCTCGACGTCGACGTCGTCGAGCTGGTCGAACTGGACGACTTGCTGGTGCTATCGGTCGCGCTGGTGACGTTCATGTATCTCTCCGCTGTCAGGCAGCCTCGAATGGGGAATCAATCGTGGCGCCGGCCAGGATGGCCTGCTCCACTGGAAACAGTGCCCGAATCCGCTTGAGCGCGTCGAAGTAACGGGTCGCCCCGACCAGGTCGTCGACCGCACCAAGCCCGACCAGCATCTCCTGGCTCTCGCACACCGCGAGCAGAGCGGCGTGATGCTGCCCGTAGAGAGCCGAAGCATCCCGGACATCGGTCGGATTCATCAGCATGAGCTGGACGATGAAATAGAGCTGCCGCAGCGCCGTGGTGGCGTCGGAGGCCTGCATGATCTGTCCTTCGAGCAGGAACATCACGTCATTGACGAGCTCGACGGAGACCTTGCGGTCCACGCGCAGCACAGCGCCGTTGATGTAGACCCGTTCGCCCGCACGCAAGGATATCTTCATTAAAGTGCGTCTCGGATCAGGCGGTTGATTTCGATGAGCTGGATCACGTCATTCGACTTTTCTTCGCGAAGGCGGTCGGCTTCCTTGACCACCCACAGCCCGATCGAGATGATGTCGGCGCGCAGCTTTTCCGGAAGCCCGTTTTCCGGATGCGCGAGATCCTCGATGAAGATCGTCCACAGCCGCCGCACATAGAGCAGGCTCTCGACCAGATCCTCCAGGCTGAAGCGGTCCTTCTGGATCCGCTCGAGCCGGTCGATGCCAAGGCTGAGCGCCTGCCGCTCGCGGCCCCGCGCCTCATAGCCGCTCTCGTCGACGACCGCTTCATAGGCTTCAAACGTCATCAGGACAACTCTGCGCAGGAGACCGAACAATAAGACAAGGATTACGAGCCTTACGAAGGAGCGGGACTTAGAGATAGTTGATGAGGCTGATCTTCTGGAGCTGCGAGGTGAGCGCAAGTGCCGTCTGGATCTGCGTCTGCAAGGTGTTGACCCTGACGGAGGCTTCCGTCGGATCGACCTTCTCTATACCCACGATCTGATTGTTCAGAATGTCCTGCTGCGTCTTGAGCTTGTCGGTTGCGGAGGTGATCCGCTGCTGGACCGTGCCGATGTCGCCGCCGAGGGTGGCAAGGTCAGTGATGGCGTTTCCGACAAGGCCGATGGCCTTGTCCACGACAACCTGGAACGTCGCTTGATCCAGGTTGGCGTTCCCGAGATCTGCCATCATGGTGTAGGCCTCGGCGAGCTTGCGGAAGCCTGTCTGATTGGCGCTGACGGAGGTATCCGCGATCTCGGTCGTGGAGATACGGCTTTGCATGACCTGGTCGGTGGCCGATGACCAATTGGTGTTCCAGGCCGGGCTCGCGAACTCGGCATCGAAGGTGGTGTCGAGGAAGGTCTGCATCTGGGCCGGGGTGATGCTGTTCACGCTGGGCGATGATTGCGAGAAGCCGAAGGTCGCAAGGAAGTCGGCGTCGACCTGGTTCTTGCTGGCTGAGCCCGCGGTGTAGGCCGTGATCGGCGTGTTCTGCGTGTTGATGCCCGAGAAGAGAGACGAGCCGTTATAGGAGACGTTGAGCGCGCCAATCAGATCCTGGAGGTTGGAGGACGCAGGCGGCAGGATGATCCGTCCGCCGCCGTCGGTGCTGCGCGCCGCGATCAGGTCCTTGAGGAAGTCCGTTGCGGTCGAACCAAGCTGGGTGATCCGGCTCTGCGTTATGTCCAGCCGTCCCGAGACCAACCCGTTGGTATCGACGAGCTGATCGGCGAAGCTCAAATCCGCCCGCAAGGTGACGTCGCCTCCCGTCGTGGCACCAAGTTCGAGGCCGACATCGGCGAAGCGGCCGGTGGTGGCTTCCTTCGAAGCCTTGGCCAGCGCGGCCTGATTGTTGGTGATCGAAGATCTCAAGGAAGAAGACAGCATCAAGGTCGAGATGTAGTTTGCGCTCATCATGACTTAATTTCCCACGGCAGCCAGCAGGCTCTGCAACATTTCGTCGACGGTCGAGATGATCTTCGACGAGGCCGAATAGGTGCGTTCGACCTGGAGCATCAACGACATCTCGTCGTCCATGTTGACGCCGCTGACGTTCGACAGCGCCGCCGTGCTGCGGTCGAGCAGCGTTTTCTGGTAGGTGACATTGGAGTCGGCGGTCTTGCGCTGGTTTTCGATCCAGCTCGTCGATGACGATGCGAAGTCGATCAAGCTGCCGTTCGGCTTGCCTTGCGTGGTCGCATCGAACGGCTGCGACGCATCCATGGCGCCGATGAGCTGCTGCAGCCGAGCCGAGTAACCGCCGTTGCCGGCCGTATTGTATTGGTATGCGACGTTGCCGCTGATCGCACCGTCGCGGAGCAGATTAGGATTGCCGCCTTGGGTGGGATCGACCGATGCAGCAACGGATATCGTACCAGCGAGGCCCACCAAGACGGTGGCGCTCGCCGGCATCGCCGGCGCGCCCGGATAGGTGAAGAGGCCGGGGACGTCGAGCAGCGTCGGAACGGGCGACTGGTCACTTTCCTTGAAGGCATCGACCAGGCCGCGCGCGATTTCGTCGAGTTGGCTCTGGTAAGTAACCGTATCATTGTCGCGTAGCTGCGCCAGGCCAGCAAGCTTGCCGGACTTGAGCGGCATCGCGGAATTGGCGCCGGTCACCGGAACGCCGTCGATATAGACCGCATTGCCGGTCGTGCCGGCCGTATAGGCGTTCGTCGGCGCAAAGCTCACCGTTCGCGCCGGCTTGTCGAACAGCACGACGCCGCTGTCGGTATAGAGCGCCGCGTCGCCGTTGGGACGGAGCGACATCGAGACCCCGACCTCCTGCGACAGCTGCGAGACGATGCTGTCGCGTTGGTCGAGGTAGTCGGTGATGTCATCGCCGGAGATCGTCCCCTTCACGATCGCGGTGTTCACGGTCTGGAACTGGGAGAGCAGCCGATTGATGTTTTGAACCGACGTATTCATGTCGGCATCCGCGCCCTCCCGGGCCGACTGCACGGTCTGGGTCGCCTGATTGAGCGCGGTCGCCATGTCCTTGGCGGACGTCACCGCGGCCTGTGCCAGCGTGGTGTTGTCCGGGGCGTTGGCATACTGCTGGAGCGCCTTCTTCAGCGCATTGAGCTGCGCCGTCGGCGACTGGTCGAGTTCCGGATCGTCCACCGTGGCAGATGCGATCTTCTGGAGACCGTCAAGGATCGCGCTCTGCTTGGCCGACGTCGAGGTTGCGGTCAGCACGTTGGTGTAGAGACCCGAGCTCGCGGCGCGCTGGATCGCCGCCACGTAGACGCCGGTTCCCGGAAGGTTGTCCAGCACGGCAATCTTGCGCGAATAGCCGGCGGAGCTGGCACCGGCGATGTTGCGCGAGATGACCGACGACTGGATGCCCGACGCCATCAACGAGGAGCGGGCGGATTCGAGAGCGGCGGTAAGGTTCATGATCTGCTCTTGCCGGGGACGAGCGCTGAAGAAATCAGCGCTTCAGGTTGACGACCACGTCCAGCAGATCGGCGCCGGTCTGGAACGATTTCGAGTTCGCGGTGAAGCCGCGCTGTGCCTCGATCATCGAGGTCAACTCGTCCGCGAGATCGACGTTGGAATCTTCCAGAGCACCCGACTGGATGGTGCCGAGCCCGCCCTGGCCGGCGAGGCCGACCTGCACGTTTCCGGATTCCAGGTTCGGTGAGTAGACGTTGCCGACTTCGGGCGTCAAATGGTCCGGGCTCGGGACGGTCGCGAGCGCGATCTGAAAGCTCGGCAGCGTGGTGCCATTCTTGAGGACGGCCGTGACCACGCCCTTGTCGTCGATGTTCACCTTGTCCACCGCGGACGGAGCGTTGCCATCCACGGTCGCCTTGAAGTCGAAGCTGGAGGCGACCTGGGTCGTGGCCGAGAGGTCGATGTTGAAGGCAGCCGAACCACCGGGGATCGCCACCGTAAGCGATGTCGCACTCGGCGGCGGGCCCACCAGATCGAGCTTGCCTTTTCCGGTCGAGCTTACGTCAAACGTGAACGTGGTGCTGGGCCCACTTGATGGAAGCGCGGTCGCGCCGTTGTAGACCTGCATATCCCAGGTATTTGCCGCAGTCTTTTTGGCATAGACGTCGAGCGTCACGGCATTTCCGATATTGTCGTAAGTCACGATCGACGTCTTCGACGTATAGTTGGCGGGGCCGGCCGGTCCAGCAGAGAAGGTAGCGCTCGGATCCAGATTGGCGGCGACGGTCGCCTTGGTCGAAGCCGACGCCTGGAGCGCCATCTGGTTGACGTTGACGACCTGGAGGCCGCCGAACCCGTTGGCTGCGACGGTGGGAGTGGCACCGTTGGCAATGTTGTAGCCCATCAGCTGGAAGCCGGCCGCGTTAACTAGGTTACCCGTGCTGTCGGGCACGAACGCACCGGCGCGCGTCAGGAAGTTGGTGCCGTTCGGATCCTGCACGACGAAGAAGCCGTTGCCCTGGACCGCGAGATCCGTGGCCGAGGTCGTGAACTGGTAATTGCCGGCGTCGGAGATGGCGTAACGCACCGTGGTCTCGACCGCGCCGGAATCGTAATTACCCGAGCCGCTCTTCAGGATCAGCGAGGAGAATTCGGTCGAAGCCCGCTTGTAACCGGTGGTGTTGACGTTCGCGATGTTGTCCGAAACGGTTGACAGCTTGTTGGACTGCGCGTTCATCCCGGAAACGCCGGTGCGCATAACACCATACAGGCTCATGAATTGGGCTCCTTTGGTAGGTTGCAGCTACAATGGAGACTGTTGCTTGCGCGGGGCTGATGATGGGGAACGATGCACAACTTGGCGTCGTCTCCTTAGGTCGTCTTGGGCTGACAGAACGAGCGCGCCTTGTCGGTCCACGCGCCGAAGCCGCTGGAGACGAGATGCGCGACGATGTGGCAGACGTAGCGCTTCTGCGCCGGCTGGTTGTTGGGGCCTGCATTGTAGCGGGCGACTGCCATGGTCCAGCTGCCCTCGCGCTGCTTGAGCTCCTTCAGGAAGCGTGCGGCGTAGTCGACATTCCCTGCGGGATCGAACATCGCCCGGACCGAGGCGAACTTGTCGCCGTGATAGTAATGGTTGATCTGCATGCAGCCGAGGTCGATCAGCTTGATCCCTTTGGCTCGCATGGCTTCGAAGTTGGCGATCGCGTCGTTCATGTCCTTGGCGAACACGGTCTGTCCTTCGGCGCCGAGCGCGTAAGGATAAAGTGCGCCGCGCCGCCCCGTCTCGGTCAGTCCGACCGCGTAGAGAATGCCGAGCGGAATTCCGTGCTGCTGGGACGCACGCGCCATCTCGCGCTCGCACGGGCGCGAATTGTCGGTCGCCGCGGCCGCGGCGCCGGCGTTACAGATAAACAGGGCCGCGACGAATCTGCGGCGCCACGTCCTGGTCATGACGCGTCTCCTGGTTGGACTGGCGCTCCTGTCGAGCCTGCTTCGCGCCGCCGTCCGCTTGTCCCGACGAATTACTCGTACCGTCAAACGTGCCTTGCGACTGCGACGAGGGCTGTTGCTGGCCCGAAAGCTGCGGCTGCGACTGGCCGGAGCCGCTCTGGAAACCATCCAGCGAGCCGTGCTGGACGGGCGCAATGTCGGCGACGTAGCCCGCGGACTGCATCAGGTCGCGGATCGAATCGCGCTGCTGGTCGAGCATCTGGCTCGTGTCCTTGCGCGCAGCGGCGAGGTGGACGGACACTTCGTTGCCGACCAGGCGAAGGCGCACGGTGACATTGCCGAGCGCGGGCGGCTCGAGATTGATGGTCAGGATCTTGAGCGGCTGATCCGGCGCATTGGCTTGGGACGCTGCAAGATCTGGAGCTGCGGACGCCGTCGATGCCGGAGCTTCCTTCAACTCGGCGACAACGGCGTTGGCAACCTGTTGCGGAGCGTTGAACTGCGCCGGCGGCAGATGGGTCTCTTGCTGGACCACGGTGACCTTGGTCGTCTCGGGCAATGCGTCCCGCGCCGACGCCTTGACAGCACGCTCGACATTGGCCGCGACGGCCTCGACGCCGGGTGCCGTTGCCTTCGGCGATGGCTCACTGTCGTCCGTCGATGTCGCCTGGGCGCTGGTCGCCGCGTGCGAATCCGCGGCCTGCGAGCGGGCGGCGGTTGGAGCCACCGGAGGTGGGAGCTCGGCTGTCGCCTTCGCCATGCCCAAGGCCTGAACGTCGCGCTTCGTCGTGGAAGACCGCTCGTCGCGCCCGGACGCATCCTTCTTGTCGCCGGCCGGTGCTTGCATCTGCGGCATCACGACCGGCGGCCCGGCGACGATCTCCTGTCCGACGATCCCGGCAATACTCGATCGGCTCTGGACGTCGGCCTGCTCGATGTGATCGAGAGGTCCATGTTTCCCGGACGACTTATCGGTCTTTTTGTCGGAAGATTTCTCGGTGGACGTCTCGCTGGATCCCGGCTCCTCGACCGCCGCGGCACGGTCGTGCACCGTCTCGTCGCTCGCGTTGTCCTTCCCGCTCTGATGCGCCAGGCGCGTCCGCAGCGTTCCGGCTTTCACGGCCGTGGCGCTGCCCTCGTCGTTGAGCGCACGCTTCGCGAGATTCGAGACGGTGTGCAGAAGATCGTTGAAGGACGAGTCCGCCTGCGCCTTCGCCCCGGCGCTCTTCCCGGAGCGCGATGTGCCCCGCATGCTGAGGCTTTCGGCGAGACCCGAAAAGACCTGTCCGGAGGTTCCACTGAGCTTCGTCATGGACGGCGATCCCTGGTGAGAAGTTCGAGCTCCCCGAGCTGCTTCCGCGCACGAACAAGCGTTGCGGTCGACGACGCGAGGTCGAGACGCGCCGGCGTGACCGGAGGCTTGTCGGCTGCGGCGGCGGATCCGCCAGCGAACGGCTTGCGAACGTCGAGTGCGAGCTGCACCGTTGCATTGAGAAAGGGAATGTCGCGCTCGGGCAGCTTCGACCGGTCGAGCGCCTTCAACTCGGCGAGACCGCCGTCATATTCGTCGGCGAGCGCCCGCGACACGCCGCGGAACAAATGCGCCCGCTCGCGCTCCGCCGAGGCATCGGCGCTGAGAGTCAGGGCACGCTCGCCGGCAAGCCGGGTGACGGCCAGCCCTCCGCGCACCATCGCGGTACGCGCGATCACGAGATAGAGCTTGAGGCGGCTCGCGCGGTCGATCTGCTCAAGCAAGGTGGTGATCCGCGCAAACCGGCGCTCGTCGAGCGCGAGGCCCGACTGCGTCAGGCCGGTCGCAAAGCGCTGCCAGAAGTCCCCGGCATAGACCGAGTTGTGGTAGTGCCGGATATAGGCCAGCGTCAGGAACTCGAACTTGTCGAAATCCTCGGCTTGCCCGACCAACAGGATCTCGCGCCGCAGCGCGGCCTCCTCCACCAATGTGCCCGGCAGGAGCAAGCGCGCATCATCCAGACGCTCGATTGCGAGCGATGCCTCGGCGCGTGCGAACAGTGCACCCTGGACCAGCGCGAGCTGTCCGCCCAGGCCCGACGGAACCGTCCGCGGCTTGACGTCCTTGAGCAGTTCGCGCGCTTCGTCCTGACGACCCTCGACATAGGCAAGCGCGCCATCGAACAGCCGTCCATCGACGTTCAGCTTGTCGCGCGGCAGCTTGCGGATGATTTGCGGCGCGCCGCCACTGAGCAGGTAGATCACGGCGGCCTGGCCGTTCTGCGGGTTGCTCCACAGGCCCGGATCGGCGGCGAGAAATTTTTCGCCGATCTGCCGGATCAATGCGCTGTGGCTGCCGTACGCCGCGCTATCGCCGTTGGCGATGCCGTCCTGCACGGCCTGCAACGCCCGAACGAGTTCATATGGCTCGCCCGATGCCGATGCCCCCGGTGCCGGCTCGGCGAATGCGCCTGCCGCCGTGAACGGCAACAGCAGCATCAGCAGCGCTGCGCGGAGAGGAGACCTGATCAAGGGCGCTTCTCCCGGACCATGATCTCGATCCGGCGATTCTGCGCGGCCGCCGCATCGTTCTGAAGCTTCGGCCGCCGATCGGCATAACCCTCGACATGCTCGATGCGCTGCGTATCGACGCCGGAGCGGACCAGCATGTAATAGGCCATCTGCGCACGGGCCGTCGACAGCCGCCAGTTGTCATAGGCCTCCGAACGGTACGGCCGATTGTCGGTGTGGCCGCGGACGATGATCACGCCGGGACGCTTCGTCAGCAGCGGGCCGATCTTGTCGATCACACGGATGAGTTCGGGCCGCGGCTCAGCCGAGCCGACCGCGAACATGCCGAAGTTCGCATCGTCGGTCAGGCTGATCAGCAGGCCCTCCTCAACCTGACGCACCTCGGCCACCGGTCCGGCGCCAGCCTTGACGTCCGACAGCGCGTCCGCGATCGCCGACTGAAGCTGCTTGACCGCTAGTTGCTGGGCCTGAACCGCGTCGCGCGGCTCGGATTCCTCGGTCGTGTCGTTGGGATGCGGCTGCGCGGCGGCATTGGCTTGATTACCAGCCTGGGCGCCAGGCTGCGCGCTCCCTTCGCGTGAGGCCTGCGATGGCGCGGGCCCCGGCGGCAGCACAGGCGACAGGCTTGCGGACGACGCATCGACGTTCGGAGCCACGTTTCCGCCAGCATCGTCCTGCCTGGCTCGGCGCGCCCGCGGCTCGCCCTGGCCTGAGCCGGAGGCAGTGTCGCGCGCGGACGCATTCGGCTTGGGCTCGCCCTCAATGATGCGATCGGCATCCTTGCCTGCCTGCGGCGCAAGCTTCCAATAGCCGGGATCAAACGGATCGCGGTAGGCGTCGCCTCCCTTTAGGCCATCCTCTTCGGCGGACGTCAGAGCGCCGGCGCGCCGCTGGCCCGAGGCCTGGTTCGCACTGCTGGCGATCTCGGCGAGCGTCGTATAGGGATCGCGGAACAGGACCCTCTCCTCGTAGAAGGGCGGCTTCTCGGCCGTCGGAGAGTCACCGCGACGTTCCTCGCTCGGTCCTCCCGGCTGGCGCCTGCCGTCCTGGCCGTCGAACGACGACGGCTCTTTCTTGGAGAGATCCTTGAGGCCCTTCGGGGCAGGTGCGTTCTCCGCGAGCTTGATCGGATTGAAATAGCTCGCGACCACCTGCTTCTGATCCTGGTTGAGCGCATTGATCAGCCACATCACCAGGAAGAATGCCATCATCGCGGTCATGAAGTCCGCATAGGCGATCTTCCAGACGCCGCCGTGCGGCTTCTCGTCGTCGAAGGCACTCCGCCGGCGGATGATGACGAGTTCTGGCTTGACCTCATTCATGACGGACTACCGGCGCGCCTCTTTCAGGCGCTCGCTCCAGGTCGTGATCTGCGTCTCGATTACGGTCTGGTCGGCCACGACGCGAACCTCAAAAGTATCGGCGGCCTCATACTCGAAACCCGTTCGCCTGGCCGTCCCGAGCTGCGTCTTCACCAGGTCGAGCAGTTCGCTTGGTCCGGTGACCTTGAACACCGGCACTGGCGAATTGCCGGTCAGCGCCGCAATCTGCTCGACCAGCGACCCGATCGCCTTGTCGCGGACAGCATCGGCGAGGAACGGCAGCAATATCCGCGCAACGGAGCTCGCGATGTTGGTCTCGATTTCGCGGCAAGCCGTCTCGAAGCCGCTGACAACCGCCACCGCCTGCTGGTCGGACCACTTGGCCCGCTCTTCGCCGAGCCGGATCGCGCTGCGAACTCTTTCCTCGGCGATCCTGGACTCGCCCTCCGATACGCCGGCCGCATGGCCGCGCCGAAAGGCATCGTCCAGGAGACTGACCGCGGGGGCTTCCGCCTTCGGCGCCGGAGGCGGCGACTGAAGCTGCGGCTGCGAATGGGTCTCGGGTTGCGGCTGAGGCTCGCGCCGGGCTTCCTTCGGCCTCGTCAGCACATCCTGGATTTTGGGCGGCGGTGGAGGCGGAGGCGATTTGACCCGCCCGTTCGCATCGAACTGCGTCAGGAGCTTTCCGATTGCCGCGTTCATGCCGCCTCCTCGCGTCGCATCCAGTCTTTAAGGATCGCTGCCGCCTGCATCTGATCGAGACGGACGATCTGCTCCAACCGCTTCTGCGGCGTTCGTTGCATCTTGCCTTCGAGGTCTTCGACCAGGTTGAGCTCGGCCTCTTCGCTGTCCGCCAGCGTGAGGGCGCCGGCGGCTGCCTGGAGCTGGGCGGCTTCCGCCGCCTCGGTCTGCTCCTGCGCCGCGCGATGGGTCAAAATGCCGTTGACTGCAGGACGAAGTCCGAACCACACCAGCATCGAAGCGACGGCCAGGATCGTGACCGCGTTGATGACGCTGCCGAGCTGCTTGTTGATCATCTCGACGAAGCTGATCGGCGGCACCGGCGCCAGTTCGCGCGAGCCTTCGATGAAATCGACGGCCGTCACCTGGATCTGGTCGCCGCGCGCCTTGTCGAGGCCGCCGGCCGTGGCTGCGAGTTGACTGATCTCGGCGAGCTTGCTGTCGACGATGGCCTGGTTGCTCTTGTCGCCCAGGTCGGCAATGAGCCGCCCGCGGTTCACCAGCACGGCAATGAACAGCTTCTTCACCGAATAGCCGTCGCTCACCGTCGTCGTGGTCTTGGACGAGACCTCGAAATTGGTGACGTCCTCGCGGCGGGTCTTGTCCTCGCTGGAATTCTTGGTGCCGCCGGCGTTCACCTGCTGGTCGGGAAGATTCTGCTGCACAGTGGTCGGCTGCGAACGGTCCGCGTTCTGTGACTTCTCGTTCTCGCGGACGTTCCGGACCGAACGTTCCGCGCGACTCTCCGGATCGTAGACGGTTTCGTTGATCTGCCGCTTGTCGGTGGAGAGCTGCGATGCAACGCTCACTTCGAAATTGTCGAGGCCCAGATACGGCGTCAGCGCCTTGCGAATGTTCTCCTGCACCATTCCGCCGACCGTCTTCTGCAGGCTCGCCATCTTGGTCGGAGCGGCAGTGGCCTCGTCCTCTTCGGCAAGCAGCATCGAACCGTCGGCGTCCAGCACCGTGACCTTGTCGCGGCTCATGCCCGGAATGGCCGCCGCGACGAGATGACGGATCGACTGCGCCGTGCGCGCCTCGATGGCGCCGTCGGTGCGCAGCACGACCGATGCCGAAGGCGGCTGCTGCGTCGCGCGGAACGACCCTCGCACCGGCATCACGATATGCACCCGCGCCGCCTTCACGCCCTTCATCAACTGCACCGTGCGCGCGATTTCGCCTTCCAGCGCACGGAGCTTGGTGACCTCCTGCATGAACGAGGTCAAACCGAGCGACCCGATCTTGTCGAACAGCTCGTAGCCGGAATTGGCGCTGGTCGGCAGCCCCTTCTCGGCGAGCAGCATCCGCGCTTGCATGGTCTGGCTCGGACGCACCGAGACCGCGTCGCCGGCGGTGTTGACGTCGAAGGTGATGTTTTGCTCGCGCAGCGCTGCACCCATGCGCGTCACGTCTTCGCGGGAAAGGCCGGTATAGAGCGTTTCGAATTCAGGCCGGCTCAGATAATAGGCGCCGCCCACGACGGTGACGAGAACGGCGAAACCGATCAATCCCAAAGCCATCAGGCGTCGCGGCCCAAGCTCCAGCAGATTGTTGAGCAGTTGCTGTACCTGCGCACGACTGAGCAGCATGTGACCTCGTACCAATGCGAACGTAGAGGACACTCTGCTGCCAACCTTGTCTGAAGGTTGCGCGAGACCACGAATGTGTCGGTTCGCAGGCGAGGCGTTGCAATTTTACCAGAGAGCGAGTGACGCAATCGCGCGCGTCGGCAACAGGCGGACGGCCGGTTGCATCGCGGTGCGATCGGCGACGGCATGTTGCCTGGGATGCGACGTCAGGAAATCGATGTTGGCACGTCGTGTGCCGAGATCCGCCGTTCATGGCGGAGACCGTGCTCCCTGGGGAGCACGGTCGTTTTCGAAGCCGCGGCTTAGCGGAACAGCGACAGGATGCTCTGGCTGTTCTGGTTGGCGATCGAGAGCGCCTGAACGCCGAGCTGCTGCTGGGTCTGGAGCGCCTGAAGGCGGGTCGATTCCGCGTTCATGTCGGCATCGACGAGCTGGCCGACACCGCGGTCCACGGAGTCCATCAGGGTCTTGACGAACTCCGTGTTGGTCGCGAGGCGGTTCTTGACGGCACCGAGATTGGCGGCGGCCGAGGCCACCGAGTTGATGCCGGCGGTGACCTGCGCGATGTAGCCGTCGAGCGTGGTCTGGTCAGCTGCCGAGTCGGTCAGCGCGGAGATGCTCATCGTGTCGATCGACGGGGAGGTCGAACCGGCCGTGTCCAGAATGCCGCCCTGCGCCGAGGTGTAGAGCGAGTAGTTTGCGGTGGTCACGGTGATGGAGCCGATGGTGGGCGTACCGCCGACACGCGAGTACGACGACACCAGGTTGAAGGTCGTCGGCGTGGTGGCGGTCGTGCTCAGCCAGTTGATGCCGTTGAAGGTCGCCGAGTTGGCCTTGAGCTTCATATCCTGCTGGATCTGGGTGATGTCAGCCTGGATCTTGGTGCGGTCGATACCGGCGGTCTTGGCTTCGACCAGCAGCGCCTGGAGCTTGGTCAGGCCGGAGTCCTTGTCGCCGATGACCGAGGTCAGAGCGGTATATTCGGTGTCGACGGTCGCGGCCGACAGACCGAGCGAGTCGGAGACCGCGGAAAGCGCGGCGTTGTCGGAGCGCATCGACGTCGCGATCGACCAATAGGCCGCGTTGTCCGAGGCCGTGGACACGCGCATACCGGTCGAGATCCGGTTCTGCGTCGTCGCGAGCTGCGAGCTGACGTTGCGAAGGGTCTGCAGCGCGGTCATTGCAGACGAGTTGGTGAGGAGGCTAGAACCCATTTTGATGTCCCTTTGGAGATTGGATTGAGTTTGGGACATACCGGACTTGCACCGGTACGGCAGGGCGGCGTCATGCCTTTGGGCTGCGCAGAAGCGTCAAGGCCCAACCTGTCGTAACGGCGACGATAGCCCGCGAAGCTTGTGCGAGGCTTGTGGCTCTGTGGCTTTGCCGCAACAAGGCGGCCGAAATTGCGGCGCGCGACGTCACGCCAAACAAAAGGGCCGCGCTTCGCAAGAAGCGCGGCCCTCTTCGGATGGTTCGAGGCTTAGCGGAACAGCGACAGGATGCTCTGGCTGCTGTTGTTGGCGATCGAGAGCGCCTGGACGCCGAGCTGCTGCTGGACCTGGAGGGCCGACAGCCGGGTGGACTCCTGGTTCATGTCGGCGTCGACGAGCTGGCCGATACCGCGATCCACGGAGTCCATCAGAGACTTCACGAAGTCCGTGTTGGTCGAGAGGCGGTTCTTGACAGCACCGAGGTTGGCGGCGGCCGAGGCCACCGAGTTGATGCCAGCGGTGACCTGCGCGATGTAGCCATCGAGCGTGGTCTGGTCAGCTGCCGAGTCGGTCAGTGCGGAGATGCTCATCGTGTCGATCGACGGAGCGGTCGAGCCGGCCGTGTCCAGAATGCCCCCCTGCGCCGAGGTGTAGAGCGAGTAGTTGGCGGTGGTCACGGTGATGGAGCCGATGGTGGGCGTGCCGCCGACACGCGAGTACGACGACACCAGGCTGAAGGTCGTTGGCGTGGTGGCGGTCGTGCTCAGCCAGTTGATGCCGTTGAAGGTCGCCGCATTGGCTGTCGCCTTCATCTGCTGCTGGATCTGGGTGACGTCGGCCTGGATCTTGCTGCGGTCGATACCGGCTGTCTTGGCTTCGACCAGCAGGGACTGGAGCTTGGTCAGGCCGGAGTCCTTGTCGCCGATGACTGTGGTCAAAGCGGTATATTCGGTGTCGACGGTCGCAGCCGACAGACCGAGCGAGTCGGAGACCGCCGAGAGCGCGGCGTTGTCGGCGCGCATCGAGGTCGCGATCGACCAGTAGGCAGCGTTGTCCGAAGCGGTCGAGACGCGCTGGCCGGTGGAGATGCGGGTCTGCGTGGTGGAGAGCTGCGAGCTCACAGACCGCAAGGTCTGGAGTGCGGTCATGGCGGTCGAGTTCGTAAGCAGGCTTGACATTGCGAATGTCCCTTTATGTACGCGTTACATTTTCACGAGGGGACATACCGGGCTTTCACCGGTACGGAGGGGCGGCATCATGCCTTTGGACTGATGTGGGTGGGGTCCAACCCGCCGTGACGCATTGCTAGCACGCCGAATCTTGCGCGTGGATTAAGATTGGCTTGAATTACGCTGTAAAATCAGATGGTTAACAGTACATTTTGGTAACCATAGTCCGGTACTTCTCGCTAACCATAACCATTCCTCTGGCGCTCGTTGCCATCACGAGAACGACCGCACCAGCCCTGAGGCGAGCAGGTTCCAGCCGTCGATCAGCACGAAGAACAGCATCTTGAATGGCAATGCTAGGATCGTCGGCGGCATCATCATCATCCCCATCGACATGGTCAGCGTCGCCACGATCATGTCGATGACGAGGAACGGCAGGATGATCAGAAACCCGATCTCGAACGAACGCCTGAGCTCGGAAATCATGAAGGCCGGAATGATGACGCGCATGTCGACGCGCTTGTCGTCGAACTTCCTGCGGAAGCTCTCCGCGGCGAGCGATTCGAAGGTCTGCAGATCCTTGTCGCGAACATGGGCCAGCATGAATTCGCGGAACGGATCGGTGATCTTCAGATAGGCCTCTTCCTCCGAGATCTCGTTCTTCATCAGCGGCTGGATGCCGGTTTCCCAGGCGCGGTCGAAGGTCGGCGCCATCACGTAGAAGGTCATGAACAGCGCGAGGCTGATCAGCACCAGATTGGCCGGCGTGGTCTGAAGGCCGAGACCGGCGCGCAGGAATGACAGCGCCACCGCAAATCGCGTGAAGCTCGTCACCATGATGAGCAGTCCCGGCGCCACCGACAGCACCGTGATCACCGCCATCAGCTGGATGATCCGGCCGCTGGTCGAGCCGTTGCCCGGTGGCAGCAGCGAATTGAGGTCCGGAATCTGGGCCAGTGCCACTTCGGGCAGCACGACCAAGAGCAACGCAAGCAGCAGGACTCTCAGTTTCACTGAATCACCAACGTCTCAATGATCAATTCGCGGATCTTGCCCGAGGAGCGGATATTGGCGCGTTCGGTCAGGTCGTCGCGCAGATGCTGAAGCCCGCGCGATCCCTCGAACTGCGCCACCGTCGCCGAACGCAGATAGGTGACGATGTCTTCGCTGATATGGGCCGCCAGGATGCCGGCATCCTCGTCGCTCATGCTGTCGGTCACCATGGAGGCTTCGATGCGGGCCCAGTTGTTGGCCGGCGCGCCGAGATTGGTCACGATCGGGGACAGCTTCCTGAGCCGCGCGCTGCCGGCGTAGCTCGAGGCTAGAGGCGGCGGCGTGGCGGTTTTCTTCGCATCCGCGACGCGCTCGGCGGCCGCAAACAGATGCAGGCCGGCAAGCGCGCCCGCGCCGATCGCGATCAGGGTCAGCACCACGATGGCCACAATCAGGCGCATGACGTCCCCTGCCCTCGTGACGCGGCCCGACGGGAGCGCATCTCAGAACGGTGCCACGGCGTCATAGATCCGATGTCCCCATCCAGGCTGCTGCACGTCAGAGAGATTTCCCCGACCGCCATAGGCCACGCGCGCTTCGGCGATCTTCTCGTAGGAGATCGTGTTGGTTCGCGAGATATCGCGTGGACGCACGATGCCGCCGACGTTGAGCACGCGCATTTCCGTGTTGACCTTGAATTCCTGCGAGCCGCTGATCATCATATTGCCGTTCGGCAACACGTCGGTGACGATGGCTGCGATCGACAGCTTGATATCCTCGGTGCGGTCGATCTGGCCGTTGCCCTTGATCTGGGTGTTGGTGTTGAGGTTGGCGCTCGTCGAGCCCTTGTCCTGCCATCCCGCAACGTCCATCAGCCAGTCGAGTCCGAACTTGATTTGCGAATCGCGCGAGCGGCCGGTCTTGTTGTCGAGCTTGGCCTTGTCCTGCATCGAGATGATCACCGTCACGACGTCGCCGACGCGCCGGGCGCGGGGATCGCGGTAGAGGTCGGTGCCGTCGTCCCAGGTCGAGCGATAGCTGACGGGCGAGTGCATACGGGGGGTCACGGGAATCGGATCGGCCTGCGTCCTCAGGCCGCTCCCGACCGGCGACAGTCGCGGGCCAGTCAGGACCTCGGCCGGATCAGTGACGCATCCCGCAAGCGATAACAGCGACAGGATGAGGATCAGATTCTTCATCTATTTGGTCTTTCCGTCATCCACGCGACGCATCCCGCCGAGCAGATCGGCGAGGTGCGCCGCGCGGCCCGTCTCCATCTCGTTGAAGATTGCGCTCGAACTCCTCGGGCTGAGCTTTGCGAGCACGGCCGCAGCCGTCTCGTCCGCCATCCCGGCGATCTGGGTTGCGGCGGCATCCGGCTTCATGCGCGAGTAGATCTCGACCACACTCGCTTCGGCCTTCTTCAGGAACTCGTCGCGCAACGCCATCCACTTCTCATATTCCGCGCGCTTGGCCTCGACCTCGGCGATCCGCTCGCGAAGCTGGTTCTCGGCCTTCTCCAGCTCCTTGAGCTGCCAGGCCAGCCTTGCATCGGCGGCGGAGTCGGCGACATTGCTGCAGAACAGGGCGACTTCGTTGTCCGCGGTTGCAGCGGCCTGGGGCGGCACCGGCTTCGGCGGCGCCGTGACGCTGCCGGGCTTGGCCGGTCGCGCCGCGGCTGTGGGTGCCGACGCGGGCTTCTCGGAGGCCGAAACGGCACCCGTGATCACTGGTCCCGAATCTTCGGCTGCCCACGCTGTCGCTCGCATCGACGCATTGTCGCTCGGGATCGATGAGATTGGCTTCTGTGGGCCAGACGCACGGGCGCGCGCGAAGGACAGCAGGTTGAGCGGCTTCGACGGCTTGGCCTCATCCAGCGCCAGAACGGGCGAAGCGCTCGCGAGCGCGGAGGCTGCGACCAGGAGGAGGAGTTTGGCTTTATGATCCAGCTTCAACATCGGCCCGCGTGCGATTCTCGGTCGAGAGAGCATTGAGCGACCAAGCTTGCACGGCGCTTACGCGTCATTGCACGATGACATCCGCCTGGAGGGCGCCAGCCGTCTTGATCGCCTGGAGGATCGCGATGATGCCGGATGGTTTCAGGCCGATCTGGTTCAGGCCGCGCACCAGGCGCTGGAGATCGACGCCGCTCAGGATCGCCACCTGCGATCCGGCTTCGTTGGCCTCGACCACGGTCTGGGGCACGACCACCGTCTGCCCTTTCGAGAACGGCGCGGGTTGCGACACCACGGGAAGCTCGGTGACCCGGACCGTCAGATTGCCGTGCGTCACGGCAACGGTCGATATCCGCACGTCGCGTCCGATCACCACCGTGCCGGTACGCTCGTTGATCACCACCCGCGCCGGCGTGTCCGGCTCGACCGTCAGCTCGCCGATTTCGGCAAGGAAGCGGACCGGTCCGATGTGGCGCGGCTTCGACAGCACGATCGTGCGGTAGTCTCGCTCGAAGGCGATCTGGGCGCGGTAGCGTCCGCCCGCGTAGCGGTTGATGGCGTCGAGGATTCGCGTTGCGGTGACGAAGTCGGGGTTCTTGAGCTCCAGCACAAGATATTCCATTTCATGGAGACTACCCTGCACCTCGCGCTCGACCAGCGCGCCGTTCGGGATGCGACCCGCGGTCGGCGTACCCTGGCTGACGTTCTGGGCCTGGCCCCCGACGCTGTAGCCGGCGACCGTGACGGCGCCTTGCGCCACTGCATAGACCGCTCCGTCCGCCGCGCGCAGCGACGTCATCACCAGGGTGCCGCCGAGCAACGAGGTCGCATCGCCGAGCGATGACACCGTCACGTCCATGCGCTCGCCCGCACCGATCGAGGGCTGCAGGTCCGCGGTCACCATGACGGCCGCGACGTTGCGCGTGCGCAGCGTCGTCGGACGCGGCGGATTGTTGGTGCTGGTGGTCTCGTTCCTGACATTGATGCCCATGTTCTCGAGCATCGATTGCAGGGACTGCTCCGTGAACGGCGCATTGCGGAGCGTGTCGCCAGTCCCGTTCAGGCCGATCACGAGGCCGTAGCCGACGATCTGATTTTCGCGCAATCCCTTGATGTCCGCGATGTCCTTGATGCGGACGGCGGCCTGGGCGCTGGCGGCGGAAACGAGCAGGACGAGCGCAAGCAGGACTCTGGTCATGACCCGTCCACGACCTTGACGGTGCCGTCCGGCTGGACAACGCCCCTGATGATCACACCGGTATCGGTGTTTCGTATCGGGATGAGCGCGCCGGGCGCGCCGGACTGCATCGCTGCGCCGTAGGTCACGATCGACAGGCCGCTGTCTTCGACCACGACCTTGACCATGGCGCCGCGGGCGACCGTCCAGGGATCCTCCACCGAGTTGGTCGGGATCGGCTGGCCGGGCAGCAGCGCGCGGCGCGCCATGCGGCCGACCAGGACCTGGCGTCCTTCGATGAATATGGCGACGCCGAGCACGTTCGGCGCAAAGGCGCGCTCGGTGATCATGTCGTCCCGGATCAGTTCGCCGGCGCGGATCGAGACGGCCGGCACGGGGAGCCGCTTCTCCTCGGCCGCGGCGAGACGCGCCGAGACGAGAACCAGCAGCACTGCGGCCATCCCGCGCATGAACGAGCCCATCCTGTTCAACATGGATACACCGGAACTAGCGCATGCCCTTCGAGACCGTCTGGGCCATTTCATCCGAGGCCTGGATCACCTTGGCATTCATTTCGTAGGCGCGCTGGGCAGAGATCAACTCGGTGATTTCCTTGACGGGATCGACGTTCGAGGCTTCGAGATATTGCTGGTTGATCTTGCCGTAGCCGGAATCGCCGGGCAGCCCGACGACCGGCGTGCCGGACGCCGTGGTCTCGCGATAGAGATTGCTGCCCAGCGGTTCGAGCCCGGCCTCGTTGGCGAAATTGGCGAGATTGAGCTGCCCGATTTGCCTCGGGTTCACTTCCGTATCCAGCTTGGCGAACACCTGTCCGGTCTGGTTGACCGTGACCTGGACCGTTCCCTGCGGCACCGTGATTGCCGGATCCAGCAGATAGCCGTCGGTCGTGACGAGCTGACTATTGGCATTGGTGTTGAACGAACCCGCGCGGGTATACTGCACCTCGTTGTTCGGACCGAGCACCTGAAACCAGCCGCGGCCGTTGATCGCCATGTCGTAGGGATTGCCGGTCTGCGTGAGCGCGCCCTGGATATGCAGCTTGCGGATTGCCGCCGACTTGACCCCGAGGCCGAGATTGGCGCCTTCCGGAATCGGCGACGAGCCGCTGGTGTTCGCAACGCCCTGCATGCGGTCCATCTGGTAGAACAGATCGGTGAACTCGGCACGCGCCCGCTTGTACGAGGTCGAGTTGATGTTGGCGATGTTGTTGGCGATGACTTCGATGTTGGTCTGTTGGGCGTTCATGCCCGTGGCCGCGATGGCAAGCGATTTCACAGCGTCACTCCTTGATCAGATCGACATCCGAACGACTTCCTGGTAGGCCTGCACGACCTTGTCGCGAACTGCGACCGCCGTCTGCAAGGCCTGCTCGGCCGACATCAGCGCCTCGACGACGCGCCGCGTCGATTCCTTGCCCTGCATCGCCGAGACCGAGGCCGCCTCGCCCGCCTTCAGCGTCCCGATCGCGTCCGTCGTCACTTGTTTCATGACCGATTCGAATCCGACGTCGCCACCGGACTGAATCGCGGGCGTCGCCGCCGGCGAGATGGCCTGCGTCTCGGTCGCGCGGCTTGCCGCTTGCCCGGCCGAAATCGCCGTGGATGAAATCGCTTCAAGCATTGTCAGCTCCTCAGCAGGTCGATGGTCATGCCCAGCATCGACCTCACCTGTTTCACGACCTGCAGATTGGCTTCATAGGAGCGGTTGACTTCCCGCATGTCCGCCATCTCGATCATCATGTTGACGTTCGGCAGCTTGACGTAGCCGGCCTTGTCGGCGGCGGGATGCCCCGGCTCGTACTCCACGCGGTAAGGCGTGGTGTCGACCCCGATTTCCTTGACCTTCGCCAGCTGCGCGCCCGAGGCGCGGTCCATCGCGGCGTCGAAGGTGATCGTCTTGCGTTGATAGGGATCGGCGCCGGCTGAGCGCCCTGTCGACGTCGCGTTGGCGAGGTTCTCCGAGACGATGCGCATGCGCGTCGACTGCGCTTCGAGCCCGGAGCTCGCGACCGTCAACGAGGATTGCAATGAGTCCAGCATGTCAGTTCACCTCAGGTCTTCGCGCTCGACAGCAGCATGCGGTGAAACGACCGCACGATCGCCGAGTTCATCGAGTAATCGCGACTGACGTCGCTGCCCTTGATCATTTCCTGCTCGAGACTGACGGAGTTGCCGGAGTGAACCACATCCCAGCTGTCCTTCTTCGCAGTCGCCCGCGTGTCGCTCTCGGCTGGGGAGAGCTGCAGGTGCGACGGCGACGTGGTCGCCAGTCTCACCGGCATGCCGTCGAGCACCTTGTTGAAGGGTTCGACGTCGCGCGCCTTGAAGCCCGGCGTGTTGGCGTTGGCGACGTTGGTGGCGATCGTCGATTGGCGGAGCTCGAGGTATCGCGCCTGCGACGATGCGAGTTCGAAGAGATAGAGCGGTCCCACGGCAGCACCATTCTGGTTCAGACGGTGTAACCTTAGGGTCGCAAGCTTTCGTCAGGCTGATGGAAGGGACGCCGTCCTCGGAATTCTACTGGACCTTCTCGGACTGCGGCGTCTGCTTGGACTGCAGGAAGTAGATGATCTCGGCGACCGGCCGGAAGAACTCCGCCGGAATTACCTGGTCGACCTGAACCGCCTCGTAGAGCGCGCGCGCCAGCGCCTTGTTCTCGATCACCGGAATCCGGTTCTGCTCGGCGACTTCGCGGATCTTCAGCGCAATCACGTCCATGCCCTTCGCCACGACGATCGGGGCCGGATTTTCCTCGCGATTGTAGCGCAGCGCGATCGCGAAATGCGTCGGGTTCGCGATCACCAGCGTCGCGCGCGATGCGGAGGCGATCATGCGCTGGCGCGAGCGGTCGCGCGCCAGCGAGCGCAGGCGCGCCTTGATCAGCGGATCGCCTTCGGCCTGCTTGTGCTCGTCCTTGATCTCCTGCCGCGTCATGCGCAGCTCGCGCCGCCAGTGGAAGCGCGCCCAAGCCAGATCGACCGCGACCAGGACGATGGTCGCGATGCAGATCGCCGAGACGATTCGCATGGCGATGTTGAGAATCATCTCCGGCAGCGCGACCGGATCGGTGTACATCGCCTCGAACGCCTTCGCTTCCGACGAGCGCAGCACGAACGCGACGACGACGGTGACCGCGGCGAGCTTGAACAGCGACTTGGCGAACTCGACAAGGCCCTGCGATCCAAACAGCCGGCTCCAGCCGCCGAGCGGAGAGATTCGCGAAAGGTCCGGCGTGATGCGCTGGAGCACCAGGCTGGGAGCATTTTGCAACAGCGAGGCTGCGAGCCCGAACGCCGCCAGGGTGACGACGAGCGGCGTCAGGAATCGCAGTGCCTGAAGCCCGACCACGATGAGGAGATTCTGGGCGTCGGCCCCGGTGCTGAGAGGGAAGCCGTCGGGATCGTCGAGAAAGCCCGTCAGCATCGGCGTCAATTGCTGCACGCCCTGACCGATCAGGAACGCCTGGATCACCATCAGCGCGGCCATCGAGGCGAAGATGGAAGCCTCCCGAGAGACCGGGATTTTGCCCTGTTCGAGCGCATCGCGGACTTTCTTCTCGGTCGGCTCTTCTGTCTTGCTCTCCTGATCGGTTGTTTCTGCCATGCCCGTTCAGCGGTCAGCGAAAGACCAGCTCATCCTCCTGCTCGGGGTTGAGCTCGATTTCGCCCTTTTCCGCGAGGTCGAGCGCGAGGTCCGTGATCACGCGCCGCGCCTCCAGCACGTCGCGCTGGTTCGACGGTTCGCCAATGGCGAGTTCGTGCTCGACGACCCGGCGGACGCGCGAGGCGACCGAGGACAGGATCATCTCGCGGAAGTGCTTGTCAGTGCCCTTCAGCGCGATCACGATGCGATCGGTCGGCACCTGGTCGAAGATCATGGTGCGCGCCTTCGGCGTCAGGTTGGTGACGTCGTCGAAGGTGAAGAGCAGCTCCTTCAGCACTTCGGCCGACTTCGGCCGCTTCTCCGACAGGCTCTTCAGCATGTCCTCGATGTGTCCGCGCTCCATCTTGTTGATGATGTCGGCGACGCGGGCATAGGTGTCCGCGCCGAGGTTGCGGGCGAAATTCAGCGTCAAATCCTCATGCAGCGTCTTCTCGAGGACCCTCATGGCGTCGTCGACGATCGGCTTGAGGCTGAGCACGCGCCGCATCAGCTCGTTGCGCAGGCTCGACGGCAGCTGGCTCATGACCTTGGCGGCGCAGGACGGCTTGACCTTGGACAGGATGAGCGCTGCGGTCTGCGGATGCTCCTTGGACAGGTAGCTTGCCAGCGAGTTTTCCGACACCGACGAGACGCGGTCCCACACTGACCGGCTCGAATTGCCGAGCAGGTCCGACATGATCGCCGAGACCTGATCGGCCGGAAGCACGTCGCCGAGCACAGCTTCCAGGCCGCCGAGGGTGCCGAGAATGTTGGCGCCCATTGAGAACTGCTGGGCGAACTCCTCGACGATCGCTTCCAGTTCCTGCGCCGTGATCGGCCGTAGCTCGGCGGCGGCCTTTGTCACGGTGCGGATATCCTGCGGCTCGAACTGCGCGAGCACGCTGGCGGCCGCCTGCCGGCCCATGGCGAGCAGGAGTGCCGCGACCTTCTCCGTTCCGCCCAGCGTGGCGACGCCGCGCTGCTTGATGGGAGCCATGCCGACCTGTGCGGCCATGGTCAGGTATCACCCTGTCCCAACGGCCCGACAATTTCGGTGAGCGAGACGCCGAAGCGGGAATTGTCTTCTTCGACCACGACGACCTCGCCGCGGGCGACGACGCGACCGTTGACGACGACGTCGACGGGTTCGCCGACCCGGTGGTCGAGCGGAACCACCGCGCCACGGCCGAGCTTCATCAGGTTTGCCACCGGAATGGTTGCCGATCCCAGCACCACCTGCATGGTCACGGGAATGCGCAGGATCGCATCGACATTGGCGAACTTGCCGGTCTCCTCCGCAGTGCGCGCGGCGATCTCCGCCAGCCGCTCCAGCGGAGATGTCTCCGTATGCCCCTCGTCGGACGCCGATGCTGACTCATAGTCGAAGGATTGCGCCATTTGGTATCGCCTCTTGGTATTTCCGCTCCCGGAGCGCCGCGACGTTCCGATCGTATTTATTCCGCCGGCTTCGGCTTCAATGCTTGTTCACGTCGGCGCCGCCCGCGGTCGCCGCGGATGCGAGTCCGCTCCTCGCATCGAGCGCCGCGATCGCCTCGTGGGCCTGGTCGATCTTCGTGCTCAGCACGTTGGCGAGCCGCCCGAGATTTGCGGTGGAATCATGCGCCGCGGTGATGACCGTGTCGAACGCGCCCGCCGTCTCCTGGACGATGGTCGAGAACTCGCCCTGGTAGCTGCGCAACCGCGCCAGCTCGCGATGCATCCGGGTCACCCGCATGCTGGTGAAGGCGAGCGCGATCAGCAGCACGGCATCAACGAGATAGGATATCATCGACGAACTCCCGTTTCTGATCGACGGGATCTGCCACCTGCATGGCGTAATAGCCATCAAGCTGGCCGATCTGACACCAGAACAGCACCTGGTTGTTGCTCTCGAGCCGAGCCAGCGTTCGCGGCGTGGCTTCGAGCTCGAGCACCTGTCCGACCTGGAACTTCACGACGTCGCCCAGCGAAATCATCTTCTCGTCCAGCACGGCGCTCAGCGTCACCTCGGTGCGGTGAACCTCGGTCTCCATCTGCTCGCGCCAGCGCGGATCGGCCGCGCGGCCGTCGCTGACGACGACGGTCGCGAGCTTTTGCCTGAGCGGGTTGAGCGCGGAATGCGGGATGATGAGGAACATCTGACCGCCGCGGTAGAGCGCCTGCAGCATGATGTTCGCGCAGATCGACATGTTGCCGCTCCGCCCGATCGCCAGCGACGCCATGGCGGTCTCGACCCGCTCGACGCGGAAGGTGACGTTGGAGGTGCCGGCGAAAGCGGATTGCAGCGCCTTGGCGAACCGCTCGAACAGCGCCTGGACCAGGCGGATCTCGATGTTCGAGAAGCTGCGCTCGACGTCGAGCGGCGGTTCGGCGCCATCGGAGCCGAACATCGCCTCGACCATGGTGAACACGAAGTCGCGGTCGAGCATGATGATGATGCGGGAGTCCCACTGCTCGGCATAGAGCACCGCCGCAACCGCGTTGGCCTCGTAGTCCTTGATGATGTCGCCGACACGGTCGTTGGTGATGCCGTTGACCGAGAAATAGCATGGCGTTCCAGCCATCGGCTGCAGGCTGTCCGTGCACGATGCCGCCATGCGATCGAAGATCACATTGAGCATCGGCATGCGCTCGATCGAAATGCCGGCGGCGTCCAGCAGATAGTTCGGCAGCGGCTTGCGCTGATCGATTTCGAGGGCTTCCATCATGATGCGCGCGCAGCCTTCGGTTCAACCTCGGTCACGACAGCCTTGGGGCCCGCGATCGTCTCGTTCTCGACGACGTCGATCGAGGGCCGCTCGGGGCTCGCGATCATCTTGCGGCCGTGCTCGACGGCGATCTGCGGCATGGCGCCGTTCATGAACGCCAGCAGCGTCTGCTTGACGATGATGTAGGGCCGGCAGCGCTTCTCGCGCGTCATCTTCACCTTCATCGCGAAGGGCGAAATGATCCCGTAGGACAGGAAAATACCGGCAAAGGTGCCGACGAGGGCGGCCCCGATGAAGCCGCCCAGCAGCTTCGGGGACTGGTCAAGCGCGCCCATGGCCTTGATGACGCCGAGCACCGCGGCGACGATGCCGAGCGCAGGCAGCGCCTCCGAGACCACCACCAGCGCGTGGTAGGGCGCCAGCTTGCTCTTCACGATGGTGTGGATCTCCTCGTCCATCAGCGCTTCGATCTCGTGCGTTCGCGCGTTACCCATGATGATGAGGCGGACGTAGTCGCAGATGAACTGGAGCAGCGACGGATCTCCGAGCACGCTCGGGTACGCCTTGAAGATCTCGGAGGACGCGGGATCGTCGATATGCGCCTCGACCTCGTTGCGGCCCTTGCCCCGCAGCTCCCGCATCAGCGCGTGCAGCGCACCGAGCAGATCGAGATAGTAGCGCTGACCTGGCACCGCTCCCGTCACCGCCTGCACGCAGGCAAGCCCGGTATCCGCGACCGTCTTCCAGGGATTGGCCATGATGAAGGTGCCGGCCGCGGTGCCCATGATGATCACGAACTCCCACGGCTGCATCAGCACGCCCAGATGCCCGCCCATGGCGGCAAATCCGCCCAGCAGTGCCGCTACCGTGATGACGATCCCCACGAAACTGCCCAACGCGCCGCTCCATCACCGATCCCATCGGGAATATCTAGTTGGCGAGCCTTGCGCGAGGCTGGCTTCCCCCTCGCCAGCCTCGCGCAAGCGATTCACGGCAGCTTGGGACGACGTCGCGAGAGCGGCCAGAGGGGCGCGTGTCATGCTATCCACCATCGCGGACTACACCAGACTGACCAAGGACATGGGCAAGTCGCTGACACAGGTCGCGACGCAGCCGGACGTCAGCCGTGACACCGATTATTTCCTCAGCCACATCGGCAACGTGAAGACCATCGACGACTTCCTGAAGGACTATCGTCTCTACTCCTACGCGATGAAGGCATATGGCCTCAGCGAGATGACCTATGCCAAGGCGTTCATGCGCAAGGTGCTGACCGAGGGTATCGCGGACAACAAGACCTTCGCCAACAAGCTGACCGATACCCGCTACCGGCAATTCGCGGCCGCCTTCAATTTCGCCGCCCTCGGCGACAAGGCGACCCAAACCGCCGCGGCCACGACCGGCACGGCGACCCAATACGTTACGCAGACGATGGAGGAGAAGGCCGGCGACCAGAACGAGGGCCTGCGGCTGGCGCTCTATTTCACGCGCAAGGCCTCCACGATCACCAATTCCTACCAGATCCTCGCGGACAAGGCGATGACGCAAGTGGTGCAGACGGCGCTCGGCCTGCCGTCGACGATCAGCTCGGCTGATATCGATGCCCAGGCCAAGATGATCACGAGCAAGATCAAGCTCACCGATTTCCAGGACCCGGCCAAGGTCACCAAATTCGTGCAGCGCTTCGCGGCGATGTGGGATGCGACCCAGGCCCAGAGCGACAACTCGACCAACCCGGCGCTGGTCCTGATCGGCGGCGCCACGACGTCGATCGGCATGGATTCCAACGTGCTCACGACACTTCAGAACATCAAGTTCAACAGGTAAGTCATGCAATCGGCCCTCTATGTAGGATTGTCGGCGCAGGTCGCTCTCGAAAAGCGCCTCCAGACGATCGCCAACAACGTCGCCAACGTCAACACGGCGGCGTTCCGCACCGACGTGGTGAAGTTCGAGACCGTGCTGTCCAAGGCGGGCGCGAACCCGGTCGCCTTCTCCTCGCCCGGCGACAACATCATCTCGCGCGAGATGGGCAGCATCACCGAGAGCGGCAACCCACTCGACGTCGCCGTGGTCGGACAGGGCTGGATCGCCTTCGCCGGTCCGAACGGAACGGTCTATACGCGCGACGGCCGACTCCAGATCGCCGCCAACGGCGACCTTCAGACCGTGTCCGGCTTCCCCGTCATCGATTCCGGCGGCGCGCAGATCACCCTCGATCCGAACGGCGGACCGGTCTCGATCGCGCGCAGCGGCGCGATCACCCAGGAGAACAACGAGATCGGCACCATCGGCCTGTTCAACATTCCCGCCGACGCCAATCTCGACCGCTACGGCAATTCGGGCGTCACGCCCAACCGGCCTGCGACCGCGATCGCCGACTTCTCCCGCGACGGCTTCAAGCAGGGCTATGTCGAAGGCTCGGGCGCCAATCCGATGATGGAATTGACGAAGCTGATCGCGGCCTCGCGCGCCTTCGACGGCACCAATTCGATGATCGAGGGCACCGAGAGCTCGCTCCAGAACGCAATCCGGACGCTGGGCGAACCCGGCAAATAGACTGCGCCCGCGCGCAATGAGGTTGGACGGTTTCCTTGAACGCTCTTCGGCAACTTGAGTGGGCGCTGCTGGAGCTTCAGCAGAGCACTCCCCTGGCAAGCGTCAGCGGCGCGATCTCCGAGATCGCGTCGACGCATTTCCGCGTCTCCGGCCTGTCGCGCTTCGTCAGGCTTGGCGAGCTGATCGGCGTCAACTCCGGCGGCAAGCCCCAGATCGGCGAGGTGGTGCGGATCGACAGCGAGGGCATCATCGCCAAGCCGTTCGACCGGCAGTTCGCCGGCGGCCTCGGCTCGGTCGCCTACCGGATGCCGCCCCTGTCCTTCGCGCCCGATCCGAGCTGGAAGGGCCGCGTCATCAACGCGCTCGGGGCGCCCCTGGACGGACAGGGCCCTCTCACCCCCGGGTCGCGTCCGGTCTCGGCCGAGGCGGAGGCGCCTTCGGCCATGAAGCGCGCGCGGGTCCACAAGCCGCTGCGCACCGGCGTACGCGTCATCGACCTGTTCGCCCCGATCTGTGCCGGCCAGCGTGTCGGCATCTTTGCCGGCTCCGGTGTCGGTAAATCGACGCTGCTTGCGATGCTCGCCCGCAGCCAGGGTTTTGACACGGTCGTACTGGCCCTGGTCGGCGAGCGCGGCCGCGAGGTGCGCGAGTTCATCGAGGACGTGCTGGGCGCCGATCGTCACCGCGCCGTCACGATCGTGTCGACGGGAGACGAGAGCCCGATGATGCGGCGACTGGCGCCGAAGACGGCCATGGCGGTCGCCGAATATTTCCGAGACCGGGGCGAATCCGTCCTGCTCATGGTCGATTCGATCACCCGCTTCGCCCACGCCGCCCGTGAAGTGGCGCTCGCCGCCGGTGAGCCCGCGGTCGCGCGCGGCTACGCACCCACCGTCTTTACCGATCTGCCGCGCCTTCTGGAGCGCGCCGGGCCCGGCGAGGAGGGATCCGGGACGATCACCGGTATTTTCTCCGTGCTGGTGGATGGCGACGATCACAACGAGCCGATCGCCGATACCATCCGCAGCACACTCGATGGACACATCGTGCTCTCCAGGCACATCGCCGACCAGGCACGTTACCCGGCGGTGGACGTTCTGGGTTCGGTCTCCCGTCTCGCCCATAACGTCTGGGACCCCGAAGAGCGCGAATTGGTGAGCAAGCTGCGCGCCATGATCGCCAAATACGAGGACACGCGCGACCTTCGCCTGATGGGCGGATACCAGGCGGGACGTGATTCGGGGCTCGACCAGGCGGTCGACATGGTCCCGAGAATCTATGGCGCGATGCGGCAGGACGCTTCGGCTCCCCCAAGCGCCGATCCGTTCCGCGAGCTGCGGGACATGCTCAAGGGCGACTCAGATTGAGTCGGCGCGCGAGGCGCCACGCGATCGCACCTTGCTCGTTGTTTTCGACAGGCGATTGCGCATGCCGCCACGCTTCCAGCGCATGCGCATGCACGCCCGTCTCCGGTTTCCGCCGTGATCGTCTCCACCGTTCGGGTGAGAAAGTAGCGGAGCCGCGCCGAAAGCGACTGAACCGGCGATTCCTTGATTCAGTCCGGACAACCGCCGCGTGTAATTCCTGTGAGTTCCCTCGGACAATTCTTGGCAGAACTTACAAGTTGTGGATGACATGCGGACGCACATCGTCGTCCTGCACAAGCTTCGATCAACTTGCATCAACGACAGCCAACGGGCCGTGCAATAAAACCGTCGCATAGTCGCGTGCATGTTGCTCGTGGGACAGCGTATTGCGTTCACCAACATGTGTCCC
Organism: Bradyrhizobium sp. Kon56; assembly: GCF_055807635.1. Classification (NCBI taxonomy): domain Bacteria; kingdom Pseudomonadati; phylum Pseudomonadota; class Alphaproteobacteria; order Hyphomicrobiales; family Nitrobacteraceae; genus Bradyrhizobium; species Bradyrhizobium sp. Kon56. Next base: position 1,795 of record NZ_JBVVOU010000004.1, on the reverse strand, counting down.
GAGGAGCGAGATTGTCTTGAACGTTACATTCGCCTGCGACGACATCCTGTCTGCGAGATGGTCTCTACTTGATTTTATTGAGAAGGTCATTCATCGTTTCGTCGGAAGATAAGAAACGTCTGCGTATGACTTGAACCTTAGGGGCTTCGGTTGAACTACTCCGATCCATCGTCTGGTGGCGACGGCTATTCGGGCTCCCGTGCGACGACGCCGCGAATGGCATATCCACAGCAACACCGCCTCCCACGCCATAGCTTGCAGTGCTCATCAGTCCAGGTCGGGCGCCGGGCAGGCCGTGCCTTCACGCGAGAGAAGAGCACGGTGCATGTCTCGGACGTTGCCGGTGGTCCGGCTTCTCGCAAACGGCTCGTGCGCAACGGCGGAAGGCGGCTCCGGAGCGCCGCAGACGTGACTCCCGGGGCAAGGTAGGAATTCATGCCATTGGCAAGAGAAGCCGTGGAGCTGCTGGTTCAGGCAGCGAGGGCTTGGTATTTCGAAGGCGATCAGCATGGGTTGCGCGATCGGGAATGGATGGCGCTGCGCTTTCTCGGCCGCGCCAACAGGTTTTCGCGCACGCCCTCCGCGCTCGCCGGCTTCATCGGCGCCACCAGGGCGACTGCATCGCAGATTGTGAAGACGCTGGAGAGCAAGACCTTCCTGGTGCGAAAGCCGTCGCACGAAGACAAGCGTTCTGTCGTGCTGCACGTCACTGCGCAGGGCGAGAAGTGCCTGAGCCAGCACGATCCGGTCAATCACGTGCTGAACGCGGTCACGGCGCTCGGACCCGACGAGTGCGTCAGGCTGCGCGATTCGCTGCGCGAGATCCTCAATCATCTCGACGCGGCAAATCAGCGGCTCGATGCCAGCGTCTGCCGGGACTGCATGTTTCTCGCCGAACGCGGGCCGGGTACCGGCAAGGGACGCGCAACGGCCGAATTCATGTGCCGGCTGTATCGCGCCCCGGTTTCGCTCGAGGAGACTGAACTGCTCTGCACCAGTTTCGAGCGCACCCGCGACCGTCCCAAGATCGAGGAGCATCTCGACCGCGCGCGCGTGGTGAACCAGGGGTGAGGCACGCGTAAATTTCCGCGCGGTGGCGATCTCTGAAAGGCGCACAGAGCCTCTCATGTTCCGGACAAGCTGCAACGCGCAAAGCGTGTCGAAGACGCGCGTAAACGCGCTTATGGCGCTGCTGCGCAGAACCGGGACCAGGGCGACACGGCGTGATGCGGCGAGATGGGCCCCGGCTCTGCAGCCGCACCGCAAAAGCGCTGCGCTGCGTCCAGGGCACGAGAACGGAGTGTGGCGCACATTCTCCCCACATCGTCATTGCGAGGGCAGCGACTTGTCCGCCGAAGCTTTAGCGAAGGCGGAAGCAATCCAGAGTCTCTCCGCGGTAAGACTCTGCTTCGCTGCGCTCGCAATGACGGAGTATGAGGCGGCGGCTTCGTCCTCCCAGCACCACTGTCATTCCCCGATGAAAGCGGGGAATTCAGTACGCCGCGGCTTCTCGGTTCAATCATAACTGTCCCGGAATACTGGATCGCCCGGTCAAGCCGGGCGATGACAGGGAGTGTGTAGCCGTAGACACGCCTTCGCGTCCTCGCGGCGTTTCGCCCGAGCTTTGCCTGGTCATTCCACCCTCAAAGCCAAGAGGGCGCAGGGAAGACCGGGTGCCGGCTGGCACCCGCGGTCCGCTGCGCGAAAATGTAGCGCAAGGAAACCGCACAGCAGCATACAGGTGTAGCCAATCACTCGGCCTTCCCTGCGCGATGGTTGGACGGCTTATGCCGTG